>CAZBRE010000107.1:0-16353 GCA_964494065.1 uncultured Alphaproteobacteria bacterium
CCGGCCCTCTTGTCTTAAGCCGTCTTACGTAGATCGGATCGCTTGATCCTCGGATCGGCTTACTTGGCGATCTTCTCCACGAGGACGCGCTTCTTGCCCTTGACCTCGAAGACGTCGATGACGCCGGAGACGTCGCCGTTCTTGTCGAAGTCGTGGGGGCCAGCGGCGCCCTGATAGTTGATCTTCTGGCCGGCGGCGAGAAGCTTCTTCGCCTTGGCCCACTCGCCGGGCAGGATCACGGTGCCGCCCGGACCGGCGATCTTGCGCAGGCCGTCGCGGATCTTGGTGCGGTCGGTCGAGCCGGCGGCCTCGATCGCCAGCGCGATCATGAAGGTCGCGTCATAGGCGTTGGCCGAGAACGGCTTGCCCAGGCTGCCGGGCTTGTAGGCCTTCATCGCCGCGGTATAGGCCTTCTCGCCGGGGGTGCCGGGAACCGAGCCGCCGTTGGTGATGAACATGCCCTGGACGTTCTGCCAGCCGATCTTGGCGAGCATGCTGTCCTCGTTGACGCCGTCAACGCCGATGAACTTGCGGAAATAGCCGCGCTCGAGCGACTGGCGCATGATCACCGGGGCGCTGTCGGCCGCATAGGCGATGACGACGAGATGCTTGGCGCCGCCCTTCTTCAGCGTCGCGAGCTCGGAGCGGTAGGAGGCCTTCTTCGCCTCGTGCGCCGCATAGCCGGCGACCTTGCCGCCGAGCGCCTCGTAGTTCTTCTTCAGCGCCTCGGCGAGGCCCTTGCCGTAGTCGTTCTGGATATAGGTGATGGCGATCTTGTTGATGCCGCGCTTCTTGATGACGCGCGCCAGGATCTTGCCCTGGAAGTCGTCCGCCGGGCAGACCCGGTAGACGAAGTCCTTGTCCGCCAAATTGGTGATCGCGGGCGAGGTCGAGGCCGGCGAGATCATCACCACGCCGCCGGGAATGCCGACGGTGTTGGCCGCGGCGATCGTCGCACCCGAGCAAAGCGCGCCGTTGATGGCGACGACCTTGTTGATGTTGACGAGCTTGTTGGCGGCGGCCGACGAGGTCTTGCCGTCGCACTTGGTGTCGCCCAGGACCATCGCGAGCGTGTCGCCCTTGAGGAGGCCGCCCTGCTCGTTGACCTGCTTGATGGCGAGATCGGCCGCGTCCTTCAGCGGCGGGATGAACTTGGAAACCGGACCGGTCACGCCCCACAGGCCGCCGATCTTGATCTCCGCCGACTGGGCGGAGGCCGCGCCGAAGACCATACCCGCAGCAACAGCGGTAATGGCGGCGCGCACCAGCACGCGTTTGCGCGTGCCGAGCTTCGTACCAGACATGTTAACCCTCCAAAGTCGTTTTTTGGCCTTGCATTAGGTTTGTCGCCCGGAACTGGCTCCGGGGTCCGCCGCCCGGAAAAGGCTCCGGCGACGCCTGGGCGACAGAATGGCCCAGCGGAGCACCATCCTCAAAGGAAAAAACCGGGTTTCGGGGAATAGGGTTAATCGCGTGCGGGCGGCCGGGGGCGATCGGAATGGCGGATTTCAAGCGATGTCGCCGCATACCATTGTAACCGGCCATTGTGACCGGTCTTGAAGCGCAGCCGGGCAAGGAAGGCACATCGGCCGTCCGCAATCAGCGCCGAAAGAAAAGGGCCGGCCCCGTCCGGACCTGGCCCTTTCCTTGCGCAACCAAGTCCGGATCGGACTACTTGGCGATCTTCTCCACCAGCACGCGCTTGTTGCCGCGCACCTCGAAGACGTCGATCACGCCCGGCACGTCGCCGGCCGCATCGAAGTCGTGCGGGCCGGCCGCGCCCTCGTAGTTGATCTTCTGGCCGGCGGCGATCGCCTTCTTGGCCTTGGCCCATTCGCCCGGCAGGATCACCGTGCCGCCGGGCCCGGCGATCTTGCGCAGCGCCGCGCTGATCTTGGTGCGATCGGCGGAGCCGGCCTGCTCGACCGCGAGCGCCAGCATGAAGGTGGCGTCATAGGTATTGGCCGCGAAGGGCCGCCCGGCGCTGGCGGGCTTGTAGGCCTTCATCGCGTCCAGATAGGCCTTGCGGCCCGGCGTGCCGGGGATCGAGCCGCCATTGGTGAGGAACATGCCCTGCAGGTTCTTCCAGCCGATCTTGGCCATCATGTTGTCTTCGTTGAGGCCGGCGACCCCGATGAACTTCTTGAAGTAGCCGCGCTCCAGCGACTGGCGCAGGATGACCGGCCCGCTGTCGGCCGAATAGGCGATGACGACGAGATGCGAGGCGCCGCCCTTCTTCAGCGCCGCGAGCTCGGAGCGGTAGGACGCCTTCTTGCCTTCATGCGCGCCGTAGCCGGAGACCTTGCCGCCCAACGCCTCGTAGCTCTTCTTCAGCACCGTGGCGAAGCCGCGGCCGTAGTCGTTCTGGATATAGGTGATGGCGATGTTCTTGATGCCGCGCTTCATGATCACGCGCGCCAGCACCTTGCCGTGGAAGTCGTCGGGCGGGACCACGCGGAAGACCAGGTCCTTGTCCTTGAGCCGCGTGATCGCCGGCGCCACCGAGGCCGGCGAGATCATCACCACGCCGCCGGGGATGGCGACGGTGGTGGCCGCGGAGATCGTGGCGCCCGAGCAGAGCGCGCCGTTGATGGCGACGACCTTGTTGATGTTGATCAGCTTGTTGGCCGCGGCCGAGGCGGTCTTGGAATCGCATTTGGTGTCGGCCAGGATCAAGGCGAGCGTATCGCCCTTCAGCATGCCGCCTTGTTCGTTGATCTGCTTGACCGCGAGGTCGGCCGCGTCCTTGAGCGCCGGGATGAACTTCGCGATCGGCCCGGTGACGCCGAAGAGCGCGCCGAGCTTGACCTCCGCGGCATGTGCCGTCGTGGCCCCAATGGTCATTCCCGCCGCAAGCGCGGCCACGGCCGCGCAAGACGCCACGCGCCTCGATCCGCCGAGCATCGACTTAGACATCCCATCCTCCCAATGTTCTGATTCAAGGCCGGGCGACCCGGCCCCGACCCGCCGTCATGCGTGCTTGTGCAACAGAATGGACCGTCGCGCCAGTTTGCTCAAAGCAAAATGGCGGAACATGCGGGCGGTGGGTTGTGGATTCCGGCGCTGCAGTCCCGCCCATGCGTCCTTCGAGACGCCGCCCTACGGCGGCTCCTCAGGATGAAGGTCTTTCTTTAGGCCGACAAATTAAAGGCTTCATCCTGAGGAGCGACCCGAAGGGCCGCGTCTCGAAGGACGCACCGGGCGTTCCGGTCACCCCGCCTGTAGACGCGCGGCGAGCTCGCCCTTGATGATCTTGCGGGTCGGCGTGATCGGCATCTCGTCGATCACCTCGAGGCGTTCCGGCCAGACCATCTTGGCAAAGCCGTTGGCCGCCAGATGCCCTGTCATCTCGTCGAAGGAGAGGCTCGAGCCCGGGGTGAGGGTGACGAAGAGGCAGGCCTTCTCGCCCAGCACCTCGTCGGGCATCGGCACGATCGCGGCCTGGACGACCGCCTCGTGGGACATCAGCGTGTTCTCCAGATCGGTCGGGTTGAACTTGATGCCGCCGCGGTTGATGAGGTCCTTCACGCGGCCGGTGATGTCGATGAAGCCGTCCTCGTTGATGACCGCGAGATCGCCCGTCTTGAACCAGCCATCCTGCGTGAAGGAGGCCTTGTTGGCGGCCTCGTTGTTGAGATAGCCGGCGAGATTGGCGTAGCTCATGATCTCGAGCTCGCCCTCCTCGCCCGCGCCCAGGATCTTGCCCTCCGGATCGGTCACGCGCGCCTCGACGCCGGGGGTGACCGGCCCGGCCGAGCCGTGGCGCTTTTCGGGCGGGCTGTCGAAGGGCGTTTGCGTCGCCAGGATCATCTCGGTCATGCCGAAGAGATGGCCCACCCGGCCGCCCTTCAGGCAGGCCTCGAAGGAGGACGCCACGACCGGGGCGCAGATCGAGCCGCCGGTGACGACGCCGCGGACCGAGGTGATGTTCGTATTGTCGAGCAGGCCCGCCTTGACGGTCGCCGCGAGATGGGCGGGCGCGCTGAAGATCATCGTGGGTTCGCCGTTGATCACGCGCTCGGCGTAAGTCTCGGGCGTGAAGAGCGGCAGAAGCAGGCTGGTGCCGCCGGCCCACAAGGTCAGATTGGTGCAGCAGATTCCGAAGACATGGGTGAAGGGCGGCGCCACCATCACCACGTCGTCGGCGCTCATGTCGATCGTCGGCGAGAAGTAGCGCGCGTTGGCGGTAAAGGTGCGGTGCTCGCGCAGCACGCCCTTGGGCGCGGCCGACGTGCCGGAGGTGAAGCAGAGCGTCGCAAAGTCCTCGGGGCCCGGGCCGTCGGCGATCTCGCCTTCCGAGCCCTCGGCGATCAGCGTATCGAGCGAGAGCGCGCCGGCCGGCACCTCGTCGCCCGCCACGATGACATGCTCGAGCGAGCCCACTTTGTCGCGCAGCGCCAGCATCGTCGCCGGCGCATCGTGGTTCGGCAACGGGCCGGTGCAGATGACCGCCTTGGCCTGGCCGTGCTCGAGGAGCGGCTCCATCTCGCGGCCGCGATAAGGCATGTGCATGGTGGCCAGGATGCCGCCCATCATCATCGTGCCGAAATAGGCGATCAGGAATTCCGGCCAGTTGGGCATCTGGATCGCCACCACGTCCTGCTTCTCGACACCCAGATCGAGCAGCGAATTGGCCAGGCGGCGCGACGCCGCATGAAGCTCCGCATAGCTTATGTCGCGGTCGGCGGTGCGGATCGCGGCCTTGTCCGGCGTCTCACGCGCCCAACGGTCGAGGTAGGTAATGAGCGTGTCGTCGTTCCAATAGCCTTCGCGCGTGTACCGCTCCACCATCGCCTCGCTGTAGCGCGGCGCCGTATCTACTGCCCTCATGTTCGTCGTCCCTTGCTTGGCCGTTTCTCGTCCCTGTCGATTTCTTCTTAGAATTGAACGCGCACCGGCGCATCGATGCGCAGGACCGATTGCTGCCGGAAGCGTTCCTTGTAGCGCGCGACGATGGCGGCGATCGCCGCTTTGGCCTTCGCCGTTCCGCGATGCAGCAGCAGGAGCACGCGCGAGCGCTCCCGCGCGATACGGCCGGTCTTGGTGTCGCGCCACTGGCCGCGCGCCTCGAGCACGGTCAGGCCTTCAGGAAAGCGCGGCGTGATCTCGTTTGCAAGAAAGCGTTGCCAGGCTGCGTCGCTCACCGTGCCGCCGCCCGGCATGCTGGTGCCGAAATAAAGCCGCGTGGCGGTCATCGCGTCGCCCTTTAGCGCGGCGCCGCTCTGCGCATCGGTCATGCGCGCGCCCTTGTGCGGCGGCGCAGCGCAGGCGGCCAGCGCCATCAAGAGCGCGCCGCTGGCGGTTCCGCGTGTGAGCCTCATCGAGATGGCCCGCACCCCTCCCATATCTGCCGTTGACCGGTCTGCCGTTGACCGGCGTTTCGATCTTTATACGCTGTGTATAATTCTAGGCCCAGCCGGCTTTGCCGGTCAACCGGCGGCTCGGACCGGACCGCCCGTTCAGCCGCCCTTCATCGTCGTCGGCAGGAAGAGCGCCAGATCGGGGAAGAGGATGAGGAGTGCGGCGCAGACCATCATGGCCAGCCAGAACGGCAGGATGCCGTAGAAGATCTCGCTCATCGGCACCTCGGGCGCGATGCCCTTGACGACGAAGACGTTCAAGCCCAGCGGCGGGCTGATCAGGCTCATCTCCAGCACGACGACGAGCAGCGTGCCGAACCAGACCGGGTCGTAGCCCAGATCCTTGATCATCGGAAACACGATGGGGATGGTCAGCACCAGCATGGAAAAGCCTTCCAGGAAGGTGCCGAGGATGATGTAGACGAGCACGATCAGCAGCAGAATGTAGATCGGCGCCAGCTTGAGCCCGCCGATGAACTCCGCGAGATTGCCCGGCAGGCGCGTGTCGGCCAGGAACGGGTTGAAGATGAAGGCGCCGATCACGATCAGATAGACGAAGGCAAACGTCTTGATCGTCTCCAACACACATTTCGTCATCACCGCGACGGTGAACTTGCCCCGGACGATGGTGAGGAAGAGCGTCAGGATGGCGCCGATCGAGGCGGCCTCGACCGGGGTGAACCAGCCGACATAAATGCCGCCCAGGACGATGAAGACGATGACGATCAGGGGGGCGGAGCGCAGCAGGCTGATGAGCCGCGCCGGCCAGCGCTCGCGCGTGGCGGGGGGTGCGAGCTCCGGATTGCGGCTGGTCATCACCGCGATGGTGACCACGAACAGCAGCGTCAGCAGAATGCCGGGGATCACGCCGGAGAGGAACAGCTTGCCGATCGAGACCTCGGTCAGCACGGCGTAGATGATGAAGCCGGTCGAGGGCGGGATCAGGATGCCGAGCGTGCCGCCCGCCGCGACGCTGCCGGTCGCAAGGCGCGCGCTGTAGCCGTAGCGCTTCATCTCCGGCAGCGAGACCCGGCCCATGGTGACGGCCGAGGCGAGGCTCGAGCCCGAGACTGCGGCAAAGCCGGCGCAGCCGACGATGGTCGCCGAGGCGAGGCCGCCCGGCCAATGGCCGACAAGGCTGCGCGCCATCGCATAGAGATCGCGGCTCATGCCCGAGACCATCGCCAGGTTTCCCATCAGCACGAAGAGCGCGATGATCGAGAGCTGGTAGTTGTAGGCGGTGGCGTAGGGGATGCTGCCGAGGATGGTCAGCGCCCGGTCGAGATCGTTCATCGCCCAGTAGCCGCCGGCGCCCGCGACAGCGAGGGCGATGCCGATCGGCACGCGCAGGAAGATCAGCGCGAACAGCCCCAGCAGGGCCATGACCCCGATGAGCGAGCCGCTCACGGTCCGCCGTCGATGCCGCCCTCCGCCTCTGCATGGTGGTCCTCGGGCTGGGGCACGAAGACGCGGAGCAGCATGACGAGGGCGAAGAGCAGCGAGCCGGCCGCGGCCAGCCAGTAGAATGGGAAGTGGGGGATCTCCAGCAGCTGCGAGGTATCGTTGATATCGCGCACCAGGAAGGAATAGACGTAGGTTCGCCAGGCGATCAGCAGGAAGATCACGAAGCCGAGCAGGTTGATCAGCCGGTTCATGATCCGCTGGGTCTTCGGCCCGAGGCGCTGGAACAGAAGCTCGATCGTCACATGCGCGCCGTGAAAGCCGGCATAGGCCAGGCCGAGAAAGGTCATGATCAGCACCGTGAAATGGGTGAGATCAAAGACCCCGTTGATCGGCCAGCCGAGCTTCCGCCCCACGATCCCGATCGTCGTCATGAACATGAGGAAGACGAGGACGCCGCCTGCGATGCAGGCGGCCCCCGTAACGACGATCCTTAAGATGCGGGAGACTATGTCTTCCGCGGACCTCACGCAGACTTTCCGAGATAGGCTTCGTAGATCTTGCGGTAGTTGAGCCCCGGCTTGTCGTGCCGCGTGACCCACTCCTCGGCGATCTTCCTGAGGCGATCGACCCACAGCTTCTTCTCGGCCGCGGTCAGCTTGGTGATGGACGAGCCCTTCTTGGCCTCGACCGTCTTGATGCCGACCTCGCGCTCGTGCTCGTAGCTCTTGGCGCCGATGAGGCTGTAGTCGAGCCCGCTGTTCTTGTCGATCACCGCGCGCTGCTCTTTCGTCAGGCTGTCGTACTTCTTCCGGTTCATGCCGATGAAGAAGGGCGAGTAGCCGAACGGTAGGTCGATGATGAAGTTCTTCACCACCTCGTGCAGCTTGAAGCTGTTGACGACCGAGATGCCGACGATGGCACCGTCGACCACGCCCTTCTCGAGCGCGCCGTAGGTGCTGGGCATCGGCATGGCGACGGGGATCGCCCCCAGGCCCTTGATGATGTCGGCCTGGTTGCGCGACGGCGTGCGGAGCTTCAGGCCCTTCAGGTCATCGGGCGTGCGCACGACCTTGTTGGTCATCACGACGGGGATGTCGGTCGTCCACATGGCGAGGACCTTGACGCGCTTGTAGTCGCCGGCGAGATGCGTGTCGAGGATGCGGTTGAGCGCGATCGTCGCCTTGGTCGGGCTGTCCCACTGCAGCGGAATCTCGGCGACCAGCGTCCGCGGGAACACCGTGGAGGTGTAGCCGGGGATGTGGAACTCGATATCCGAAATGCCGGTCAGGATGCGCTTGTAGGCACCCGGCGGCGGGCCGCCGATCGAGCTGCCCGGGAAGCCCTTGATCTTGAGGCCGACATTGGCGGCCTCGACCTTCTTGGCCCAGGGCGACATCATGTTGGCCCAGAGCGGATGGCGGGGGCTGGCGAAGAACGCCATCTTGAGCTCGGTCTCGGCGGCGGCGAGCATGCCGGGCATGCCCATCGCGCCGACGCCGGCGGCACCGGCGCCCGCCAGCGCCAGCTTTGCAAAGTCTCGTCTCGATACCTGGTTGTCCCAGTCCATCGTTCCCTCCCTGTCGTTGGAACGTTTTGATTTGTGGCTCACTCTCTCACAATTCGGCCGGTTTACGGAATACCGGCTCTCGTCATTGGCGCCTCATTATCTCGTGAGGACCAAACTGATGCCGGGGAACGCGATCAGCAGGATCGCGACCACCAGCATGATGCAGACGAACGGGAACGAGCCGACGAAGATATCCTTCAGCGACACCCGGTCGTCGTTCAATACCGATTTGACGACATAGCAACATATGCCGAGCGGCGGGGTCAAAAGCCCCATCTCGACCACGATCACCGTGACTATGCCGAACCACACCAGATCGGCGCCGAAGCGGTCGGTGACGATGTGGCTGACCAGCGGCAGGACGATCAACATGATCGACACTGAATCGAGGAACATGCCGAGGACCACCAGCACCAGCACGTAGATCGCAATGAAGCCGACAAAGCCGAGGTCCAGGCCGGCGATCAGCTCGCCCATCTGCTGCGGCATGCCCGACAGCGCCAGCATGCGCCCGTAGATGTTGGCGGCGAGGATGAGGAAGAGGATGGCGACGGTGACGTGGCCGGTCTCGACCAGCACGCTCCACAGCTTGGCCAGGGTGAGGCGTCGCTTCATCAGCGCGATGATCAGCGCGCCCATGGCACCGACCGCGCCGGCCTCGATCGCGGTGAACAGCCCGCCATAGATGCCGCCCATCACCAGCACCACCAGCAGCAGGATCGGCAACAGCTTGAAGAAGGCGGAGACGGCGTTCTCGTCGTCGAGATCGTCCTGCTTGGGCGTGCCGACGAGCTGCGGCCAGAAATGCGCCATGCCGATGATCATGACGCCCATGGCGACCGCCAGAATGATGCCGGGGATGATCGCGGCCAGAAACAGCGCGCCGACCGACTGCTCGGTCACGAAGGCGTAGATGATGAGGAGCAGGCTGGGCGGGATCAGCATGCCCAGCACCGAGCTGCCCGCCACCGTGCCGACCGCAAAACGCGAGGAATAGCCGTTGTCGATCATGTGCGGCGTCGCGACCTTGGTGAAGACCGCGGCCGAGGCGATCGAGGAGCCGGTGATCGCGGCGAAGATCGCATTGGCGCCGACGGTGGCCACGCCGATGCCGCCCTTGATCGGGCGCATGATCCAGCGCGCCACGTCGAAGGTGTCCTTGCCGATCCCCGACTCGTTGACCAGCAGCCCCATCATCACGAAGAGCGGGACCACGCCGAGGAAATAGTTCCGCAGGAACTCGTTGGAGGCGAGCTTGACCGCGTTGATGGCCAGGGTCGGGTCGCCCATCATGATCCAAATGCCGATGAAGGCGATGGTGATCAGACCGACGGCGATATGGATGCCGAGGCAGATCATGATCACGATGCCGACCAACGAGAGCGCGCCGATCTGAACACGCGAGAAATGGCTGAACACGGTGATCGCGACGAGCCCGAACGCGATGCCGAGAAGGCCCAGATAAAGCCAGCCGACCGGCCGGTCGTCGGCCGCCGAGCGGCGGCGCGCGACATGCTGCACCAGATCCGCGAGGCTTCCGACGAACTGCAGCAGATAGACGATGGCGGTCAGCAGCGCGCCGAAGAAGGTGATGGCCCGCAGCGGCCAGACCAATATCTCGAAGGAGGCCACGTTGCCGAACACCAGATCCGGCCACGCTTCCGTGAATTTGAAATAGGTGCCGTAGGTGATCAGCCCAAAGGCGACGACACCCAGAAAAGTGAAAAACAAATTGAAGATCGCGGCGGCAATCGGCCGATTGCTCTCCATGGCGATGATGAGCATCTCGGCGCGTGTGAAGCGCCCGACATGGAGCGTGTTGGAAAGCTGAAGATAAACCGCGGCGACGATCGCGTAGCTGACGAGCTCATGCGCAGCGGCGATCGGCTTGCCGGCCAGCGACGGAGCAACCGCCACGCACGGCAGGCAGATCTGCGTCAAAACCATTTTGCTGAGCCAGGAGAGCTTATCCAGATTTCGCGCGATGACGTCGGCGCAAATCAGGCACATGAGCCCGAATATCGCGGTCGTTCCCGCGATATTGGCCAGCGATGTGAATTTCCCAAAGAGGACGGCGGGGCGCCAAGGTTCTCTCAGCGCCCCGCCGGTCTCAAGGGCAGTCGTCAAGACTCTTTATCCCAATCGCGGATCGGCTGGCCACCGTTCTTGCGCACGCTGTCCAGGTAGAACTTCATGACCGCCCTGGCGGGAAGTCCCTTCGCCTCGACGCCCTTCGCCCACTCGGCGGCGATGTTGGGCATCTTTTCGGTCCAGCGCTTCTGCTCGGCCACCGGCCACGTGTAGTGCTTGGCGCCCTTCTTGGCGATGATCGCGAAGTGCTTCTTGCGGTTGGCGATCACGCGCTTGGTGACCAGATCCCCGTACTCCTTGCCGAGCCGGCGGAAGACCTTCTTCATGTCGGGCGGCAGCTTGTTCCAGGTGTTGAGGTTCATGGTCAGCGCACCGGAAATCATTCCGCCCAGGCCCGCATCGATGACGTAGGGCGCGACCTCGTGGATCTTGAACGGCAGGATGCCGGTGCCCGGAATGATGGCGCCGTCGGCAACGCCGGTCTTGAGGCCGTTGTAGTAGAGCGGCAGCGCGCCGTTGACGCTGATGGCGCCGGTGCCGCGGACCCAGCCGCCGAGTGCGGCGGGGGCATAGAACTTCTTGCCCTTCAGGTCGTCGACGGTGCGGATCGGCGTCTTGGAGACGATGACGTAGCTGTCGATCGTCTGAGCGCCGATGAAGACCTGGTTATACTTCCGCCACCGCTTGTTCATGATCGGCAGCTGGGCGTGCATCGCGTTCTGGATCTTGGTGAGAAGCGCGACGTCGTTGGTGGCGAACGGCGTGAAATAGGTCACGTTCATCAACGGCATCTTGTTCGGCTCCCACAGGGTGCCGACCCAGCCGATGTCGGCCAGACCTTCCTGAACGCCTTCCAGCGTGTTCTGCCAGTTGTAGAGCGCGCCGGCATACGCCTCGGTCCACTTGATGGTGTTCTTGCTGCCCATCGCCTTGAGGTACTTGTTGGACATCGGCACGACGTGGTTCTTGATCGTGCCGACCCAAGGGATGATCGGCGGATGGCTGGAGCCCGCCGTCAGCTTGAACTCGGTCGCTCCGGCTTGCGGCGCGGACAGGGCAACGACGGCAGCCGCCGCCATGCCGATCGCCGCGCCAATGGTGGTGATCTTGAGTGAGCGCATTCCTTCCTTTCCTCCCTAGCTGGCCGTCGTTTGGTTGGTGATCGTGACGGCGATTCTTGCTTCGGTTCGGCTTTGGTCCGGTGAATTAGGCCCTGCGACCGGTCGTTTGTCTACAAGAGCATCGATACTCGCGGGGCTTCACCGGGAATTTCGTCAGCTAACCCCCGCCAACGAGAACTTCGGATCGGCCGCCAGGCACTCGGCCTCGGGCAGCCCCAATTCCTTGCGCACGATGTTGGTGCCGAGCACCAGCGAGACGATCTTGTAAGCGGCGTGGCGTCGGCTCATGCCCTCGCGTCCCATGCCGCAGTCGGAGGTGATGATGAGGCGCTCGGCCGGAATGTGCTTCAGCGCCTCGCGGATCTGATCGGCGACCTGGTCGGGCCGCTCGACCTGCAGCGTGTGGTGATCGATGACGCCGATGGCGACCTTCTTGTCGGTGATGGCGGCGCCGATCTCCTTCAGGTCCATGCCGCCGGCGCTGCACGACTCGAAGGTCAGCACGTCGGCCTCGACCTCGTTCAGCTTGTCGAGCGTCGGCGCGTAGGACTGGATTTCCTTGAACATGCGCTGCTGCGAGGGGTTGCCCCAGCAGGTGTGGCACCAGACCTCGGTCTTATCGGAGAGCCCTTTGACGGTGTTGTTGAACACCTTGACCATCTCGGCTTCGTCCATGGTGCCGCCGACGGGGCCGCGCGCCGGGATCATGTGGATCTGCGGCTCCTCCATCTGGATGACGGGACAGCCGACATCGGCCAGATCGTGCAGCTCCTCGTTGATGGCGTCGCTGAGGGCATAGATGCGGGACGGGATATCCTTGTAGTGATGGTCCTTCACCGCGAGCGCCAAAAGCTCGGGCGTGACGGTGCCGAACTTGACCGGCCGCTTGGTGAGGCGCTGGGCGGTCTTCCACATCGCCGCGTATTGCAGATCGCCGCGCCCGACCGGGCCGATGATCTCCGGCAGTACGCGGGCTTCCAGATAGTCGTGCAGGATGTGGCCACGCTCGAAGGGGATGACGGCCGACGGCATCGAGAAGGCGACCGAGTTGTGGCGATCGAAGCCGTCCATGTGCTGGGCCGGATAGGTGGTCCAGCTCTGGCCGCCGACCTCCTCGTCGAAATGGCAGTCGCCGTCGGTGACGATGTCGAGGCCGGCGATCTCCTGATCGCGCAGATAGGCCGAGACCGCGTCGGTGTATTGCTCGCGGTAGCGCGCGTTCACCATCGCATGCATGAAATTGCGCGAGCCCAGGCTTTCCGTGTACCAGGCCGGGCGCGGCAGCGATCCGACGATGCTCGTCGGAAGCACAATATCTGCGGATGCTCGAAACACGTCTTCACGTCCTCCCCTGATTCCGGTGGTCGAAGCCTGGGCGCACAGTCCTTTGCCCCACCACCGCTGAGCGGCGGTGTCCGCCACCGATTGTTGGCGGCACCTTAGCAGGGGGCTGGGGAAAAATGAACTGCAATCGTTTGCGGTGGTTCGCAAAGCGGAATGATGGGGGTGTTTCTCCGCTTTTGGGGCTTAGTGCGAAAGTGCCACGGCCCCTGGGGCCAAATTGCCGCACAAATTGCCGCATAGGGCCGGTCGGCGGTCGTCGGGACCCCATGCACGAAGCCCCGCCCCGCCCCGGGCAGGGTCGGTCAGGCCCCGAATCCTGCCCACCCGGTTGCGCTTGCAGGCCGTTGCGCAGGCGGCATAGAGGGTCGATTTCATATGTAACCCATTGTGTTTTATTAATTGTTGGGACGATATTGGGCTATATCCCTATTTCTATGCCCATACCTGTTTTGGGTTGACTCAACCCTGCCCATGAAATATCTGTCACAGTATGGATACACGCGCGCGTCTGATCGACGAGATCGAAGCTTTCTGCCGCCACGAGGGCATCGCGGAGAGCACATTCGGCGTCCGCGCGGTCAATGACGGCAAGTTCGTGGGCCGGCTGCGCAATGGCGGCCGCATCACCACGGACACCATCGACAAGGTGCATGCCTTCATGGAGGACCGCGCCACGTCCGGCACCAGATCCGGCACCAGATCCGGCAATGGCGCGTCGGGCGGCGACCAAGCCAGCGGCAACAATGCTGGCTACGACCATAGGGGAGCGAGCATGACCGAAACCGCCAAGACACGGCCGGCGGCAGACGGCGCCGCGGCGGCGGGCAAGGCCGAGCAGAAGGACGACAGCACCGCCTTCCGGTTCTACGACAACCGCCAGAAATACCTGATGTTCGTGCACACCTGCTCAGAGAAGTGGGTGGTCGCCGACCGGGTGGGCCTCGAGCTCGCCAATATCCAGCCGAGCCCGCCGGCCTTGCGCGTCTTCGATGCCGGCATGGGCGACGGCACGGTGCTGACCCGCACGCTGCGGCACATGCACCGGCGCTACCCGACCGTGCCCTTCTATGTGGTCGGCAAGGAGATCAGTCTGGAAGACGTGCGGCTCTCGCTGGAGAAGATGCCCGACCGCTTCCACGAGCACCCCGCCACCGTGCTCGTTGTCACCAATCTCTATTACACCGAAGCGCCGTCGCTGATGCCGCGCTCGGTCGCCGCGGCGGCCAGCCTCAACTGGCAGGAAGTCGCGCTGACCGGCAACACCTCATATGAGTTCGAAAAGCAGATCACCGAGCTGCAGCCGCTGCTGTCCGAGGGCTGGCAGGTACGCGCCAGCGAGAAGACCGGCAACCCGCTCTACACGCGGCCGTCGGTGCTCGTCCTCTACCGCGAGGACCACAAGGTGCTGCTCGACCAGATCATTCCGCGGCCGGGCCAGGCGCGCGGTAACTACGACCTGATCGTCGCCTCGCAGCCCTACCGCGCGCGCATGTCGGTCGAGTTCAAGGTCGACAAGGTGCTGGCCCCGCTGGCGGGCAGCCTCGCCCCCGGGGGCCGGCTGTTCGCGGCGCATTCGCATGGCCGCGATCCCGGCATGGACGTGATCAAGAAAATCTGGCCCGACGAGAAGCCTTTCCAGCATGACCGTCACCAGATCCTGCACTATATGAAGTCGTCACTGGGCAAGACCCACCGCGACCTCACCTTCAAGGCCTACGCTGACAACCGGGCGCTCTTCCGTTACGACATGCACACACTACCCTCGGAGATCGGCTCGAATATCGGCACCTCGACGTTGCTTGCCGCGTGGAACGCCGCGATCTATGTGGCGCAGATCGAGGACCAGCGCCTCGAATCGGTGATGTCGGATGCATCCTATCTGGACGCGACGCGCGAAGTGCTGCAGGAACATGGCGGTCTATGGTTCAATGACGAATCATTCGTCGTGACGCGCCGCCGCAACTAGGCGACGCAGGGCGCCAGGCAGCGCGAACGATATCGAACGACACCACGCAACAAACACGTTAATCACCACCAAATCACCGGGGAGTAAGGGTCCGTGAAAGATTATCTCTTCACCAGCGAGTCGGTCTCAGAAGGCCATCCGGACAAGGTCTGCGACCGCATCTCCGACGCCGTTGTCGATACCTATCTGACGGCGGAGCCGCAGGCGCGCGTCGCCTGCGAGACACTCGTCACCACCAACCTCGTGGTTCTCGCGGGCGAAGTCCGCGGGCCCGACGGCATCGTCGATAGCCTCGAGGACGTCGCGCGCGCGGCGGTCAAGGATATCGGCTACGAGCAGGACGGCTTCCACTGGAAGAACTCCGAGGTGCAGGTCCACATCCACTCGCAGTCCTCCGACATCGCCCAGGGCGTCGACGCCGCCGGCAACAAGGACGAGGGCGCGGGCGACCAGGGCCTGATGTTCGGCTATGCCTGCAACGAGACCGACGTGTTGATGCCGGCCCCGATCCACTTCAGCCACGCCATCCTGCGCTCGCTCGCCGAGGCGCGGCATTCGGGCGCCGAGCCCGGCCTCGGCCCGGACTCGAAAAGCCAGGTGACGCTGCAATACATCGACAACAAGCCGGTCAAGGCGACCTCGGTGGTGGTCTCCACCCAGCACGCCGCCGAGCTCGACCAGGACCAGGTGCGCGAGATCGTGCGCCCGCATGTCGAGAACGTGCTGCCCAAGGGCTGGATGCCGTCGGAGGACGAGTTCTACGTCAACCCGACCGGGCGCTTCGTGATCGGCGGGCCGGACGGCGATGCGGGCCTCACCGGCCGCAAGATCATCGTCGACACTTACGGTGGGGCTGCGCCGCATGGTGGTGGCGCCTTCTCCGGCAAGGATCCGACCAAGGTCGACCGCTCGGCCGCTTATGCCTCGCGCTATCTGGCGAAGAACGTCGTCGCCGCCGGGCTGGCCGACAAATGCACGATCCAGGTCGCCTACGCGATCGGCGTCTCCAAGCCGCTGTCGGTCTATGTCGACACGCACGGCACCGGCAAGGTCGAGGAAGACAAGCTGTCGGCGGTGCTGCAGGAGCTTATGGACCTCTCGCCCCGCGGCATCCGCGAGCATCTGGGCCTCAACCGGCCGATCTATGCGCGCACGGCCGCCTACGGCCATTTCGGCCGCCAGGCCGATGCAGACGGCGGCTTCTCGTGGGAGCGCACCGATCTCGTCGACGGCCTCAAATCCGCCTTCAACGGCAAGGGCTGACGCCCCGTTTCATCTCTCAGGAGCAGCAATACTCATGACGACCAACGGTCAAGACTACGTCATCAAGGACATCGGCCTCGCGGAATGGGGCCATAAGGAAATCGCCCTGGCGGAAGTGGAAATGCCGGGCTTGATGGCGACGCGCGAGGAGTTCGGCGCCTCCAAGCCGCTGAAGGGCGCGCGGATCGCGGGCTCGCTCCACATGACGATCCAGACGGCGGTGCTGATCCAGACGCT
>CAZBRE010000108.1:0-16299 GCA_964494065.1 uncultured Alphaproteobacteria bacterium
CCTTGGCGCCCTCGAAGTCCTTCTCGAATTTGAGGATGTTGCCGACCTCGGCGCCGCGCCAGCCATAGATCGACTGGTCGTCGTCACCGACGCAGCAGATGTTGCGGCGCTTCCGCGCCAGAAGACGCAGCCAGAGATACTGCGCGACGTTGGTGTCCTGATACTCGTCGACCAGCACGTATTTGAAACGCTCCTGGTATTCCGCCAGCACGTCGTCATGCTTGGTGAAGATGGTCAGGATGTGCAGCAGCAAATCGCCGAAATCGGCCGCGTTCAGCGTGCGGAGCCGCGCCTGATATTCGCTGTAGACTTTGGCGAGCTTGCCGGCGGCGAAGTCCCCTGCCTCGGCCCCATCGATCTTGTCCGGCGTCAGGCCGCGGTCTTTCCAGCGCTGGATCACGCCGAGCAGCACGCGCGCGGGCCAGCGCTTGTCGTCGACATTCTCCGCCGTCAGCACCTGCTTCAACAGGCGGATCTGATCGTCCTCGTCAAGGATGGTGAAGTTCGATTTCAAGCCCACCAACTCGGCGTGCCGGCGCAGCATGCGGGCGCCCAGCGAGTGAAAGGTTCCGAGCGCCAGACCTTCCGCCGCGCCC
Organism: uncultured Alphaproteobacteria bacterium; assembly: GCA_964494065.1. Classification (GTDB taxonomy): domain Bacteria; phylum Pseudomonadota; class Alphaproteobacteria; order JAPULJ01; family JAPULJ01; genus DATKZM01. The sequence goes on from CAZBRE010000108.1 coordinate 597, forward strand.
GAGCCGATCAACCGCTCCACCCGCTCGCGCATCTCGCGCGCGGCCTTGTTGGTGAAGGTGACGGCGAGGATCTGCGAGGGCCAGGCCAGGCGGCGCGTCAGGATATGCGCGAGACGCGTCGTCAGCACGCGCGTCTTGCCCGTGCCCGCCCCCGCCAGGACCAGCAGCGGGCCGTCCAGCGTTTCCACCGCCTCGCGCTGCGGCGGATTCAGCGTCTCGAGATAGGGCGCCGCCGCCGCCTGGGGCATCGCCGCCTCGGACAGCTTTCGCGGCGACGCGGACGCGCCAGCCACATCATCGGTGAAATCGAAGGGATCGGGCATGAGGTCTCTCTCGCCCATTATATAGACATTCGCCCGGCCGGTGCTCCCCCGGAATGACGCGCCGCGGCGCTTTGTTCGCGCGGCAAGCAACTTTCCGTGAGGTCCTTCGCCGCGCGTCACCGGATGATTATAGTCGTTTGTTACATCCAGGCCGGCGATCCATAAGGAGACCTGCCGTGGCCAACCAATCCGACCGACCCATTTGCCGGGCGCTGCGGCCCATGATCGCCGCGGTCCTGCTGATCGTCCTCCTGCCGTTCCAGTCGCTGCGCGCCGCGGAAGCGAAGAAGAACCTCGACGAGATCTTCAACGCCGTTGTGCGCGTCATGGCGACGGTGCCGGCCAATGCGCGCACCGCGAAGTCGCTGGGTCAGGAGCGCGCCGGCAACGGCATCGTCATCGATGCCAATGGCCTGGTGCTGACCATCGGCTACCTGATCCTCGAGGCCGACAAGATCGTCGTGATGCCGCCGGGCGAGGAAGCCACTGCCGCGCGCTTTATCGCCTACGACCACCAGACCGGGTTGGGGCTGGTGCGCACGACGCGAAAGCTGAAGGTAAAACCCATGCCCTTCGGCGACTCGCGGACATTGAAGCCGCGCGACACGCTGGTCATTTCAGGCTTCGGCGGCCGCACGCGGGCGCGCCCGGCGATGATCGTCTCGCGCCGCGACTTTGCCGGTTATTGGGAATATCTGCTCGAAGGCGCGATCTTCACCGCGCCGATCTACCGCAACTTCGGTGGTGCTGCGCTGATCGGCCTCGACGGCAAGCTCGTCGGCGTGGGCTCGCTTGCTGTGCCCGATGCGGGCGGACCGGGCCAGCGCCTTGCGGGCAACATGTTCGTGCCGATCGAAAAGCTGAAACCGATCCTTGCCGACCTTCTGACGCATGGCCGCTCGCAAGGCCCGCGCCGGCCCTGGATCGGCGCCTTCACCCGCGAGGGCCCGCAGCAGCAGGTATTGGTGGTCCAGGTGACACCCGACGGCCCCGCGGCCAAGGCGGGGATCAAGCCGGGCGATCTGGTTGTCGGGGTGGCGGGTCAACAGATCGCGGGCCAGCTCGACTTCTATCGGAAGCTCTGGGCCGCGGGAAAGCCGGGCAGCAAGATCGCGCTCACGATCATGCGCGGGCCGACGTCCTCGACGGTGACCGTCACTGCAGGCGACCGCTATCGCTGGCTGAAGATGGACAAACGCGGCTGACGCACGCGCCCGGCCGGTCTCACGCTTCGCCGCGTTCCTCGGCCCGAGCCTTCATCAGGGCGCGCTGCTGGGCCTGCATAAAGTCGCGCTCGAGCAGGACGCCGACAAGCGCCATCGAGTCCTTGTCCGTGACGACGGCGAGGTAAGGATCGCTCGCCGGCCCGAAGGCGCCCACCGCTTCGATAAGCGTGTTGTTCTGGGTCAGAACCGTGTGGGGCATGCGGGCCAGGTCTGCCGCCTTGATCACGTCATCGCGCGAATGGTCGAACAAGGCATCGCTCATATCCGACAACGCGATCACGCCTTGAAGCCGCTCGTCGCCATCGACGACGAACAGCACGCCATGCGGCGCGCGCGCGATTTGGCGTCGCAGCTCCGGAAGCTGCGTTCCGGGCCCCACGGTCGCAATGTCGCGCGCCATCGTGCGGCGAACCGGCATGGCGCGTAGGTGGTCGGCCTCACGACCGCCGGAGAATTCCACACCCCGCTGGCGAAGCTGCGCCAGGAAGAACGACCGCCCGCCGTATTGCTGCAGGATGATCGACGCGAGCGCCACGGCCACCATGACGGCAATGGTCACCTTGTAGTCGCCGGTGAGCTCGAAGACGATCAACACGGTCGATATCGGCGCGCCGAGCACGGCGCCCGCCACGGCACCCATGCCGACGATGCTGTAAACGCTGAGCCCCGAGGCCGGTGTCGGGGCAATCACAGTCGCCGCCACGCCGAACACACCGCCCAGCATCGCACCGATCACGAGCGAAGGGCTGAAGACGCCACCGCCGAACCCGAAGCCGATGCACAACGCCGTGGCGAAGATCTTCACGAAGAGCAGCGAGATCAGGAGCTCGAAGGCGAGCTGTCCGCGGATCGCCAAGTCGGTGACACCGTAGCCGACGCCCAGCACTTGGGGAAAGAGGAGCGCTATCAGCCCCAGGATCACGCCGGCATAGGCCGGCTTCACCCAGTCGGGGCCAGGCACTTTCGCCGCCAGCGCCTGCATGTTGAAGACGCTGCGGATGAAGAGATGCGCGACCGCTGCGCTGGTGATCCCCAGGATCGCGAAGATGCCGAACTCCCAGGGCGAGACCGTAAAGATTCCCGGAACGACGAAGGCGGGGAAATCGCCGTAATGCGCGCGCGAGATCATGGTGCCGAGCACCGAGGCGATGACGATGGGTGCGAAGGCCGACAGCGCATAGTGCCCGACGACGACCTCGAGCGCGAAGAAGACGCCGGCGAGCGGTGCGTTGAAGGAGGCGGCCACGGCCGCCGCCACGCCGCAGCCCAGCAGCGTAAGGGCGCTGGCGCGCGGCAGCTCGAAGCGCTTGGCGAACCACGACGCGATGGCAGCCCCCAGATGCACGACCGGCCCCTCGCGGCCCGTCGAGGAGCCGACCCCAAGCGAAGCCGCGTTGACGAACGCGCCCTGGAGCGCGCGGGTGAGATGCATCCGCCCGCCCTTGAGCGCCGCCGCCTCGATCACGTCGGCAACGCCGAGCGGGCGCTTGTCATGCGTCGCGTAGCGGATGAAGAGGCCGATGAGGAGGCCGCCCACCGCGGGCGCCAGCACGATGCGCCATTCAGGCAGGCCCACAAGGTAATCAAGCAGCGCCTCGGACTGGGTTCCGAAGGCGCCCCACTGCACGAAGCCTATTAGATAGCGAAAACCGATGGCGCCGTAGGCGGACGCAACACCAAGCACGACCGCCATGACCAGCAACACTACCTGATCGTTCCGCCGGAAGCGGCGCCAGCGAACCAGCAGACGCCGCCCTCGGCGGCGCTTGGTCGACGTAGTGCGGGGCGCTCGGTCGGGGGCCTGCGGCACCGTGACGGGTCTTTCCAGAATCGTGGCGAGATCGGCGAAGCCGAATGTAACGCCTTAACACCACTCGACAAAGATCGAGTTAACCGGGCCGCCCCCCCACCGTCAAACGTGCCGGCTATGGTTCACGCTAGACCATTTTCCGATTTGTTGGCATCGCCGGCCCACTCCCCGCCCGACCACCCAACGGCAGCATCCTCGGGGTGGCCGGGCGGGGGAGCGGGCTGGTGCCGACCCCGCGAGAGCGGAATATGCGCTAGCGGCGCTTGATGCCGATCACGCGGCCCTTGTTGGGCGGTGGATCCAAATGCGCGTGCGCTTTCATGATCGCAGCCAACCGCGCCTCGACCGGCGGAAAGAAATCCGCGCTCCGCCGCGTGCCCATATCGACATGGGTGTTGATCCATTCCGAGGTCGCGGCGACATGGCCCTCGCCTTCGTGGATCATGGTTTGAAAGAAGTGCATGTGTCGGTGATTGAAGTCGAGCAGCTGGGTGTCCACCCGTACCGCATCGCCTTCATGCAGCTCGCGCAGATAATTGACATGCGCTTCCAGGGCGAAGGTCGAGGCGTTGTTGTCACGGCGATAGTCCTCGGTGAGGCCGAGATAGTCGAACAGCGCGTCGGTGGCCTGATCGAAGATGAGCACGTAATAGGCCACATTCATGTGGCCGTTGTAGTCGATCCACTCCGGCTTGATCGTCGTGCGGTGAAGGCGGAGCGGCGCGTCGATTGTGGCGATATCCATGGGCCGCCACGATAGCCGCCGGGCCGGCCCAGGCAAGGGGTCTGTTGCGGATCAGCGCCCGGCGGTCGCGCGCTTCAGGTAGGCGATCAGATCGGCCCGCTCGCGCGGGTCCTTCACACCGTCGAAGCCCATGATCGTTCCAGGCACGGCCTTGGTGGGTGCGGCCAGAAAATGATCGAGCGTTGCCGCGGTCCATACGATTCCCGAGCGCCGCATCGCCCTGCTGTATTCGAAGCCGGGCACCGTCCCGGCGCGGCGCCCGAAGAGACCGCGGTGGCGTGGACCGGCGCGATTGCGGTCGATTGAATGACAGCCTTGGCATCGCTCGTAGATCTTTCGGCCACGCGAAACGTCGCCGTCCGCCAGCGCTGGTGCTGCCAATGCCAGGACAAGCGCTCCGACACCCATCAGAAACCATCGGCGCATCGCCCCGAAACCTCCATTGCTTGTCAATCGGATCGCGGGGAGCACCGCTCCCGCCGGCCAAGGTCGGGCGCACAGTGAGGGACGGCCGGCGGGAACGGTGCAAGTGCGGGCGGGCGATCAGCCACCCACCGCACGGGGACCCGCTACGATACGCCCGCTACGATACGAACGCGGCCGGTACGGGGTTCTGCCCGAGCGCGCCGCGCAGTACCGCCCAATGCATCGCCTCGTCGCCGAGGATGCTCGCCGCCGCCTTGGCAAGGTCGCGATTGGCGAGAATGGGAACCGCACCCAGATAGGCGCTCACGGCGCCCTTCTCCAGGCCCGCGGCGAAGGCCAGCACATCGGCCTGGCTCTTCAGTTTTGAGACGGGGAAATTGTAACGTCGCTTTGCCGAGACCGGCCGGCCCCCCAGCTTGGTCACGGTGCTGGCGAGCACGCTCACATGTTCCTTGTGGTGACCCCGGAATTGAACCGCGAGGTCCAGCACCGGCTTCTTCAAGAGCCCGCTCCCCGCGCCGACCGCATAGGCCGCGACGGCCTCGTGCTCGGCGGCGATCGCCGTGTTCAGGATGCGGATATCGCCTTCGACACTGCTGGCCGATGCCGTCTGCTGCATGGCCATGCTTTCGCACCCGGCGATCAGGGCGACGGCGGTCGCCGATAAGGTGGCCGTCCCGGCCGCACGCAGGAAGCCGCGGCGCGCAAAGCCGCGTTCAAGTTCCGGGCGGATCCGTTCGGGATCGATGAGGTCGATGTCGGACATGAGGGTTCTCCTCCCTGTGAGGTCAAAGGACCGACCAGCCACCATGGCCAATCGCGATCTGGTCCTTCAGTTACTCACGAGAGGAGAGTTTGGATGCAGGGGCCGGTCAGCGATCGATCATCGATCGGGATTGGCGGTGATCTTGCCGGCGAAAAGCGCCTGTCCGTAGGGTGTGCCCGGCTGCCAGCCTTGTGCGGGTTCCAAGGTAATGGCGAGCTGGGTCGCACGCGGCCAATTTCGAACCGCGGTCTCCGGCAAGGCGACGGAACGGCGGCCCGATGCCGGCACCAGCCCCAGCGAGACCGGCGCCTCGCCCTTGCCACGCACCAGCCAGAGCTCGAGCGACTTCCCGCTCGGGATCGAGATCTCCCGCAGCGGCAGAATGGTCATACGCCGACCGTCCTGGCGGATCGTGACCAGCCATGCCGCCGAGCTCTTGTCGCTCAGCACGGCAATCTTTTCGGTGACGGAGGCCGGCGGGAGGACGACGCGCTCAACGATGACAAAGGCCAGCAGGCACGCCGCCACTGCCGCGGCCGTCAGGCTGAAGCCGCGCCAGAAGCCGAGCCGGTCCCACAGCCGCGCCGCGGCGGGCGTCTCGGCGATCTGACGCTCGATCCGGGTCCAGACCTCCGGCGGCGGATCGGTATCCGCCAGGGTCTCGCCAAGCGGACCCAACCGGCGCTCCCAATCGTCGGCCATTTCGCAGTAATAGGCGTCACGCGCGCGCAGACGCTCGAAGCGGCGCGCCTCGCGCTCGCTCAAAGTGCCGAGGACATACTCCCCGGCCTTCACCCGCCAGTACTCGTCGTCCCGCTTAGCCATTGTGCTTAGCCATTATCGAGACACAGTTTGAGGCGCGAAAGGCTGCGCCGGATCCAACTCTTGACCGTGCCGAGCGGCACGGACAGCTCGCGCGAAAGCTCGTCATGGGTGAGCCCGCGGTAATAGGCCAGCAACACGGCCTTTCGAGGCGCCTCCTCCAAACGTTCCAGACAGATCTTCAAGGCCCGCGCTTCAGCGCTCGCGACGGCATCGGCCAGGGGACCGGGGCTGGGGTCCTCGAGGCGCGCATATTCGGCCTCGATATCGGCCGGAACCTCGCGAACCGCGCGGCGGCGCAGGGTGAGCGAGCGATAGCGCGCGACGCTGATCAACCAGGTCATCGGCGAGCCTTTGGCGGCGTCGAACGACGACGCATTGCGCCACACGTTCACGTAAGCGTCCTGGAGCGCCTCCTCCGCCAAGGCCCGGCTGCCGAGAATGCCCAGACATACCGAAAACAGCTTGCCCGCCGTGTGGCGATAGAGCGCGCCGAAGGCCTCCCGGTCGCCCGCGGCACTCGCCGCGATCAGCGCGGCCAGCTGCGGCCGGATCGCGCCGGTGGCGCCATCGTCCTCATTTGCGGCCCGGGTCTCGATATTCGGCACGGCATGCACCATAGGAGTCACGCGGCAGACATAGTCGTTCGCGGGTATATACGCGCCAGCCGGACGTTTGGATGCACCTTGTCGTGAGGTGGCCAACCCGGTAGCGTCATGCGCCCCAAATATCGGCCCTTTTCATGCTCTCGCGCTGCCTGGTTTTTCTGTCGACACACGGCACCTGGATCCTCGCGGGCGGCGTTTTCATCGGGCTCGCCTGGCCTCAGGCGGCCCGGTTCATGGGGCCGATGCTGGCGCCCTCGGTGTTCCTCATCCTCACCGCCTCGCTGCTCCGGCTCGACTGGCAGGCGGCGCTCGGCTACGCGCGGCGGCCGCTGCTCGTGGTTCTGTCGCTCGTCGCCCTGATGGGGCTCGCGCCCATCGCCGCGGCTTTCGTGCTGTCGCTGGTCGAGCCGCCATCCGGCCTTGCCGGCGCGATCGTCCTGATGGCCGCGGCTTCGCCGGTGATGGCGGCGATTGCCTTCTCCCAACTCCTCGATCTCGACGCAGCGCTGGCGATGATGCTCTCCTTCGTCGGCACCCTGCTCGCACCGCTGACCGTGCCCCCGCTGGCGCTCGCCCTTCTGGGTATCGAGCTCAAGATCGGCACCGGCGAGCTGATGCTGCGCCTTGGGATCATCGCCTTTGGCGCTGCCGGCGTCGCCGCGCTCATCCGCCGGATCGTCCCGCGCGAGACCCTGCGCCGCCGCAGCGGCGAAATCGACGGCATCGCGGTGGCCATGCTGCTCATCTTCGCGGTCGCGATCATGGACGGGGTTGCCGCCGCGATCGCCGAACGGCCGGGCTTCGTGGCAACCGCGACGGGCCTCGCGTTCGCGAGCAATATCGTGCTTCAGCTCGCCGCCACCGCGGTATTCCTCTGGGCGGGCTTACGCCAGGCGCTGACCGTGGGCCTGGCCTGCGGCAATCGCAATATGGGGCTTTTGCTGGCCGCGCTCGCCGGGACCGCGGATTTCGACGTCGTGCTGTTTTTCGCGATCGGGCAAATCCCGATGTACGTCCTGCCGGCGCTTCAGCGCCCGGTCTACAGACGCCTGATGGCGCGACCGTCTTAACCCTGTTTCCCCACCCGAGCGCACAGAACTCCGGTCAAGAAGAAGGGCCGCCGGAGCGGCCCTTCAAAGGGCAGAGGAAAAAGGGTTTCCGTCCGAAATTGGTCATTGGAGGAAACCTAAATCTAGCGGTTTTTCGCCGATTCCTGGGGTCACGATCGTTCACGGTGTCGTCAGGCCAAACTCACGAAAACGTGAGAAATTTGGTATTTCGACAAGTCAAATTTGCCGCCGAATTGGCTGAATCCGCGCCCATCCACGGTTGTCTACCCCTCGAATCGGCGCACTCGCGGCGGGCGGATTTACCAACTTGTTAATCATTGCGTCTTAATCTTGGCACGGTGAATGAGCCCTGGAAGCACGAACCACAGGTAGCGGATCGGTGCAGGCTCAGTCAGGAGGAAGCGATGAATGCCTCGGTGAAACGACCCGGCCTGTTGTGGCCCAGCTTGATCGTTCTCGGCGCCGTTGGCGTGGCCGCGTTGGCCAGCACCAGCGCCGTGGCTGGCGCACCGCTCTGCAACGAGCGCTCCGTGGTCTTGAAAACGCTCGAGAAGGATTACGGCGAGAAGCCGATTGCCTTCGGGATCACCGAAAACGGCGCCATGGTTCAGCTGGTCGCGGCCAAGGATGGCAAGACCTGGACCCTGGTCATCCACAATCCCAAGGGCACGAGCTGCCTGATGGCGGCGGGCGAAACCTGGAAGGCGCGTCGCAATCCCCAGCAGGCCTCGCTGCGCGCAGGCGGCCCCCGCTAAGTCCCCTTTTCCGCCGGCGCATTTAAGCCGGACATTGAGCCTGGCTCAGGGCTCGTATCCCAGCACGGGCGCGAGCCAGCGCTCGGTCTCCGCGACCGTCCATCCTTTGCGCTTGGCGTAATCGGCAACCTGATCGCGCCCGATCCGGCCGATGCCGAAATAGCGCGATTCGGGATGCCAGAAGTAGTAGCCCGACACCGCGGCGGTCGGCAGCATGGCGAAGCTTTCGGTCAGCGTAATCCCCGCATTCGTCTCCGCCTCGAGCAGCGCGAACAGCGTCGCCTTCTCAGTGTGGTCCGGGCAGGCCGGATAGCCGGGCGCCGGGCGGATACCCTGGAACTCCTCGCGGACCAGCGCCTCGTTGCTTAGGTCTTCGTCCGGCACGAAGCCCCAGAATTCCTTGCGCACCCGCTCATGCATGCGCTCGGCGAAGGCCTCGGCGAGCCGGTCGGCGAGCGCCTTGGCCATGATGCTCGAATAGTCGTCGGTCTCGCCTTCGTAGCGCGCCACGAGATCGTCGAGTCCGATCCCCGCCGTGACTGCAAAGCCCCCCAGATAGTCGGGCGCGCCACTCTCGCGCGGCGCGGTGAAATCGGCGAGCGCATAATCGGGCCGCCCGGCCGGCTTCAGGAGCTGCTGGCGCAAAGTATGGATGGTCGCCCGGACCTTGCGGCGATCGTCGTCGGCATAGATCGCGATATCTTCGTTGCCATCGCTGTTGGCGGGCCAGAAGCCGATGACCCCGCGCGCGCCAAGTAGCCGGCCCTCGACGAATTCCTGCAGCATCGCCTGCGCGTCGCGGAAGAGATCGCGTGCGGTTTCGCCGACGATGCGGTCGTCCAGGATCTGCGGATAGACGCCCGCAAGCTCCCAGGCTCGGAAGAACGGCGTCCAGTCGATACGGGGCACGAGCTCGTCGAGCGGGTAGTCGTCGAACGTCTTCGTGCCCAGAAAGCCGGGTTTGGGCGGCCGCGTCTCGAACCAGTCGAAATGCGCCTTGTGGACGCGCGCCTCCTCCAGCGACCGCCGGTCGCCTTCGCCGCTCTTGCCGGCATGGCGCCCGCGCAGTTTTTCGTACTCTTTGCCGGTCTGGCGCAGCAGACGCTTGCGCGCATTCTCGGCGAGCAACCGGCCGGCGACACCGACGCTGCGCGACGCGTCGAGAACGTGGATCACGCCGCCATGGTAATTCGGCTCGATCCGCACCGCGGTGTGGACCCGCGAGGTCGTCGCCCCGCCGATCAGAAGCGGGATCTTGAACCCTTCGCGCTCCATCTCGCGCGCCACATGCACCATCTCGTGCAGCGACGGTGTGATCAGCCCCGAGAGGCCGATCATGTCCGCGCCCTCGTCGCGCGCGGTCTTCAGAATGTCCTGCGACGGCACCATGACGCCCAGATCGATCACGTCGAAGCCGTTGCACTGCAACACCACGGCGACGATGTTCTTGCCGATGTCGTGGACGTCGCCCTTGACGGTCGCCATGACGATCTTGCCGCCGCCCTCCTTCGACGTGGAGCTCGCCTTTTCCTCCTCGATGAAGGGCACCAGATGGCCGACCGCCTTTTTCATCACGCGCGCCGATTTTACGACCTGCGGCAGGAACATCTTGCCCGAGCCGAACAGATCGCCGACGACGTTCATCGCGTCCATAAGCGGCCCTTCGATGACTTGGATCGACCGGTCATAGGCGCGGCGCGCCTCCTCGGCGTCCTCGATGACGAAATCGGCGATGCCGTTGACGAGCGCATAGCCGAGGCGCGCCTCGACGCTACCTTCGCGCCAAGTCTTGTCGTCGGCCGCCTCTTTCGACTTGCCCTTGACCGTATCGGCGACCTCGAGCAATCGCTCGGTCGCATCCGGCCGCCGGTTCAGCACCAGGTCTTCGACGCGCTCACGCAGGTCCGCCTCGATATCGTCATAGACCGCAAGCTGACCCGCATTGACGATCCCCATGTCGAGGCCGGCCCTGATCGCGTGGTAGAGGAAGACAGAGTGGATCGCCTCGCGCACCGGATTGTTGCCGCGGAACGAGAAGGAGAGATTGGAGACGCCGCCGGAGACCTTGGCGCCGGGCAGCGTATCCTTGATCCGCTTCGTCGCCTCGATGAAGGCGATACCGTAGTCGTCATGCTCCTCGATGCCGGTGCCGATCGCCAGGATGTTCGGATCGAATATGATGTCCTCCGGCGGGAAGCCGACGTCTTCGGTCAGGATGCGGTAAGAGCGCGTGCAGATCTCGAGCTTGCGGTCGGCGGTATCGGCCTGGCCCTCCTCGTCGAACGCCATCACCACCAGCGCCGCGCCGTAGCGGCGCACCAGACGCGCTTGACGGACGAACGCCTCTTCGCCCTCCTTCAAGCTGATCGAGTTCACGATCGGCTTGCCCTGCACGCATTTGAGCCCCGCTTCGATGACCGCCCAGTCGGAGCTGTCAATCATCACCGGAACCCGGCTGATATCCGGTTCGGCGGCGATGAGGCTGAGGAAGGTCACCATGGCCGCCTCGGAGTCGAGCAGGCCCTCGTCCATGTTGACGTCGATGATCTGAGCGCCGTTCTCGACCTGCTGGCGCGCGACCTGCAACGCCGCCTCGTAATCGTCGGCCATGATGAGTTGGGCAAAGCGCGCCGAGCCCGCCACGTTCGTCCGCTCGCCAATATTGACGAAGGAGGCGGTCGGCCCACTCGGCCCCTCCGTGGGGTCAGCTTCCGGCGGCGCTTTGATCTGTTCGGTCACGATCGCTTCGCCTTACGCAAGCTCGAACGCTTCGAGGCCCGATAGCCTCATACGCGGCGCCAATTCAGGCGGCCGCCGCGGCGCCTTGTCCGCCACCGTCTCGACGATGGCCGCGATATGCTCCGGTGTGGTTCCACAGCAGCCGCCGACGATGTTGACCAGCCCCGCCTCCGCCCATTCGCCGAGATGCCGGGCCGTGATGTCCGGGCTTTCGTCGTAGTCGCCCATGTCGTTCGGCAGGCCGGCGTTCGGATGGGCGCTCAACGGCACCTCTGCGATGCGCGACAGCTCGGCCAGATACGGGCGAAGCTGTTCCGCCCCCATCGAGCAGTTGAGCCCCACTGCCAAAGGCCGGGCATGGCGGACCGAGTTCCAGAACGCCTCGACTGTCTGGCCCGAAAGCGTGCGCCCCGACTGGTCGGTGATCGTGCCCGATATGATGACCGGGATCGCCTCACCCCGCGCCTCGGCCAGCTCGTCGACCGCGAAGATCGCGGCCTTGGCATTGAGGGTGTCGAAGACCGTTTCGATCAGCAGGACGTCGGCGCCGCCCTCCACTAACGCTTCTGCCGCTTGACGATAGGCATCGCGCAGCTCGTCGAAGCTGACATTGCGGAACCCCGGATCCTCAACGTCCGGCGAGATCGAGGCTGTCCGGTTGGTCGGCCCCAACGCCCCTGCAACGAAGCGCGGCCGATCAGGCGTCGTCCGCGTCACCGTATCGGCCACCGCCCGCGCGATCCGCGCCCCTTCCCGGTTGATCTCCGCGACCACCGCCTCGGTCCCATAGTCGCCTTGAGCGATCGTCGTCGCGTTGAAGGTGTTGGTTGACAGGATGTCCGCGCCGGCTTCCAGAAACATGCGGTGAATGTCCGCGATGAGCTGCGGCTGCGTCAGGTTGAGCAGGTCGTTGTCGCCCTTGAGGTCGGAGGCGTGCTGGGCAAAGCGCTGACCCCGATAGTCCGCCTCCTCCAGGCCGCGCAGCTGGATCATCGTGCCCATGGCGCCATCGAGCACCAGGATGCGCTCGTCGAGCAGCGCCGCCAGCGTCTTGCGTCGTTCTTCGGGGGTTGCCTGGTAGTCCATCGCCGCGCCCTTTCCGCCAGCTCAGGCTTCCGCCGCGATGGGCGGCGTCGCCGGCACCGGCCGCAATCCCAGAATGTGGCAGATCGCGAAGGTGAGATCGGCGCGGTTGAGCGTATAGAAATGAAACTCGTCGACGCCCGATGCCTGCAGCGTGCGGCACTGGTCGGCCGCGAGGCTCGCCGCAACCAATGTCCGTGTCGCCTGGTCGTCGTCGAGCCCCTCGAACTGACTAGCCATCCAGGCCGGGATGGCCGCGCCGCACGCCTTGGCAAAGCGCGCCACGGTATGGAAATTGGTGACGGGCAGGATGCCGGGGACGATCGGGACCTCGATCCCCGCATGACGCGCCCGCTCCACGAAGCGCAGATAGTCGCTGCATTCGAAAAAGAACTGGGTGATCGCCCGCGTGGCACCGGCATCGACCTTGCGCTTCAGATTGTCGAGATCGGCTGTGGCGCTCAGGGCCTCGGGGTGAACCTCCGGATAGGCCGCGACGCTGATCTCGAAATCGGCGACCCGTTTCAGTCCCGCTACGAGGTCGGCCGCATAGCGATACCCGTCCGGATGCGGCTCGTAGCCGGCGCTGCCGTCCGGCGCGTCGCCGCGCAGGGCGACGATATGGCGGACACCTGCGTCCCAGTAGCGCCGGGCGACCGCATCGACTTCGGCGCGGCTGGCACCGACGCATGTGAGATGCGCCGCGGGCTCGAGGTCGGTCTCGCCTCGGACCCGCTCCACCGTCGCGTGGGTGCGTTCTCGGGTCGATCCCCCCGCGCCATAGGTCACCGACACGAAGCGCGGCGCCAGCGGCGCCAGGCGCTCGATCGCAGCCCAAAGCTGGGTCTCCATCGCCTCCGATTTCGGCGGGAAAAATTCGAACGACGCCTCGATCCGGCGTCCATCACCATAGACCGCCATCGCGATCAGTCCTCCTGCGCGGGAATCGTCGCGCAAGGACGGGCTCGCCGGCCCTCGTGACGTCGCGTCGCTTCGATCGACCGGTTCCGCATTGTTGGGCAGTAGCCCAACGAGCGATTCATTGCAACCCCGGCGATCGCAATCGGCAATTTTGGCTGCCCGTATCTCCCGTCGGACAGCCAATCGGGATAAACCGACGGCAAACCGAGATCCGATGCGACCGCTCGTTGAGGGGCGCAAACCCGCACGACTGCGACCTTTTTGCAACGTGATTGGCCGGATAGTCACGTCGAACGCGGATCGACGTTGGCAAAGCGAATCGCCCTATGGTACGGGGGTCAGACGTGCTCGAGAGGGCCGCGAGGAGCGCAGCTGCTGCTAATCTGGGGAGATCAGGCATAGGCAGTTTGCGCGGGTTCGGGGAATGGTGAGTGCCTGTCGACAATTGGTTGAGACAGGCATGTGGGGAGCGATGATTGGGGCCGAGCCGCGATCGAACGACGGTTCGCGCGGCTCGTGTCGTTTTGGAAAGAGGTCGGTGACCGCGTGACAAACGGTGATCCGTCGATGACGAACACCATCGCCGCCGGCCATAGGACCGGATCGAGACGCAGAGGGGGTCTGCGGGTCGCGGTCATTGTATTCAGTGTATTGGGGTTGGTTGCGGTCGGCGCGTGCGCGCCGGTCCCGAAGGACCCCGAGGCGTTGCGCGCCTACAAGGAAGCCAACGACCCGCTCGAGTCTACGAACCGAAAAATCTTCGAGTTCAACATGGCGCTCGACCGGAACATCATGAAGCCGGTCGCCAAGGCGTACCGGAAGACCTTCCCCGCGTTCGTGCGCAACAGCATCCGCAATTTCCTCGACAACGCGGCCTTCCCACAGACCCTGATCAACGACGTGCTGCAAGGCAAGCCCGGCCGCGCCGCCGAAACCGCCATGCGCTTTTTCGTCAACACCGTCGCCGGTTTCTTCGGTTTCTTCGACGTGGCCGCGCAATACGGCCTCGAAGCGCACAAGGAGGATTTCGGCCAGACCCTGGCCGTATGGGGTGTGACCGAAGGCCCTTATCTGATGATCCCCTTCCTGGGCCCGCACAATGCCCGCCATGCGGCCGGTCGGGTCGGCGACAAGCTGCTCGACCCGCTGACCTATGTGGCGCCCGGCGGCTGGGAGTACAGGGTGGCGTCCATCACGTCCACCATCGTGAACATCGTCGACCGCCGCTCGCGCAGCATCGAGGCGTTGGAGGATCTCGAGCGCAATTCGCTCGACCTCTACGCCACCATTCGCAGTCTTTACCGCCAGAACCGGAACTCCGAAATCCGCGACGGCAAACCCGCCAAGATCACAGTCCCGGAGATCGTCGAGTAGCCAATCGGCCCGCTGCCTCGCGGGCCGCCGAAGCGCCGGCGTGTCCGCCGGTATGGACCTTTCCGGTCCGCTTCCCCGCATCAGAAGAAACGCATAACTGGATGAGGGCGAATATGACGGCGTCACGGTTTTCACCTCGCATCAGGATCACAAGTATCGCGGCCTTGGCGCTCGCCTTGGCTTTCGTCGCGACGGCGCGACAGGCTCGCGCGCAGACGGCGGCGGACGCCCAGGCCTTGGTCAGCAGGCTCGCGGACCGGGCGTTGGAAATCCTGGCGGACAAATCCTTGGACAAGGCCGGCCGCGAGGTGCAGTTCGCCAAGCTCTTCACCGACAACTTCCACACCCGTTCGATCGGCGTCTTCGTGCTCGGCCGCTATTGGCGGCGCGCGACGCCCGCACAGCGCAAGGCCTATCTCGCGGTCTTCCGGCGCTTCATCGTCAAGACCTACACGGTGCGCCTCAGCCAATATGCCGGCGAGAAGTTCCGCGTGCGCCGCGCCAGCGGGCCGGACAACGGCGCCTTTATCGTCGAAAGCGAGATCCTGCAAAAAAGCCGCCCTTCGATCCCGCTGCGCTGGTCGATCCGTCGGGCGAGCAGCGGTCTCAAGATCGTCGACGTGGTGATCGAGAACCTCTCGATGGCGCAGACCCAACGCGCCGACTTTGCCGCCATCCTGCGGCAGACGGGCTCGGTCGATGGGCTGATCAAGGCGTTGGAAGCGAAGATGGCGAAGCTCGACCGCGGCTGAGGCGCCCAGCCCCAAGGCGGCGGCGCCACGGATTCGAAGACGCGCTGCACCCCGACCGGGGGCCCTCATGCTTCGATAGGCTCAGCATGAGGAGCGGTGCGGCTTAGCTGACCAAGTGGAACCCTCATCCTGAGCCTGTCGAAGGATGAGGTCCTGCGCGACTCCGCTCCCATACCCGCTCTTTCGCAAAAGGTTCCGGACTGACGGGGATTCGTGCTCCGTTACGACCAGGGGATTTTTCCCACTGACTGATCGCAACAGGAGCCGACGCCCGATGCCGCCA
>CAZBRE010000109.1:0-16141 GCA_964494065.1 uncultured Alphaproteobacteria bacterium
TAACCGTATATCGGTACGCCGTACATAGATTCCGTGCGTGCATGGTTAGCAGATGGTTCCGTTCTTTCGGGCCTTCTTGAAAGCGCGCAACTGCTCGGTCTCGGCCATGGATTCTTTTGACGACTCGTCACAGGCAATCTGAATCTTCTCGATGGTGCAGTCGGGGACTATCTTTTCGCAGTGTTCGACCAGTTGTTCTGTGGTTCCGTCACACACTTCAGGTCTGCTCACCACAGCCTTGAGCGCGTCGATACGCTGGCGGCCGCGCGGTGGCATTGTGATTACGTTGCTGTTGTCGGTCATGATCGGTCTCCTACTGTTGCGCGACCCATTGGCCGCTGGTTGCGGACTGGTACACCAGCCCCTTGCGCTTCAACGCCATGCGGTGGTCGTAAAGGTCGGCGGCGCGCTTGTTGCCAATGCCGGCCGCCTTGGCTTGTTCGTTCCATTCCTCGACGGTTAGGCCAAGCGAATTGGTGGCTTTAAGGATGCTGAACATTGTCGCCTGGTTCTTTGTCAGCCTTGGGCCGACGTCGGCATGCTCTGGTCCATCGGTTTCGCGGACGACGCATGACGTGATCGGGTCGCCATCCTCATCGGTGCCCACGTCGACTTGCTCCAACACCGAATGGATGGTGTCGCCTTCCTCGCCGTCCTTCATCCATTCGACCTGGGCCGCGATGGTCTTGTTGGCGGCGCGGCTCACCTTGATCTGCGCGTCGACCGCACCGACCAGCGACGTATGGCCACGCGGGCGCGTCGCATCGATGCCGCAGTGATGCACGATTTTGACGGCGCACCGGAAGGCGGCACGCAGCTTGTCGGCCGCGGCGATGTAGGCGGCCATATCCTCGTCGCGCGACTCGCTGCCGGTGAGGGTGCGGTTGAGCGTGTCGACCTCGATGGCCACTGGCGCCGGGTCGCATTGCTCGCGGATGTCGGCAATCAGTTGGTCCACGTCGCTCACAAGATCGGGCCTGTCCGCGAGCAGGTAGAACGGCACCGGCCCCTCGCGCTCGATTACGTGCGCTTGCCGGAAAGCCTCGATGCGGTTGCGGAAGCCTGCGCCGCCCTCGGCTGCGATGTAGACGACGGGGCCTTGCTGCACGCGCCGCCCACGGTAGGGCCGGCCAAGCGCGATGTGCATGGCAAGGTCGAACGCCCAGAATGATTTGCCACACTTGGGCGGCCCCCAAATAACGGTCAGCCCTTCGCGCGGCACCAGCCCCTTGACCAAGTAGGCCGGCTCGGTGGTCATGCCCACATCGTCGAAGGCGACCAACTCGAAGCGCCGGGCCGCGTGGCCCAGGCGGTAGACGCTGTCATCCTCGATACTTTGCCCGCTCGGGTGCTCATCCATGCTGCACCTCAAAAGGCGAAGGCATTTCGCGGTGGCGGCGCATCAGGCGATCAGCAAGCTTTTTGCTGTCGCACACCACCTTGCGCGGGCCGAAAATATGCGCCGGCCAGATGCGATCCCATTGGAGGATGCAAACGGCGCTCGGGTCGCGCGAGTGGTTCCATGCCGCGGGCGTCGATATCAGCTTGATCGGATTGACCACTAGCAGGCGATGGGCGCCCAGCACATTGCCCTCGCCGCGCAGCAGCCACCAGCGCCCCGGTGCATTGGGAAACCAACTGACGGCATCAATGATGTGGCCGTGTTGGTCCGTCACCTCGACGGCGTGCGCCAACCGGCCATGGTCCGCCCAATCGAACATCCCGCCCGCAGCCGGCGCGATGGGCGACACGGTGCGGCATTCGATGGCTTGCGTGTTAAGCGGTTTGGCGTTAGATTCGGGCGTTCTGAAATAGAGTTCAGACCTCGCTACCGGAACCGCCGCTGCCTCCCGCAGCGGCGGTTTCATTTGTGCGCCCACTAGTCTGCGGTTGCTGCGGCCGCGCGCGCAAACTCCAAATAGGTTGAGCGATACCAGAAATTGCGCCCGCTGATGATGCGATCAGGCGGCGGAAAGTCGCCTCGGCTCACGCGCCGCGACAATGTTTCCCGGGCGCTGATTCCCTCGGCCGCGCAGACCGTTGCGCTATCCAAGAGCGGATCGAGGCCGAGCGCCGCGAGGGTTTCGTGGCTGTGCTTGTTCGACATGAGAAAGCTCCGTGACGTTCAATGATGATCACGGTTTAGCGGTCTCGTTCGCATTTGTAATGCCGGGAAATCTTACGATTTTCGCGGCAGAAATCTCGCCCAGCGCTTTTTGGCTTCGTAATAGAGCCGGTTTGCGCGCGTCTTGCTCATGTTGAATTCCTGGCCAACGCGCTCGAATAGGTCGTCGCCCAGCGCAGCGCCTTCATCGGCGCGCAGTTCTTCCACGCGAGACAGAATACCGAAGCGCGCTTCGGCGTCTTTTTGCATCTCCCCTAGGTGCTTGCCCTTCGGGTATGGCTTGCCGAACGCCTCGTCCCAACTGCCGACACCGCAAAACACCACCTTAAACCAACCTTCGATGAAAGCCCGCGAAACCCAAGCGGGCATTACCAAATCGAAGTCGGCGCAATAGCTGATTGCGTCGAATAATGCCCGCTTGTTACCTTTCGCATAGGCTTTTTCCAGCCGCTCGATATCCTCTAGGGCGGCCCGCCGCTCGATAGGCTTTAGGGCGGCGAGTTCCTCGGCCGTAAATGGCTTTACAGTGTTCATGGTTACACCGCCTCGCGCATCTTGAGCACGTTGGCAGGCGGCGGCGTGACAATCTCGTTCACACGCTGCGCCCAGCGGTCGAGCGCGTCGGCTTTCTCGGCTTGGTATTCGTGCCGATTGTAAATTCCCGGCAGCCCGCGCGGGGCGTGGTTCAACACGCGCTCGCAGACGATCTCGGGAATGCCAAGCTCGGCCATTCCGGTGCGGGCCGTGCGCCTCAGATCGTGGATGCGCCAATCGGCCACCGGCTCAGCGTCACCCGCCTTAACCAGTTTCTCGACCTCGGTCGCGGTAGCCGACTTGGCCTTGCTGAAGCCGGAGACGGGGCGCTGGCCGCCGGTGGTCGTGAACGCGAACGGGCCGCCCCCGAACCTTGGCAGGCCGGCGAGGATATCAGCGGCCGCATTGGAGAGCGGCACGATATGCTCGCGCCTCGATTTCGACCGCTGAGCCGGGATGGTCCAAATCCGCGCGGCCAGATCGATCTCGCCCCATTCCATTTCGGCGACTTCGCCGCGCCGCTGGGCGGTCAGCAAGAGCAGCTTTTGCACATCACCGAAGGGATAGCCAATGGCCGTCCAGGCGCGCCACAGTGTCGCGATCTCGGCCGGCTTCAGCGCATGGGCGCGGGCCGTCTTCGAGACTGGCGGCTTGAGATTCGCGAACGGCGAGACCTCGATGCCAAGCTCGTCGTCGTCGTAGTGGCCGAGCGCCCAATTGAGCACGCGGCAATAAATCTCATGCAGCTTGTGCGCCGCCGCCGGCCGGTCCTTCGCCAGCGCGTCGGTAAGCTCGCGGGCGTGGCGCTTGCGTAGCTCGGGCAGGGGGATGCGTCGCCATGTCGGCAACAACTCCCGCCGGATGGTACCGGCGACGTCATTACCCCGCGCCAGCCGTGCGCACTCGCGGGCGATATAGTCCTCGGCGATCTCGCCGAACGTCTTGACGCCCTGTGGCGGCGGTGTAGGGGCCTCGAACCGCGGCAGGGGTTTGCCCGCCTTTGCCGTGTCCTTTGCGTCAGCCGCCCGCCTGCGCGCTTCAGCGAGCGGAATAGCGTCCGAGCCGGTCGCATCGGCGATCTTGCGGCGCTTCAGCTTGCCAGCGACGCGAGTGCTCAGGATGTAGGAGCGGCCGCCGGTTCGATAGACGCGGAGACAAAAGCCGGGAAGCGCGGCGTCGGGGTATTCATCGAAGGCGCGATCTCTCGGAGGCTTGGCGGTTTCGACCATCTTTGCGGTCAAAACGGTCGCGGATTTGCGTGGCATCGGACCCTCGTTTTGTTACACCGTGTAACACCGAGCGCGTCACGTCGCGTCACGGCTCATCACTTGTGTAACAAAACCGATGCCCGAAAGGCAAGTGATTGTGCGTGATTTTGTGGACTGACCCCCTCGGTAATCACGGGGCGAAATGTCGTTTACACCGAGGAGGTCGGCGGTTCGATCCCGTCACCGCCCACCAGCATCGTCCGATGCTTTTTGCCTCACACCCGCACCTGCAAAATCCATTTCTGAAACGCCGCCAACAGATCCCCGATCAGCTTCCGCCCGATCTCGTCCGTAAACGTCCCGTCCTCGTCGAACTTCTTGGCGGCGCTGCCGACGAAGATCTCCGGACGCGGCAGGAAAATGGCGCCGAGCGCGGCCATCGACTGGCGCCAGTGATACTGCGAGCGGGCGGTGCCGACGGGCCCCGCCGAGGCGCCCATGATCGCCATCGGCTTGTGGGTGAAGGGCTGCTCCTCGCGCGAGAGCCAGTCGAAGGCGTTCTTCAGGCCCCCCGGCATCGAGAAGTTGTACTCCGGGCTCGCCAGCAGCACCCCGTCGGCCGCGCGGATCATCTCGCGCAGCTCGACCACCGGGGCGGGGATGCCGTCGCGCTCCTCGTCGTCGGCGTTGTAGACGGGGAAGCCGTGATGGCCCTTGTAGATCTCGATCGTCATGCCCTCGGGCGCCGCCTCCTGGGCAAACTCCAACAAACGTCGATTGTAGGAGCCCTTGCGCAGGCTGCCGCAGATGCCGAGTACGTTCAGGACCTCACCGTCGCTCATGCCATTTCCCCATCTGATGTGGTCGTTTTCGGTCGAATCCCGCTGATATAGATCGCGGCCCCGACCGGGACCAGCAGGGCCATGCTGGTGCGCTTCCATCCGCCGCCGATTGGGGCGCCTTTGCGGCGCAATTGAGGCCCGTGCGGCAAGAGAGCGTGAATATCATGGCGCGTCAACGCCGGCCGGCCCCGTTAACCAGACCGGAGGCCCGAAATCCGCGGAATCGCGCCATTGCCGCCGGCTGATTAACACTTTGTTCACCCGCCCGACCGTACCGTGCTGATCAAGAAAAGCCGTTCAAAACGGGTCTAAATAGCGGGTCTCGGAGATGCTTAGGGCGGCGCGTAGAAATCGCACCAATACCTCGTTCCTGAACGAGTACTGCGACCAGCTGAAGTACCTCTTCGACCGGAAGCGGGCACAGACGTCGATGCAGGCGCTCTATCAGCAGCGCAAGGTCTCCGATCACGCACATCACGCCATGCTCGAGGCCGAGGCCGCGAACCGCGCCAAGTCGGAATTCCTGACCAATGTCAGCCACGAGCTGCGCACGCCCCTGAACGCCATTATCGGATTTTCCGAAGTGATGTCGCAGGGCATGCTGGGCCCGATCGACAACAAGAAGTATCTCGAATACGCGACCGACATCTCCAATTCCGGGCATCACCTGCTGGCGCTCATCAACGACATTCTCGACCTCGCCAAGATCGAGGCCGGCAAGCTGGAGCTGCGCGAGGAGCTGGTCGATCTGCGCAACGTCGTCAACTCGTGCTTCGCGATCATGAAGGAGCGCGCCTCGCTCGCCGAGATCCAGATGAAGGCGACGCTGCCCGAGGCGCTGCCGCAGATCCTGGTCGACGAGCTCAAGGTCAAGCAGATCGTCATCAACATGCTCTCCAACGCGGTGAAGTTCACGCCGCGCGGCGGGCATATCCGCATCGCCGCCGGGATCGAGGAGGGCGACCTCGTCATCCGCATCGCCGATACCGGCATCGGCATCGCGCCCGACGATATCCAGAAGGCGCTCGACCCCTTCACCCAGATCGACAGCAGTCTCGCCCGCCGCTATGAGGGCACCGGCCTCGGCCTGCCGCTCGCCAAGCGCCTCATCGAGCTCCATGAGGGCAAGCTCGCCATCGAAAGCGCGCTGGGGGCGGGCACCTGCGTCACGCTTACGTTCCCGCGCCGCCGGCTCGCCAGCACGGAGAGCAAGGCGGCTTCATAAGGTTCACGGCCTTGCGGCCCCATGAGCCGCATCCCGCACAAAGATTTTTCAAGGATTGGAACAGAATGGACGGATCGATCACCGAGCAAGACAAGAAGATCGGCCGCATCGTCGCCGTCTCGGGCGCGCGCGTCGTAGCCCTGCTCGACGAGCCCATCGCGACGCCCGACGATCCGGTTGCGGGGGCGCACGAGCTGCAAATGGGCGGCGTCGTGAAGATCCGCATGCCCGATTCGATCGTCTTCGGCATGATCGGCGGCCTGACCATTCCGCTGCCCTCCGACGACGACGAGATCGACGAGATGCGCTTCGTCGAGCTCGATCTCTTGGGCGAGTGTCAGGACCTCGGCACGGAGGGGTTGAGCGCCTTCCGCCGCGGCGTCTCCGAGCTGCCCTCACTTTCCCAGGAAGTCTACCGCGCGCATCAGGACGATCTCGCCCGCGTCTACGCCGCCACGAACCCGGAGAGCGTGCGCATCGGCACCATCCACCAGGACCGCACGCTGCCCGCCTTCGCCGTGACCGACGAGCTGCTCGGCAAGCATTTCGCCGTGCTGGGCACCACCGGCTCGGGCAAGTCCTGCGCCGTCGCCGTCATCCTGCGCGCTATCCTGGGCAAGTATCCCAACGGCCATGTCGTGCTGCTCGACGTCCACAACGAGTACTCGCATAGTTTTGGCCAGCGCGCGGAGTGTCTGCATCCCGGCACGCTGGAGGTGCCGTACTGGCTGCTCAACTTCGAGGAGCTGGAAGAGGTCGTGCTCGGCAACGAGAAGGACGACCGCGAGACCATGGCCGCGATCCTCTCCGAGGTCGTGCTCTTCGCCAAACATCAATATGCCGCCGACGATCCGGGGCGCGAGAAGATCACCGTCGACACCCCGGTGCCCTACCGGATCGGCGACGCCGCGCGCCGGGTCGACGACGCGGTGGGCCGGCTCGACAAGACCCGCGAGACCTCGCCTTATCTGCGTTTGAAAGAACGCTTCAACACGCTGCAGAACGACCCGCGCTACGGCTTCATGTTCCCCGGCCTCTCGATCGAGGACCGGATGGCGCAGATCCTCGCCCGCATCTTCCGCATACCGGTGGCCGGCAAACCGATCACCATCGTCGACCTCTCCGGCGTGCCCTCGGAGATCCTGAACGTGGTGGTCTCGGTGCTGGCGCGGCTCACCTTCGAGTTCGCGGTGTGGAGCGACCGCGGCATGCCGGTGCTGCTGGTCTGCGAGGAAGCGCACCGCTACGCGCCGCGCGAGATCGGCCTCGGCTTCGAGCCGACCAAGCGCGCGCTCGCCCGCATCGCCAAGGAGGGCCGCAAATACGGCGTCTCGCTCTGCGTCGTCAGCCAGCGCCCCTCCGAGCTCGCCGTCGACATCATCTCCCAGTGCAACACCATCCTGGCGATGCGCATGTCGAACCAGAAGGACCAGGAGTTCGTCGAGGCGACGCTGTCGGAATCCTCGGTCGGCCTGCTCGACTGCCTGCCCTCGCTCGGCAACGCCGAGGCGGTGGCGGTGGGCGAGGGCGTCTCGGTCCCCGTCCGTCTGCGCTTCAACGAGCTCAGCGAGGAGCACCGGCCGAGGAGCGGCACCGCCTCCTTCTCCGAAGGCTGGGCCAACGACATCGAGGACCCGAACTTCCTCTGGGGCGTGCTCGACCGTTGGCGCTCGCAGTATCGCGACGAATAGAACGCGCGGGCCCTGGCCGCGCTGGCGACAAGCCGCCTTGACACCCCTTCGGCCAGCCACTACATCGAGCCGCACGCCCGAAGTGAATTGCGTTTGGCCCTGAACCGGGCCAGGATCGGGCAAGCCCCAGCGGGGGCGTAGCTCAGTTGGTTAGAGTGCCGGCCTGTCACGCCGGAGGTCGCGGGTTCGAGTCCCGTCGCTCCCGCCATTTTCCCAGAACATGACAATGTCCTCACCCGATCGCGTGATCGCACGAACGGGGCCGCCCGGGTTGTCACGATGCCGGGTGTGCTTACGTCTATACTATGGCGTCTAGCTGCGGCGGCACCGACCTCCAGGACCTTGCGCCGCAGTGCAACACTCCGGCCTTTCAATCCCCCGGTCCAGGCGATATAAATCGCGCGACTGTCCGGGGGTGCCCGTACAGCCGCAGAACGCTTGGAATACAAGCCTATGTGGCGCGGGTAAGGTGACAGTATTTCGGACGGGGTTTATGACCGAGCTTCTGCGCGAATACCTGCCTATCCTGATCTTTCTTGGCATCGCGGTTGGACTGTCCGGCGTTCTGGTTGTGGCGTCCTACATCGTCGCCCAGCAGAAACCCGATCCGGAAAAGCTCTCCGCCTATGAATGCGGTTTCGAGGCCTTCGAGGATGCGCGCGGGCGTTTCGACGTGCGCTTCTATCTGGTGGCGATCCTCTTCATCATCTTCGATCTCGAGGTCGCGTTCCTGTTTCCCTGGGCGATCACGCTCGGCAAGATCGGCATGTTCGGCTTCTGGTCGATGGTGATCTTTTTAGGCATTCTCACCGTCGGCTTCGTCTACGAATGGAAGAAGGGGGCGCTGGAATGGGAGTAGCCAACCCGCCCACCGAAGCTATACCCGCCGAAGGCGGCACCGACCTCGACGCCTATCTCCGGACCGAGCTGCGATCAAAGGGATTTCTGCTCGCCAATGTCGACAAGCTGGTCAACTGGGCGCGCACCGGATCGCTCTGGCCGATGACCTTCGGGCTCGCCTGCTGTGCTGTTGAGATGATGCAGACCGGCGCCTCGCGCTACGATCTCGACCGCTTCGGCATCGTCTTCCGGCCGAGCCCGCGCCAGTCCGACGTGATGATCGTCGCCGGCACCCTGACCAACAAGATGGCGCCCGCTTTGCGCAAGGTCTACGACCAGATGGCCGAGCCGCGCTGGGTGATCTCGATGGGCTCCTGCGCCAATGGCGGGGGCTACTATCACTATTCCTATTCCGTGGTGCGCGGCTGCGACCGCATCGTGCCGGTCGATATCTACGTGCCCGGATGTCCGCCGACGGCCGAAGCGCTGCTCTACGGCATCCTCCAGCTGCAGAAGAAGATCAGGCGCACGGGCACCATCGCCCGCTGAGCCGGCTTGCTTACGAGAGAGTAATGGATCCAGCCTTGCGCGATCTGGCCACTTATCTCGCCGATGCCGCACCGAATGAGGTCGGCGCGACGGTGATCGCGCATGACGAGCTCTCCATCACCACGCAGCGCGCCTCGCTGGTCAAGCTCCTGACCTTCCTGCGCGACGACAGCAACTGCCAGTTCAAGGTGCTGGTCGACGTCACTGCGGTCGACTATCCCGAGCGCGACGAGCGTTTCGAGGTCGTCTACAACCTGCTCAGCGTGGCGCTCAACCAGCGCATTCGCATCAAGGTCACGACCGACGAGACGGTGCCGGTGCCCTCGGTCACCTCGGTCTTCAGTACCGCCGGATGGTTCGAGCGCGAGGTCTGGGACCTCTTCGGCGTGCTCTTCACCGATCATCCCGATCTCCGGCGCCTGCTCACCGATTACGGCTTCCAGGGCCATCCGCTGCGCAAGGATTTCCCGCTCACCGGCTATGTCGAGTTGCGCTACGACACCGAGCAGAAGCGCGTCGTCTACGAGCCCGTCAAGCTGACCCAGGAATTCCGCACCTTCGACTTCATCAGCCCCTGGGAGGGCATGACGATCGACCGCCTGCCGGGCGACGAGAAGGCCGACGCCGAGGCTGAGGGCGACGGTGCGGGCGAGGGCAACGCCTGATGGCCGAAGTCCAGATCCAGAACTTCTCGATCAATTTCGGCCCCCAGCATCCCGCCGCCCACGGCGTGCTGCGCCTGGTGCTGGAGATGGACGGCGAGGTGGTCGACCGCGCCGACCCGCATATCGGCCTGCTGCACCGCGGCACCGAAAAGCTGATCGAGTACAAGACATATCTCCAGGCCGTGCCCTATTTCGACCGGCTCGACTACGTCGCGACGATGAACCAGGAGCACCCCTTCGCGCTCGCCACGGAGAAGCTGCTCGGCATCGAGGTGCCCGAGCGCGGCCAGTACATCCGTGTGCTCTATTGCGAGATCGGCCGCATCCTCAACCACATCCTCAACATCAGCGCCTTCGCCCTCGATGTCGGCGCGATGACGCCGTTCCTCTGGCTGTTCGAGGAGCGCGAGAAGCTGATGGGCTTTTACGAGCGGGCCAGCGGGGCGCGCCTGCACAGCGCCTATTTCCGGCCGGGCGGGGTGGCGGTCGACATTCCGGCTGGCCTGGCCGAGGACATCATGGCCTGGACCGAGACCTTTCCGGCGATGATCGACGATCTGGAAAGCCTGCTCAACAACAACCGCATTTTCCGCCAGCGCTCGGTCGATATCGGCATCGTCAGCGCCGAGGACGCGCTCGATTGGGGCTTTTCGGGACCGATGCTGCGCGGCTCGGGCGTGCCCTGGGACCTCCGGAAATCGCAGCCCTACGACGTCTACGAGCGCATGGATTTCGACATTCCGGTCGGCAAGCACGGCGATTGCTTCGACCGCTATCTCGTCCGCGTGATGGAGATGCGCGAGAGCCTCAAGATCATGCGTCAGTGCCTGAACGAGATGAAGCCGGGCCCGGTGAAATGTCTGGACAACAAGGTCTCACCGCCCTCGCGCGGCGAGATGAAGCGCTCGATGGAAGCGCTCATCCACCACTTCAAGCTCTTCACCGAGGGCTATCACGTGCCCGCGGGCGAGACCTACACCGCGGTCGAGGCGCCCAAGGGCGAGTTCGGCGTCTATCTCGTCGCCGACGGCACCAACAAGCCCTACCGCTGCAAGATCCGCGCGCCGGGCTACGCTTTCCTCCAGGCCTCCGACTTCATGTGCAAGGGACATATGCTCGCCGACCTCGTCGCCATCATCGGCTCGATGGACATCGTCTTCGGGGAGATCGACCGATGAGCGTCATTGCGGCCGACCAGCCTGAGAGCTTCGCGTTCTCTAAAGAGAATGCCGAAAAAGCGAAGGCGATCATCGCCAAATATCCTGATGGCCGTCAGGCGAGCGCGGTGCTGCCGCTGCTCGATTTGGCGCAGCGCCAGCACGATAACTGGCTGCCACAGGCGGCGATCGAGCACGTGGCGGAGCTCCTCGACATGCCGCGTATCCGCGTGCTCGAGGTCGCGACGTTCTACACCATGTTCAACCTGGCGCCGGTCGGCAAATACCTGTTGCAGCTCTGCGGCACCACGCCGTGCTGGCTGCGCGGCGCCGACGACCTCAAGGCCGCGATCCGCGAGGAATGCGGCATCGGCGTCGGCGAGACCAGTTCCGACGGCCTGTTCACGCTGATGGAGGTCGAGTGCCTGGGCGCCTGCGTCAACGCGCCGATGATCCAGATAAACGACGACTTCTACGAGGATCTCGACAAGACCTCGACCATCAAGCTCTTGAAATCTTTGAAGAATGGCGACGACGTCGCCCCGGGCTCGGCGGTCGGCCGCCATTCGTCGGAGCCCGAGGGCGGCCGCACAACGCTCATGGGGGACGGCTGATGCTGGCTGACAAGGACCGCATCTTCACCAACCTCTACGGCTTCGAGGATTGGCACCTTGAGGGCGCGCGTGAACGCGGTGACTGGGACCGCACGGCCGAGTTCATCAAGCAGGGCCGCGAATGGGTGGTCGAACAGGTCAAGGAATCGGGCCTGCGCGGGCGCGGCGGCGCCGGCTTTCCGACCGGCCTCAAATGGTCCTTCATGCCGCCCGACGACCGCCGCGACGGCCGGCCGCACTATCTCGTCATCAACGCCGACGAGTCCGAGCCCGGCACCTGCAAGGACCGCGACATCATGCGCCACGATCCGCACAAGCTGGTCGAAGGCGCGCTGATTGCCGGCTTCGCCATGGGCGCCAATGCCGGCTACATCTATATCCGCGGCGAATTCGTCAACGAGTCCGCACGCCTGCAGGCCGCCGTCGACGAAGCCTACGACGCGGGCCTGCTCGGCAAAAACGCCGCCAAGTCGGGCTGGGATTTCGATCTCTACGTCCATCGCGGCGCCGGCGCCTATATCTGCGGCGAGGAAACGGCGCTGCTCGAATCGCTCGAAGGCAAGAAGGGCCAGCCGCGCCTGAAGCCGCCATTCCCGGCCAATGCCGGTCTCTACGGCTGTCCCACGACCGTGAACAACGTCGAGAGCATCGCCGTGGTGCCGACGATCCTCCGCCGCGGCCCCTCCTGGTTCGCGGGACTCGGGCGCGAGCGCAACACCGGCACAAAAGTCTTTTGTATTTCCGGCCATGTCGAGAAGCCGTGCAACGTCGAGGAGGAGATGGGCATCCCGCTCCGCGAGCTGATCGAGAAGCATGCCGGCGGCGTGCGCGGCGGCTGGGACAACCTGCTCGCGGTCATCCCCGGCGGCTCCTCCGTGCCGTGCCTGCCCAAAGACACCTGCGGCAATCTCCGCATGGATTTCGACAGCCTGATGGAGGTGAAGTCCGGCTTGGGGACCGCCGCCGTCATCGTCATGGACAAGTCGACCGACATCGTGAAGGCGATTGCGCGGCTTTCGAAGTTCTACATGCATGAGAGCTGCGGCCAGTGCACGCCGTGCCGCGAGGGCACCGGCTGGATGTGGCGCGTCATGGAGCGCCTGGTCACCGGCGACGCCGAGATCGACGAGATCGACATGCTGGAGCAGGTCACCAAGCAGGTCGAGGGCCACACGATCTGCGCTCTGGGTGATGCCGCAGCCTGGCCGGTGCAGGGCCTGATCCGGCATTTCCGGCCCGAGCTCGAGCGGCGCATCATCGACCGCAAGCGGCGCGCGGCCTGAGGGAGCGGGCGGATATGGCGACAGTCACCATCGATGGTCGCGAGATCGAGGTCGAGGACGGCCTCACCATCCTCCAGGCCTGCCAGTCGGCCGGGGTCGAGGTGCCGCATTTCTGCTTCCACGAGCGCCTTTCGATCGCGGGCAACTGCCGCATGTGCCTGGTCGAGGTCGAGAAGGCGCCCAAGCCTGTCGCCTCCTGCGCCATGCCGGTTGCCGACGGCATGGTGGTCCACACCCAGTCGGAGACCGCCAAATCCGCGCGCCACGGCGTCATGGAGTTCCTGCTGATCAACCATCCGCTCGACTGCCCGATCTGCGATCAGGGCGGCGAGTGCGACCTGCAGGACCAGGCGATGGCCTACGGCACCGACCACAGCCGCTATGAAGAGAACAAGCGGGCCGTGACCGACAAGGACATGGGCCCGCTCGTCAAGACGATCATGACGCGCTGCATCCATTGCACACGCTGCATCCGTTTCGCGACCGAGATTGCCGGCGTCGACGAGATCGGCGCGGTGGGCCGCGGCGAGCATATGGAGATCACCACCTATCTGGAGCGCTCGCTGACCTCCGAGCTTTCCGGCAACGTGATCGACCTCTGCCCTGTCGGCGCGCTCACCTCCAAGCCTTACGCCTTCACCGCGCGCTCCTGGGAGCTCAAGCGGACCGAGTCCGTCGATGTCCTTGATGCGGTCGGCTCCAACATCCGCGTCGATACGCGCGGCTCGGAGGTCATGCGCATCCTGCCGCGTCTGAATGAGGACATCAACGAGGAGTGGATTTCCGACAAGACCCGCTTCGCCTATGACGGCCTGAAGCGCCAGCGCCTCGACCAGCCCTACGTCCGCCGCAAGGGCAAACTCGAGCCCGCTACCTGGCCGGAGGCCTTCGAGGCCGTCGCCAAGGCGCTCAAGGGCAAGGACGGCAAGAAGATTGCTGCGATCGCCGGCGATCAATGCGATGCCGAGGCGATGCTGTGCCTGAAGGAGATGATGGGTTCGCTCGGCTCGCCCAACATCGATTGCCGCCAGGATGGCGCCCAGCTCGATCCGAGCGTGCGCGCGAGCTACCTCTTCAACACCACGATCGCCGGCATCGAGGACGCCGATGCGCTCCTCATCGTCGGCAGCAATCCGCGCATCGAGGCCCCGATCATCAATGCCCGCATCCGCAAGCGTTCGCTGCGCGGCGGCTTCCCGGTCGCCATGATCGGCGCGCCGGCCGACCTCACCTATCCGGTCGAGGTGCTGGGCGCGGGGCCGAAGACGCTGGCCGAGATTGCCAAGGGCAGCCATAGCTTCGCCGAAACGCTCAAGACTGCGCGGCGGCCGATGCTGATCCTCGGTATGGGCGCGCTCGCCCGGCCCGACGGCGCGGCGATCCTTGCCGCGGCGCACGCTTTGGCCGAGGCGACCAACATCGTCACTGCCGACTGGAACGGCTTCAATGTCCTGCACACCGCGGCTGCGCGGGTCGGCGGGCTCGATCTCGGCTTCGTGCCCAAGCGCGGCGGCAAGGACGTCGCCGGCATCCTCGAGGCGGCGGGGCAGGGCGATATCGAGGTCGTCTACCTGCTCGCCGCCGACGAGATCGACATGGACGCCCTCGGCAAGAAGACCTTCGTGATCTATCAGGGCCATCACGGCGATGCCGGCGCCCACCGCGCCGACGTGATCCTGCCCGGTGCGGCCTATACCGAGAAGAACGGCACCTACGTCAACACCGAAGGCCGCGCCCAGCATGGCCAGCGCGCCGCCTTTCCGCCGGGCGAGGCGCGCGAGGACTGGCGGGTCCTGCGCGCGCTCTCCGAAGCGCTGGATAAGACCTTGCCCTACGACACGCTCGATCAAGTGCGCACAGCGCTCGCCAAAGCCGGCCCCGCCTTCGCGGCGATCGATCGGATTGTGCCCGCCACCTGGGACGACTTCGGCAAGGAGGGCAAGACCGCCGCCGCCCCCTTCGCCTCGCCGGTCGGGAATTTCTACATGACCGACCCGATCACCCGCTGCTCGGAGATCATGGCCAAATGCACCGAGCTCGCGAGCGCCGCCGGTGGCGGTCGCACCGGGACCGAAGGGTAGGGCGGGCGCGCAATGGAAGCCTTCTGGATCAACTGGGCCTGGCCGACGGTTTTGATCGTCCTGAAGATCCTTGCGATCATCGTGCCGCTGCTGATCGCGATGGCCTATCTGACTTACATGGAGCGCAAGGTGATTGCGGCGATGCAGCTCCGCAAAGGGCCCAACGTGGTGGGCTGGTTCGGCCTGCTGCAGCCCTTCGCCGACGGCATCAAGCTGCTGTTCAAGGAAACCGTGATCCCGACCGGCGCCAATCCCGGCGTTTTCATCGCGGCACCGATGATCACCTTCTCCTTGAGCCTCATGGCCTGGGCGGTGATCCCCTTCGATGCCGGCTGGGTACTCGCCGACATCAATGTCGGCGTGCTCTATCTCTTCGCGATTTCGTCGCTCGGCGTCTACGGCATCATCATGGCGGGCTGGGCGTCGAACTCGAAATACGCCTTTCTGGGCGCGCTTCGCTCGGCCGCGCAGATGGTCTCCTATGAGGTCGCAATCGGCTTCGTTATCATCACCGTGCTGATGTGCGTCGGCTCGCTCAACCTCTCCAAGATCGTGATGGCGCAGTCGGGCGGCTTCTGGAACTGGTTCTGCCTGCCGCTCCTGCCGATGTTCGTGATCTTCTTCATCTCGGCGCTCGCCGAGACCAACCGCGCGCCCTTCGATCTGCCCGAGGCCGAGGCCGAGCTCGTCTCCGGCTATAACGTGGAATACTCCGCCTTTCCCTTCGCGCTCTTCTTCCTCGGCGAATACATCAACATGATCGTGATGAGCGCGATGACCACGGTGCTCTTCCTCGGCGGCTGGCTGGCGCCGCTGGAGGTCTCGTGGCTTACCTGGATCCCGGGCCCGATCTGGTTCGCGCTCAAGATCACGGCGTGCCTCTTCGTTTTCCTCTGGGTGCGGGCGACCTTCCCGCGCTATCGCTATGACCAGCTGATGCGTCTGGGCTGGAAGGTCTTCCTGCCGGTCTCGCTCGCCGCCGTCGTCGTCGTGGGCGGCGTGCTGATGGCGACCGGCTGGGTGCCGGGCAAATAGGGGCAGGGAGCGAGCACCATGGCAACACTCGACCGCAGCGCCCGCACTATCCTCCTGGCCGAGCTCGTCTCGGGCATGTGGCTGACGCTCAGATACTTCTTCAAGCCCAAGGTGACGCTGAACTACCCCTACGAGAAGGGGCCGCTCTCGCCCCGATTCCGCGGCGAGCATGCGCTGCGGCGCTATCCCTCCGGCGAGGAGCGCTGCATCGCCTGCAAGCTCTGCGAGGCGATCTGTCCGGCCCAGGCGATCACCATCGAGGCCGAGCCGCGCGCCGACGGCCAGCGCCGCA
>CAZBRE010000110.1:0-12420 GCA_964494065.1 uncultured Alphaproteobacteria bacterium
TGGCCGCCTCGCTGCTGCATGTCAGAAAGATCGTCGATCTCGGCTTCGGCTTCGCGCCGGGCAGCTTCGGCGAGGGCGCCGCGATCGCCATCGTGGGCGCGGCCGCGGGCGCCGCGGTGCTCACGGCCTTCCGCATGCTGGGCGTGATGGTTGGCGGCGGCAGGGACGAGAAGGAAGAGAAATAAACGCGCGCCCAAAGTTAACGCCAACGGAAAATTCGATTATTCGTTCGGTAGGATTGTCGGCTCAGCGCGTAACGCAACTAAAGAACTTCACGCCGAAAATACTGGGTACGGCGAGACCTTGCCATCTCGGTCAATCAATAGCTGATTACCGCTTTCGACTTCGTTGATTAGCGCCTCATATAGGCGTAACGAATTGCGCAAGACCTCGGCATAGGAGGCCGCTTCGGTAATGGTCTGTAGACGCTTCAACCGCTCTAGAGATTTCTCCGGCATATCCATTTGCACCCGTTTGGTGTTCTTTTTCGTTTCGTTCAATGGTCTTGCCATCTCAACTTATCCCGTTCGTGCTACAGCGATCCTTTAGCAAAGTACGTGGCGAGGATGGCACCAAGCGGTAGTGCAACGGCATCCCAAACAGCGCCGATTTCATTGAACGTGCCGTCGAAGATCCCGATTGCCGCCGCAACCAACAAGGCGAGGGCACACGCGGCCAAAATTCCGGGCGCCAAAAGACGGCGCAGTTTTGCGTCCTCGAGACGCTCAGCCGCATTCGCCGCTTCGACAACCACTTCGGCGTCGGTGACATCGACGGCATCAACCTCGAATTCATCACCGATCACAACTCTGTAACGTCCCATTCCGCAGTCTCCAACCGAGCTGCGGATCACGGACTTCGGCACCTAAGCGTCTACCGATCAACTTGTTCGAGCAGCACCAAAGACGCAATCCGCCAAAATATTGGTTCGTCTTTGCACGCAGGCCTTGAAAGGGTCGGTAGACGCCTCTCGAACAAGCAACGGAGGTCAAACAGACCTCCCTACTGAGACATGATGACGCTGTGGCTCATCTATCTCGGGAACCCGGCTTTGAATCGCCGCAGAAAGCCGCGGCTTCCACGCCGGGAGGCCTAAAAAATTGTTTATCGGTCATTGTCAGCTCCTTTCCTTGGTCAGAGATGCGTCGGCACTCTCTTATCTACTGGTGGGAAGTTCCCTCCGACGCATACATCCCCACTCACTCCGAGTAAGACGAACCCGGATACGAGTGGGCTTTGATCACATAAGCAACAGGGGCGACTACGTCAAGAGTTTTTTATCCTCAAAAAATCATCATCACCATATTCTGATGATTGGCAAGGCAATGATCGCGACGGTCGGGGCCACCGTGTTCACGGTCCTCTGAATGTTTAGGCAGGCGAGCGGCGGGGCATCACTGCGCGCGATGCAAAAGGCCCGGCCAATGATGGCCGGGCCTTCGTCGTTTGCTGGTCGGGGAGAGAGGATTCGAACCTCCGGCCCCTACGTCCCGAACGTAGTGCTCTACCAGGCTGAGCTACTCCCCGCCATTCGGCCGCGGTCGATGTTCTCGATCGTTTCGTCGGGAGGGCCGAGAAAGTGCGGCGGTTATATAGGCAGAGGGACGGCGATAGCAAGCGCGCGGCGTCCATCGGAACACCCCTATGAATGCCGGGCGGCCGAAATGCTCGAGGACACACCCACTCGCCTGTCACAGTGAGCGTGGTATTCTGGCGCCCTTGCCCATCCGGAGGCCATGAAACGAGGGACCGATCGTCCATGCAACGTTTGATCTTGATTGCCTGCACCATCCTGCTCACCATTCCCGCCGGCCTTTCAGCCGGCATGTCAGCTGCCAGGGCGCAAACGAGCCTGACCGACTGGAACCCCGTCTGCATCTGCAAGAGCGGTCATCCCAAATATAGCGACCGCATCACCGCCGTCTTCCGCATCACCGACGCGAACAAGGCGGGGCTGAAGAAGAAGATCGATCAGGGCCGGCTTGGTCTGCGCCAATACGCGACGTTTCACGCGAAGGCCTGCGGCGAGCCCAAGATGTGCGGCCGCAGCTACGACTTCAAATCGAAGACCTACTATCCGAACACGCCGATCTCGGGGCCGGTCACGGTGCGCATCAACATGATGTCTAATGCGCCCGCGCATCGCCCGAAGGGCAAGAAGACCTACGAGCTCAACGAACGCTTCTTCAGGGTCGGGCACAACTTCAGGATCGGCGGCAAGCCGGTGTCGCGCGACGAGGCCAAGGTGGCGGTCGAGTCGGCCAACCGCGTCACCGTCTGGCGGCCGGCCTGCATCTGCCGCAGCGGCCATCCCGACCGCAAGGACCGGATTACCGCCGTCTTCCGCATCACCGACAAGAACCAGGCCGAGATGAAGCGCAAGATGCGCCAGGGGCGGCTGGGGCTGGGCCAGAAAGCGCGGCTCGACGGCGCTGCCTGCGACCAGCCGAAGCTCTGCGGCACCACCTACGACTTCAAGACCAAGGAGCGCTATCCCAACACGCCGATCGCGGGACCGGTGTCGATCCGCATCAACATGCTGGTGAACGCGCCGGTGAAACGGCCGCGCGGCGCCCTGCTCTACGAACTCGTCGAGGACCGTTTCAGCGTCGGCCGCCGCTTCCGGATCGGCGGCTCGCCGCAGTAGAAGGCGGCGGGCGTGTCCGTTCCGTTCGGGCTGGGGTGGCGACCTCAGCCCGGGCGGCGGCGGACGAAGTGGAGGCTGGTCAGCGTCATCACCGTTTCGCCGCGCTGGTTGAGCGTCGTATAGGCGATGCGGATGGCATCGCGCCCGCCGGGCTCGGGCGCCGGCGAGACCTCGACGATCTCGGCCTCCACATGCAGCGTGTCGCCCGCGCGGACCGGCTTCAGCCAGCGCAGCTTGTCGATGCCGGGCGAGCCCATGCCGGCGGCGGCGAGCGCGCCGGTGTCGGCGAAGAGCCCGAAGGTCAGCGAGGCGGTCAGATAGCCGGGCGCGATGAGCCCGCCATAGAGGCTCGCCTTCGCGGCCTCGGGATCGGTGTGATAGGGCTGGTTCGCATAAGCCCGGCCGAAGGCGAGGATCTCCGGCTCGTCGACCGTTCGCGCGCCCGTCACGAAACGCCGGCCGAGGCTGAAATCCTCGAACCAGAGATCGCCCGCCATCTCGCTTGCCGGCGGGCGTTCGTATCGAATTTCACCTTGGGTTTCATCGCTGCTCATGATCGGCGCGAAGCTAGGGCGACGGCCGTGCCGGGGTCAAGGCCGCCGGGCGACGACGCCGAAAGTCCGCCGGAACGCCAAATTGACATTCGGGGTAGACGCGCGATGCTACGGCTCTGGCGCGCCAGGCCAACGGCGCCGGGCCACCGATCGCGACGCAGGAACTGAAAAGAGGGGGATGCCACCGTGGCGAACAACGCGACCATCGCACTGCCCGACGGCATGACGCTCACCGGCGAGATGAAGCCCGGATACGAGGACATCCTGACACCCGAGGCGCTCGCCTTCATCGCCGATCTGGAACGAACCTTCGGCGCAAGGCGGCTGGAGCTGCTGGAGCGGCGGACGGAAGTCCAGGCAAAGCTCGACGACGGCTGGCTGCCCGACTTTCTGGAAGAAACCAAGGCGATCCGCGAGGGCGACTGGAAAGTCGCACCCATCCCCAAGGACCTGCTCGACCGGCGGGTCGAGATCACCGGCCCGGTGGAGCGCAAGATGGTGATCAACGCGCTCAATGCGGGCGCCAAGATGTTCATGGCCGACTTCGAGGACTCGAACGCGCCGACCTGGGACAACAACATCCAGGGACATTTGAACCTGCGCGACGCGGTGCGCCGCGAAATCACCTTCGACGACCCCAATTCGGGCAAGCATTACGAGCTCGGCCAGAACACCGCCACGCTGCTCGTGCGCCCGCGCGGCTGGCACCTGCCTGAGAACTACATCAAGATCGACGGCAAGCCGATGTCGGGCTCGCTCGCCGATTTCGGCCTCTTTGTCTTCCACAACGCCGAGGAGCAGCTGAAGCGCGGCACCGGGCCCTATTTCTACCTGCCCAAGCTCGAGAGCCACCAGGAAGCGCGGCTCTGGAACGACGTCTTCGTCCACGCCCAGAAGGCGCTCGGCATCAAGCGCGGCTCGATCAAGGCGACGGTGCTGATCGAGACGATCATGGCCGTCTTCGAGATGGACGAGATCCTCTACGAGCTGCGCGACCACATGGCGGGGCTCAATTGCGGCCGCTGGGACTACATCTTCAGCTATATCAAGAAGTTCCGGAACCGCGCCGACTTCATCCTGCCCGACCGGGCGCAGGTGACGATGACCGTGCATTTCCTGCGCTCGTACAGCCAGGAGCTCATCAGGACTTGCCACCGCCGCGGCGCCTTCGCGATGGGCGGCATGGCGCCGCAGATCCCGATCAAGAACGACCCGGAGGCGAACGACGCCGCCATGGCCAAGGTCCGCGCCGACAAGGAGCGCGAGGCGGGCGACGGCCATGACGGCACCTGGGTGGCACACCCGGGCCTCGTGCCGATCGCGATGGAGGTCTTCGACCGGATGATGCCGGATGCGAACCAGCTCGCCCGCCAGCGTCAGGACGTGAACGTGACCGCGGCCGATCTGCTCGCCGTGCCCAAGGGCACGATCACCGAGGACGGGGTGCGCATGAACATCAACGTCGGCATCCAGTACACCGAGGCCTGGCTGCGCGGGAACGGCTGCGTGCCGATCTACAATCTGATGGAGGATGCGGCAACGGCGGAGATCTCGCGCTCGCAGCTCTGGCAGTGGCGGAAACACGGGGCGGCCATCACCGACGGGCCGGAGATCGAGGACGGGCTTCTGGAACGTCTCTTCGAGGAGGAGATGGACAAGATCAAGGATCTCGTGGGCGAAGAGAATTTCTCCGCCGGAAAATACGACGAGGCCCGCGATCTCTTCTGGGAGATGACGGTGTCAGACGAGTTCCAGGAATTCCTCACCCTGCCCGCCTACGAGCGCCTCAGCGCGGACGCCTGAGAGAGGCGTCCGCCTTACCGCGCTCCAAACAGGCGCTTGCGGCACTGGCTGATGTGGTTGCGCATGCTGTCGCGCGCGGCCTCGGCGTTGCCGTCGAGGATGGCGCTCACCACCAGCTCGTGCTCCTTCAGCGCAAAGGCCGCGTGCTTGCGGCGCGAGGCCTCGGGCAAGGTCTTGGATATGTTGAGCCCGAAGAGGATATGCGGGCGGATCGAGACCATGATCGATTCCAGGAACTGGTTGCGCGCCACGCTGGCGAGGCGCACATGAAAATCGGCGTCCTCGGTGGTCTGGCCGGTGCCGTTCACGGTAATCTGGCGCAGCGCCGCCAGATGGTTGGCGAAAAAACGGGCGTCCGATTCGGTGCGCCGCTGGGCCGCCAGATAGGCGATCTCGCCCTCCATCGCGATGCGGCACTCGTAGCACTTCTGCAGATCGGCCAGGCTTTCGACCGCCGCGAAGGGCGAGCTCTCGCGCTCGTCGGTCTTGCAGACGACGGTGCCCGAGCCCTGGCGCGAGGCGACATAGCCCTCGCTCTTGAGGCGTCCCAGCGCCGTGCGCACCGTGGAGCGCGACATGCCGTAGTCGCGGGCGATCCGCTCCTCCGGCGGCAGCCGTGAGTCGGCGGGGAAATCGCCGCTCAAAATGCCGTTCAGCAGATCGGTGTACAGACGATGACTGAGTCGGCTTCTGCCGACGAGCATGTTCTCTGTCATTGGGCCTCCCTCGGGTCGAAGGCCCTTGAGATCGCCCCCATGCGCGATGTGCCATGGGGCGTTTCCCTGGACCTTTCATGACCAAACCGATCCGGGAACGTTGCCCCGGAGCGCTAAAACTAGGCCAAGCCCGGGCAAATATGTAGACCAATTTTTGTTTGAACAAACAACTTCGCGCCAAATTGTAAATTCGATAAGCTGACCGCCATGCGATCTGCGGCACGGCGGGCTGAGGCGGGCCGGGGCTTTGGGCGGCTCGGGCCGTCAAACCGCAGCATCCAACGGCGGGGTCACGCGCGAACGAACGACAACAATCTCAATGGGGTGAGACCATACAACCGCCCCTTGAGGAAGCCGTTCGGCGGACTCGCGCATTGGCCGAGGCCTGAAATTGGAATAGGGTCGGAGGAATTCAACAAGACCACCAGCGGCGAAAGGCGCCACTCAGATCGCCAACGCCGCAACGCAACCGCGTAACGCGAAAGGGAGGTGCGTAACCATGGCCAAAGACAAGAAACAGTATCGCGAATCGGTCGAAGGCGTCGTCGAGGCGCGTCGCCGGTTCATCAAGTCCGCGACGGTCGCCGGCGGCGCCGCGGCCGTGTTGGCAGCGGGCAGTACCGTCAACGCGCCGTTCATCGGCACCGCGAAAGCGGCCGGCACGACCTGGAAGATCCAGACCTCGTGGCCCGGCGGTATCGGCCTGACCATCTTCAAGGACTGGTGCGCCAGCATCAAGGAGAAGACCGGGGGCGAGCTGTCCTTCCAGGGCTTCGGCGCCAAGGAAGTGGTCGGCGACTTCCAGCTCTTCGATGCCGTCAAGCGCGGCGTGCTCAATGCGATGAACCCGTTCACGCTCTATTGGGCGCGGCGCATTCCGGCCTCGGTGTTCCTGAGCTCCTATCCGCTCGGGCCGCGCTATCCGCACGAATGGGATGTCTTTTTCTATTCGCTCGGCGGGCTCGAGATTGCGCGCAAGCTGTTCGCCGCCCACGGCATGCACTATGTCGGGCCGATCCAGCACGGGCCGAACATCATCCACTCCAAGGTGCCGATCCGCTCGATCGAGGATTTCCGCGGCCGCAAGATGCGGCTGCCGGGCGGCATGGTCTCCGAGGTCTTCCAGGCGGCGGGCGCCAAGACGACGACCCTGCCCGGCTCGGAAATCTTCCCGGCGCTCGACAAGGGCACCATCGACGTCGCCGACTATGTGGGCCCCGCGATCAACTACTCGCTCGGCTTCCACAAGGCGACCAAGTACATCTCCATGGGCCCTCCGGGCTTCATGTCGATCTACCAGCCCGTCGACTTGATGGACCTGACCGTCAGCACCAAGGATTGGAACAAGCTGTCGCCGAAGATGAAGTATTTCGTCGAGTCGGAGGTGCACGTCTATTCCGATCTCCACCACGCCAAGATCCAGAAGGCCGATCAGGACGCGTGGAAGCTGTTCGACAAGGCCGGCACGATTGTCACCCGCCTCGGCCAGGAGGACGTCGAGAAGTTCACCAAGCTCGCCGTTCCGCGCTGGTACGCCTGGGCGAACAAGGACAAGGACGCCGCGCGCGTCTTCAAGATCCAGCTCGACTACATGATGTCCGGCAGCCTCGGCTATGTGACGCCTGACATGATCAAGGGCCAGAAGCTCAAGTGGAGCTGAGTGCAAACGCGCTCCACTGACCAAGTCGCAACCCGAGGGGGCGTCGTCCGGCGCCCCCTCGGAAGCGATTGTGGTCCCGATCATAATCCGCGCTCTGCGGCCGCTCGATGTCCGAACTTACAGCTCCGTTAGCGCAGGCGCTCCACGCGCTCCTGCCCGGCTGGGTCGCCCTGCCGAACATGACCTTCGTGCTGCCGCACCTGGTCTACTGGTTGGGGATCTTCGGCTTTCCGCTGATAGCGGCCTATCTCGTCCACCGCGCCAACGCCGACAAGAACGGCCCGGCGGTTTCGCTGCCGGTCGCCTACATGTTCCTGATCACCGCAGGGTTCGTCGGGCTGCACCGGCTCTACTTGAAGGTGCCCAGGATCACGCTCCTCTATATCGCGATGTTCTTCCTGGTGCTGCACGGCAACGGCAACGGTGCGGTCGAGCGCGAGGCAGTCTCCAAATGGCAGAACCAGCTGAAGATCGCGACGTCGGATGTGCGCCATTTCAAGCGCCGCGTTGAACAGGGCCGCGAACGCGACAAGCCGAACCTGGAAAAAGCCCAGGCCCAGCTCGTCGAGGCCAAGGCGGAGCTCGGACAAGCCGAGGAAAAGCGGGCGGAATGGGGCTCGTTCGCCGGGTTCTTCACCTATCTCATCTTCATTCTGCTGCTGGTCGACGCGGTGCGCCTGCCGCGCCTCCATGCGCGCTGCCTTGAAACCGAAGGCGACGCGCCGCAGGAGGACTTCGACGTCATCGAGCGCGGGCCCGCGCCCGATCCCCGTCGCGACATCCACACGCCGCTCACCCGGATCATCGACAAGATCAATGGGTTGGCCGGGTCCTTCGTCGCCTACTGGGCGGTGATTGCGGTCTTCATATATTACTACGAGGTACTGGCCCGTTACGTCTTCAACGCGCCGACCAACTGGGCGCATGAGGGCATGTTCCTGATGTTCGGCATGCAGTACCTGCTGGCGGGCGGCTATGCCTACCGTGAGGAATCCCACGTCCGCGTCGACGTGCTCTACGAGAAGCGGAGCGTCCGGACCAAGGCGATCATCGACCTCGTCACCTCGGTCTTCTTCTTCATCTTCGTGCTGGCGCTGGTCTGGACCGGCGCCATCTTCGCGCTCGATGCGATCCAGGTTCAGGAAACGACGCTCAATGAATGGGGCATCCAGTACTGGCCGGTGAAGTTGGCGATCCCGCTGGGCGGCTTCCTGCTCCTGCTGCAAGGCATCGCCAAGCTGATCCGCGACATCCTCTATCTGCGCGGCGTGCGCGGCGGCCAAGAAAGCGTGGGACGCTAAACCGTGGGCTGGCAGATCGACATCGTCTGGCTGACGGTCCTGATGTTCGGCTCGCTGGCGCTGCTGCTGATGGCCGGCCTGCCGCTCGCCTTCGTGACCGGCGGGCTCGGCTGCATCTTCCTCTTCATGTTCGGCGATCTGAACAGCCTCAACCTGCTGCCGTCGCGGATCTTTCCGTTCATGACCGACTATCAGCTCTCGGCGATCCCGCTCTTCATCTTCATGGCGGCGATGCTGGAGCGCGCCGGCATCATCGAGGAGCTGTTCGACGTCATCTACAAGATGCTCGGCGGCATCAAGGGCGGCCTCGCCTCGGCGACGATCATCGCCTCGACGATCCTCGCCGCCATGGTCGGCGTGATCGGCGCGGCGGAGGTGACGATGGGGCTGATCGCCCTGCCCGCCATGCTGCGCCACGGCTACGAGCCCAAGCTCGCCTGCGGCTCGATCCTCGCCGGCGGCACGCTGGGCATCCTGATCCCGCCGTCGATCCTGGCGATCCTGTTCGCCGTGGTGGCCGAGCAGTCGGTGGGCGACCTGTTCATCGGCGCCATCATTCCGGGTCTGCTGCTCTCGGGCATGTTCATCTTCTATGTGACGGCCCGCAGCTACATCAACCCGGAGATGGGCCCGGCCCTGCCGCCGGAAGAGCGCGTGAGCCTGCGCGAGAAGCTCAGCCTGCTGCGCGGCATCATCGCGCCGATCCTGCTCATCGTTCTGGTGCTGGGCGTCATCTTTACCGGCGTCGCGACGCCGGTGGAGGCCGCCGGCATCGGCACCTTCGGCGCCTTCTTCGTCGCCGCGATCCACCGGCGGCTCTCCTGGCCGCGGACCAGGGAAGCGGCGATCACCACGCTGAAGGCATCGTCGATGGTGCTCTGGATCATCTTCGGCGCCAGCATCTTCGTCGGCTTCTACAGCCTGAGCGGCGGCCGCGAGTTCGTCGCCGAGACCCTGATCGCGACCGGCCTCGGGCCCTACGGCATCCTGCTGGTCATGATGATCATCCTGGTGGTGCTCGGCATGTTTCTCGACTGGGTCGGCATCCTGCTGCTGGCGGTGCCGATCTTCGTGCCGATCATGCTGAAGCTGAAATTCGACGGGCTGTTCGGGCTGCCCGGCCCGGTCGACGGGCTGACCGATCCGCAGAAGATCAAGGAGACGATGCAGCTCTGGTTCGGCGTCGTCTACATGGTCAACATGCAGATGTCGTTCCTGTCGCCGCCATTCGGTTATGCGCTGTTCTATCTGAAGAGCGTGGCGCCGCCGCATATCACCATGGCGATGATCTTCAAGGCGGCGATGCCGTTCCTGCTTTTGCAAGCATTGGGGCTGACGCTGGTGATCCTCTTTCCGCAACTGATCCTGTGGCTTCCGAAATTGGCCTTCAGCGGCGGCGGCTAGCGGCTATCGCCGGCGGCTACCGTCTCCCGGCGCGGTCAGCTAGACTCCAGCTGTTCGGCGGAGAACGGGAGGGACGATGTCACTGGCGGAGATGAGCGCGCTCGAGGCGGCGGACGGCCTTGCAAGCGGTGCGGTCCGATCGGTCGAGCTGGTCGAAGCCTGCCTCGCGGTGATCGAGGCGCGCGAGCCCACGCTGCATGCCTGGGCCTATATCGACGCCGGGCACGCGCTCGCCCAGGCCAAGGCCGCCGACGCGGCGCGGGCAGCCGGTGAAGCGTGCGGGCCGCTGCATGGGATTCCGGTCGCCCTGAAGGACATCTTCGATACGGCCGACATGCCGACCGAATGCGGCACGCCGCTCTTTGCGGGCCGCATGCCGAACCGGGACAGCGCCGCCGCCGAACGCCTGCGCGAAGCGGGCGCGGTGATCCTGGGCAAGGTGGTGACGGCCGAGCTCGCCACCTTCACCCCCGGCCCCACGGCCAATCCCCATGACGAGACCCGCACGCCTGGCGGATCGTCGAGCGGCTCGGCGGCTGCCGTTGCCGCCAACATGGTGCCGCTCGCGCTCGGCAGCCAGACGGTCGGCTCGACGATCCGGCCCGCCTCCTTCTGCGGCGTGGTCGGCTACAAGCCCACCTATGGACGGATCTCGCGGCGCGGCATGCTGGCGCTCTCCAACACCTTCGACACGGTCGGCCTGTTCGCGCGCTCGCTTGGCGACATGGCCTTGCTCTTCGATGCGCTCGACCATTTCGACGGCGACGACAAGGCGATGCGCCCGCAGGCGCCGCTCCGCCTCAGCGAGACCTGGGGCGAGCCGCCGCCCGTGCCGCCCACCGTCGCTTTCGTGAAGACGGCGGCCTGGGACAAGGCCGAGGCGGCCACCGCCGCCGGATTCGAGACGCTGGTCGAGACGCTCGGCGAACGCTGCGAAACGGTCGCGCTGCCCGAGCCCTTCGCCAGGGTCGCCGCGTATCACAACGCCGTGCTGACGGCGGAGATGGCGCAGTCGGTCGGTGCGCTCTGCGACGCGCCGGGCGAGCATCCGAGCCCCCGCTTCCGGGAGATGATCGAGGACGGCCGCACGGTAAGCGCGGTCGACTACCTGGCCGCGCGCGAGCAGCGCGAGGTGCTGAATGCGGGCCTGAACGAGGTCTTCGCCCGCTACGACGCGATCATCACGCCGGCCGCGCCCGGGGAAGCGCCGAAGGGGCTCGGCGCGACGGGCGACCCGGCATTCTCTACGCTGTGGACGTTCTGCGGCGTGCCGGCGCTCAGCCTGCCGCTGCTCAAGGGCGCGCACGGCCTGCCGGTCGGCGTCCAGATCGTCGGCCAGCGCGGCCACGACCGCCGCCTGATGCAGACCGCCAACTGGCTGATGGACCGGCTGACAGACGGCTGACCGGGCCGCAAACCGGCGGAATCCGGTGCCTTTCGGCGCTACGTGACTAGAGCCGCCAATCGCGCCTCTTGTTTTCGGCGCGAATAATGTAAAATCTCCTTACATGAACTGGTCGAAGCACCACCGGAGCAGCGGGCGCGGCAAGTCCCGCCGCAGCTATCACCACGGCAATTTGCGTGAGGCG
Source organism: uncultured Alphaproteobacteria bacterium (assembly GCA_964494065.1). Taxonomy (GTDB): domain Bacteria; phylum Pseudomonadota; class Alphaproteobacteria; order JAPULJ01; family JAPULJ01; genus DATKZM01. The sequence continues at coordinate 11,675 of CAZBRE010000110.1, forward strand.
TTGATCGAGGCGGCGCTCGATCTGATCGCGGATAAGGGCCCGGCGGGCTTTACCTTTGCCGAGGCCGCGCGCGCCGCAGGTGTCAGCCCGGCCGCCCCCTACCGCCATTTCGCCGACCGCGACGCGCTAATGGCCGATGTCGCCCGACGTGGCTTCGAGCGGCTGGAGGCGGTGCTGAGCAAGGCCTGGGACGACGGCCGGCCGTCGCCGATGACCGCGTTCCAGAATGTCGGCCGCGCCTATCTCGCCTTCGCTGCGGACGAGCCGGCCTACTACGCCGCCATGTTCGAGACCGGCCTGCCCCCCGATCTCGACCCCCAGCTCTCCCAGGCCGGCGATCTGGCGTTCAACGTGATGCGCACGGCCTGCGAGGCGATCTCCGCCACCATGCCCGCGGAACGGCGGCCGCCGGCGATGATGATGAGCCTCCATATCTGGGCTTTGGCGCACGGCATCGCCTCGCTCTTCGCCCGCGGCGATGCGGCGCGCCGCCCGCTGCCGATGCCGCCGGAAGACCTGCTGGAGGCCGGCGTGCTGATCTATCTCGAAGGCCTCGGCCTGCGCGACGACGGGAATTCGGCCGAAAAGCGTTAATTTTTGGAGCCCGCTGATTTTTTCGGCAATTTTTCCCGCGATTTTTCTGACGATTTTTCTGGCGATTTTTCCGGCGATTTTTCCGGCGATTTTTCCGGCGATTTTTCCGGCGATTTTTCCGGCGATTTGCCTTGACAGACGGGGGGCACGGG
>CAZBRE010000110.1:12520-16026 GCA_964494065.1 uncultured Alphaproteobacteria bacterium
GCGATTTTTCCGGCGATTTTTCCGGCGATTTGCCTTGACAGACGGGGGGCACGGGGCCAGATATGTCAATGTAAATAACATTCACATGACGAGCGGTTTCGACACCACCCGTCAAACATCACGAGAGAGACCGATGGAACTGGCAGCGAAACTGGACGATCTAGGAAAACCGGCATGGATCGCGGTCATGGTCGTGGGCTTCATCCTATTTTGGCCCATCGGCCTCGCAATTCTGGCCTATCTAATATGGAGTGGACGCATGGGATGCGGAATGCACCGTGGGATGAACAGGGGCCCCGGACGCTGGCACAATAGCAGTCGTTCGGACCGGCGCCGGGCACGCGAACGCTGGCGCCAGAGCCGGCATTCGAGCGGCAACAGCGCCTTCGACGAATACCGCGAAGACATGATGCGCCGGCTGGAAGAAGAGCAGCAGGAGTTCCGTGACTTCCTGGAACGCCTGCGCCACGCCAAGGACAAGGCGGAGTTCGATCAGTTCATGGAGGACCGCAAGCGCCGCCGCGACGAGCCCCCCGCCCCCGAGGGCTCGGAGCCGGACGGCCCTGCCCCCCAGCCGCAAGCCTGACCGCAGAGCGGTCTAGCCCGCAAAGAAAAGGCGCCGGGACAGCCATCCCGGCGCCTTTATCTTTGTGCGTATCTGAGCCGGCTCAGGCGCTGTCGGCCACCTTGGGCGCGTGCGGCGCCAGGGCCTGGCCCAGCTCGGTCAGCTTGTTCAGGAGATAGTCGAGATCCTCGGCGTCGACGTCCTCGTAGCGCGTGAGGATCCGCTCGATCGCGCGCTGGCGGAAGCGCTCGCGGTCGTTCTCGCGGCCGTCATATTCCATCTCGCGCACCACATCGATCGCCGTGCGGAAGGCGGGATAAAGCTGGTTCGGCAGCCCGGCCTTGTCGTAGATCGCCTTGAAGCCGAGATGGCCGGAGTCGTGGATCAGCGTCTGCGCGTTGACCAGCGGCACGTTGGCCATGGTCGCCAGCGCCGCTTCGCCGAAGCGCATGTCGCCCATGCAGATCGCCCGCAGGATGATCGAGGAGGTCAGGCGGCCGTTCTGATAGAGCTGGCGCACCAGGTCCATCACGTCCTCTTCCTCGGTTTCCTGACCGAGCAGACCGACCGTGGTCCGCTCGCGGCTCGCGATCACCAGATCGCTGACCAGCGCCGGACGCAGCGGGTGGTTGCGCATGATGTGGTCCTGAAGCTTCTCGGAAACCACATTGACGAGCCGCTCGGCAATGCCGATCGGCAGTGCCGGACGCTCGGCGAGCGGCTGATGCAGCGACTCCCGGTCGCCGAACTCGTCGATGATGCGGTTGAGCGAGGTCTCCGCGATCTCCGCGCCGTGGTTGGAGACCAGCGTGCGCACGACATCCTCGTCGCCCTTCTCGATCAGCGCATCGGATACCGACGAGCTGACATTCTCACGCCCGGCAATGGCCTGCTGCTTCTGGCCGCCGGCGTCCTTGATGATCTCGATGAGATCGTCGTCGGTCAGCACCGTCGAGGAGATCAGCACCGGCAGCGCGACCTGATCGACATCCTTGGCGAGCGCCACGGCGATGTCGTTGGGAAGCGATGCGCATTCCTTGACGGCGTTGGAGAGCGATTCGCGGACCTTGACCTCGACGTCGCGCACGAAGAGGCGGAAGACGTCCTCCGCGACCACGCGCTCGCGATCGTTCAGGGTGCCTTGCGAGAATTCCTGCGCGACCTTGACCGCCGTGTCGGCGCGAACCGCGGCGGACGGGTCGGCGAGCAAGCGCTCGACGTCGATCGCATCGAGGGCCTTCGATGTCTTTTTATCCACGATCAGAACGATCCTTTCGGGTCGATCGGTGCAGCACGATCCTTTCGGACCGTGCATTCTGGCCATTGCACGGGCCAGTATCGGGGCAAGGCGGTTAAGGTTTGCTTAATCACGATCGGCCGCTGGGCCGTCATGGCCGCCGACCGCGGCGCTCTAAAGACTGTCAGTCCGGGCAGCGATGCGCCTTCACGTTGTGGTGAGCGGGCGCATCGTCGCTCCTGTCTTCCGCCAAGAAACCCTTGAAATCCGGCCAATTCGATCCCGGCCGTTTCGCCGCGCGCAAAAGGGCCCGGAAACCATTCCTATTCTTAATCCGTTTCTAATCTCCGCGTGATTACTGGCGCCTCAACAAGGAGACCCAGCCATGGCTACACATATCCGGCGCCTGTCCGCGGCCACGCTTGCCTTGGTGTTTCTGCTCGCCGCCCCGCAGGCCTGGCCGATCGGCCTCTCGGAGAAGGCCGGCCTGCAGGCCGCGATGCAGCGCCACATCGACCGTCAACTCGTCGACGGCGCCTTCCTGCACCTCGATCTCAAGACCGGCATGGTGAAGCACCTGCACCCGGTCAACGCCCATCCAGTGATCCTGCGCATGGGCAAGCATTACGTGCTCTGCTTCAACTTCCGCGACGACAAGGGCAAGACCGTCGAGATCGACTTCTATCTGGCGCGCAAGGCCAACTCCTATGTCGTGTTCAACACCGCGGTGAGCAGCCGGCATCTTTTGAAGCGCTTGATGGCAGCGGGCAGGGTCGTCCGCAGCGATTGATGGGCACGGCCGGAGCATCAGCGCGCCGGCGCGCGGCGCTGCGTCCGACCCGGCCCTGGAACGGCATACTCGCCAAGTTCCTGCTCCTGCTGACGCCCGTCTTCCTGGCCTTTGCGATCCCCGCGATCGGCTTCATCATCCACTACGAGCTGAATGTCGACGAGGAAGCGCTGGCCGCCCGCGTCGGCAATAGCGCCTCGCGCACGGCGGTGGCGCTCGGACGTCACGACGCCGCACGCAATCCGACGCTCGCCCGCGACCTGATGGGTCCGCTGACCGCCGACCGCGCCTTCCTCTGCGCCGAGCTGATCCGTGTCGGCAGCGGCCGGGTCATCGCCGCGCAACCGCCGCATCAGGGCTGCAAGACCCTCAAATCCGGCCACCGGCTCACCCTTCCGGTCGACGAGGCGGGACGGCTGAGCCTCGTGGTGCGGTTCAGCGGCGAGGAGCTGAAGAACGCCGAGGAGCTTCGAAGCCTGGTCCTGTATTCGGTGCTCGCGATCGCCTTCATCATCGCCATTCTGGCCTCGTTTATCGGCTTCCGGCTGATCGTGACCCGGCCGCTGCGTCTACTGACGGCGTCGATCCGGCATTCGGCGGAAACCGGCGAGCGCCTGCCGGTTGAGTTCGACAGCCGGGACGAGCTGGGCGTCGTCGTCGCGGCCTACAACGATATGCTGGCGCACGAAGGCAAGCGCGAAAGCGACCTAACCGCCGCCTACGCCAAGCTCCAGGACTCGCAAACCGCCCTGGCGCGGCTGAACCAGAGGCTGGAGCGCACGGTGCAGGAGCGCACCAAGGCGCTCGAGGCCGAAAAGCTGCGGGCCGAGACCGCCAATCACGCCAAGTCCCAGTTCCTTGCCAATATGAGCCACGAGCTGCGCACGCCGCTCAACGCCATCATCGGCTTTTCC
>CAZBRE010000111.1:0-15656 GCA_964494065.1 uncultured Alphaproteobacteria bacterium
CCGGTGGCGCTGCACGGCGCGTCGAGCAATATCGCGGCGAACGGCGCGCTTGGCCGCCAGGTGACGGCATCGGCGACGACACAGTCCGCGGTGAGATCGAGACGGGCGAGGTTGGCTTCGAGCCGCGCGAGGCGCGGGGCCGAGCGGTCGACCGCAATGACCTTCGCCCCCGCGGCGGCGAGCTGGGCGGTCTTGCCGCCGGGTGCGGCGCAGAGATCGGCGACGCGCTTGCCGGCCACGTCGCCTAGGAGGCGCACCGGCAACGCCGCGGCAGCGTCCTGCACCCACCAGGCGCCCTCATCGAAACCGGGCAGCGCGGTCACATCGCCGCCGGCCGCGCGGCGCAGGCTGCCGGTGGGAAGAATTTCCGCGTCGAGGCGCGCGGCCCAGCTTTCAGGATCTGCGCGCACGGTGATATCGAGCGGCGGCTCGCGCAGATGCGCCTCGGCGATCGCCCGCGCCGCCGCCTCGCCGTAAGCCGCCGACCAGTCGCGCCACAGCCAGTCGGGCGTGTTGAGGCGGGAGGCATCCTGCTCGGCGGCCCATTTTCCGCCCTCGCGGGCGAGGCGGCGCAGGACGGCGTTCACCAGGCCTTTGAGCTTGCGATGGCCGGTCGCTGCGACCAGCGCCACCGTCTCATCGACCGCGGCATGGGCGGCGGTGCCAATGAAGAGGAGCTGCGCCGCGCCCTGCCGCAGCAGGTCCTCAACGGCCGACGCGCCTTTGGGAAGGTCCTTGTCCAGGCACCGCCCGATCAGGGCGTCGAGCTGGGGGAGGCGGCGGAGGACCGTCGCCACTATGAGCCGGGAAAAGGCGCGGTCACGCGGCTCGAGCGCGGCCAGACCCGCATGCCCCGCCAACGCCTCATCGAGCGCCTGGTTACGGCGAAGCACCGCATCGATCAATTCGAGCGCGACGCTGCGCGCCGTGGCGTCGTCTGCTTTCGCCGCGCTCACCCCCATGGGCCCGCGCGGCGCGCGCGGCGCGCCGTGTTGGGCACGCTGCCGCCGCGACGCCCGGCGCCCGATGCCGGCATCGCGCCGGCCAGCTCACGCAGCCGCGCCACGCGATCCTCGGTCGAAGGGTGGGTCGAGAAGAGGCTGGCGATGCCGCCGCCCGAAAGCGGATTGATGATGAAGATATGCGCCGTCGCCGGGTTCGCCTCGGCGGTGGGATTGTGGATCTCGTGCGCCATCACCTCGATGCGTTCGAGCGCCGAGGCGAGCGCCAGCGGCTGGCCGCTGATCTCCGCGCCGGCCTTGTCGGCCTGGTATTCGCGCGAGCGCGAGATCGCCATCTGCACCAGCATCGCGCCCAACGGGGCCAGGATCATCATGGCGATCGCCCCTACGATGCCGAGCGGATTGTCGCGCCGCCCGCCGAAGAAGATGGCGAAGTTGGCGAGCAGGCCGATCGCGCCGGCGAGGGTCGCGGCGATCGTCATGATCAGCGTGTCGTGGTTGCGCACATGACCGAGCTCATGCGCCATGACGCCCGCGATCTCGTCGCGCGAGAGACGGTCAAGGAGACCGGTCGTGGCGGCAACCGCAGCGTTCTGCGGGTTGCGGCCGGTAGCAAACGCGTTGGGTTGGTCGCTGTCGATCAGGTAGACGCGCGGCATCGGCAGTTCGGCGCGCTCGGCCAGCGAGCGCACGATGGCGAAGAACTCGGGCGCGCTCGCCTCGTCGATCTCCTGGGCGCCCTGCATGGAGAGCACCATCTTGTCGGAGTTCCAGTAGGCGAAGAGGTTCATCGCACAGGCCACGACGAGCGCGATGACCATGCCGGCGATGCCGCCGATCAGATAGCCCACGCCCATGAACAGCGCGGTCAGCCCCGCGAGCAGCAGCGTGGTTCGAAGATACCCTGCCATCGTTCCCTACTCCCGTTCGCTACTCCCGATCCCTACAGATAAGCGTCACTGTCCGGAGCGGTTCGGCCCGCTTCGCGTCATTGCGTCGCAAGAGTCAATTATAGGCCGGGCGCGGCCTTTCAAGACTTGGCGCGCGCCGCCGTAGCCGCCATATATTTCCTATGGCGAAATCGAAGACCGAACGGCCGAGCGCCGCGAAACCGGCAGACGCGCCCAAAGGCGAGCAGACGCCGGCCGAGCGCCAGCCCGATGCCCCAAAGTCCGCAGATACAGCAGAATCCGTCGAGACCGTCGAGGAGATCGGCGGCCGCGACGGGCCGGACCCGACCCGCTACGGCGATTACGAAAAAGACGGCCGCTGCGTCGACTTCTAACGACTAGGCGCCACATGTCGCCCTCGCGGGTGAGGGCGGAAATTTCCCAATATTTTCTTGTTTTGTTCACCAGCAGCCGGTAGGTTGGGTCAGTGGGATAAATAACCCCTTTCGGCGGTGAAAGAAACCAGCCCATGGCGCTGATGTGCTTCACGGTCCGCAGCTACCAATCAGCCCTGACGGCCGCGGCTTTGATCGCGGCACTCGCCGTCCTGCCTTCGGCTCCAAGCGCCCGTGAGCGGCTGCCAGGGCCCGTTCAGGCCGATGTGGTCAGCGTGCACGACGGCGACACGCTGGAGGTCAGGGCGCGCATCTGGCTGGGCCAGGTCGTCCGCACCAAGGTGCGGCTGGCGGGTGTCGATACGCCGGAGCTGCGCGGCCGCTGCCACCGCGAGGAACGGATGGCGGAAGCCGCGCGCGACTTCGTAAAGCGCAAGCTGAACGATCCCCGGGTGACCCTGCACGACGTTCGCTACGGAAAATACGCCGGCCGGGTGTTGGCGCGCGTGATCACGGCGCGTGGCGAGGATCTGGGCGCGGCGCTGATCGCCGCCGGCCTCGCCCGGCCCTATCGGGGCCGCCGCCGCGGCTCCTGGTGCGAGCAGGCGCAACGCCGCTGACGGATAAGTCGGACGAACCGAACAAGCCGGGCCGGATGCCCAACGAAAACGGGGCGCCTCGATCGAGGCGCCCCGCTTGTCTTTGATCTTGCCGTCTCGGGCTGGCAGCCGCCTAGCGGTCCTCGCCGAAGCTGAAGCCGCCTGCGGCCTTCGAGCCACCCGACTTGCTGCTTGTCGAAGGCTTGGCCTTGATCTCCTGGGTATGGCCCGGGCCGTATTTCGGGGCGCTGCCGCCGCCGGCGGTCTGGGCCCCGCCCTTGCGGTAGCGGGCGTTCCAGAAGTGCAGGCGCACGCCGGTGCGGTCGCCCGGATAGAACAGCATGCCGTTGGTGCCGCGCACGATCAGCTCCATGTGGCTGCCATCCTCGGCCGGAAGCCAGCGCGCCGTGTCGATCCAACCGAAGGGATCGCGACGCTCGTTGGAGCGGCCGTACTGGCCCTCGAGCTGCTTGGTCACGGCAGTCGCCGTCTTGGTCAGGCGCTTGGCGTGCGGAATGGTGCCGTTCCAGTCCGGCCAGCGCACGATCACGCGCTGCAGCGCATTGTTGCGGCCGAAGACCAGCTCTACGTCGGTCTTCATGCCGCCGACCTTGCCGCGCGCCACCATGCGCTTGCCGCGATCGCGCTTGACCCACTTGCCCCAAGCGCCGTTCTCGGCCAGCTCGCGCTGCGGCCCCTTGACCACACGGCTGACCTTGAAGCCGCGGGCTTTCAGAACACGCTTGGCCTGGGCCGGCGAGCTGCCCCAACGCAGCCCGGCGAATGTGTAGGATTCCGCCGCTTGAACGATGCCCGTCCAGGCGACCAACGCACCCGCGGCAAGCGCCCCGAGCGCCGAAAAACGAAATGTCTTCCTCGCTGAAACTCGCTGGTTGAGCATTCTCTCACCCTGTTATTTGCGCCGGACCCCAACTTTTCGGCGCCTTTGCATGGACCCGTTCGCCGCCGCTTCTTATTGAACGTCGACGGACCATGCCGGTATAGCGCGCAGCATATAATCAAGTGTTAAGCAAAGGAACTGTTTAAAGCAAAATTTAGCAAGTATTCCGCCAGATTCCGGGCCGATTCCAGCCGCAATCGCCGTCCCCGCAAAGTCATTCGCAAACGCTCGCGCAGACGTTCCCGCGCGGGCTCAGAATTTGGATCAAGGCAGGCCCGGATCCGACGCCGGTCCCGGCTCAGCGGTTCATCCGGTTTTCGACCAGATCGTCGACCACCGCCGGATCGGCGAGCGTGGAGGTATCCCCCAGATTGGAGAAATCGTCCTCGGCGATCTTGCGCAGAATACGCCGCATGATCTTGCCCGAGCGCGTCTTCGGCAGCCCCGGCGCCCACTGGATGAGATCGGGCGAGGCGATCGGGCCGATTTCCTTGCGGACCCACTGGACGAGTTCCTTGCGCAGCTCCTCGGTCGGCTTCTCGCCGACATTGAGCGTGACATAGGCGTAGATGCCCTGGCCCTTGATGTCGTGGGGATAGCCGACGACCGCGGCCTCGGCGACGGCGTCATGGGCGACCAGCGCGCTCTCGACCTCGGCGGTGCCCATGCGGTGGCCGGAGACGTTGATCACGTCGTCGACGCGGCCGGTGATCCAGTAATAGCCGTCCTCGTCGCGGCGGCAGCCGTCGCCGGTGAAATACTTGCCCGGGTAGGTCGAGAAGTAGGTCTGCACGAAGCGGTCGTGGTCGCGGAACACGGTCCGCATCATCCCCGGCCAGGCGTCGGCGATGCAGAGATTGCCCGATGCCGCGCCCTCGAGCTTCTTGCCGTCGCCGTCGACCAGCTCGGGCATGACGCCGAAGAACGGCCGGGTCGCCGAGCCGGGCTTGAGCTTTGTCGCCCCCGGCAGCGGCGTGATCAGAATGCCGCCGGTCTCGGTCTGCCACCAGGTATCGACGATCGGGCAGCGCTCCTCGCCGACGACGTGGTAGTACCACTCCCAGGCCTCGGGATTGATCGGCTCGCCCACCGTGCCGAGCAAACGCACCGAAGCGCGGCTCGTCTTCTTCACCGGCTCGTCGCCCTCGCGCATCAGCGCGCGGATCGCAGTCGGCGCGGTGTAATAGATGTTGACGTTGTGCTTGTCGCAGACCTGCCAGTGCCGCGAAGCGTCGGGGTAGTTGGGCACGCCCTCGAACATGAGCGTGGTGGCCCCGTTGGCGAGCGGCCCATAGACGATGTAGCTGTGGCCCGTCACCCAGCCGACATCGGCGGTGCACCAGTAGATGTCGCCGTCGTGATAGTCGAAAACGTATTGGTGCGTCAGCGAGGTGTAGACCATGTAGCCGCCGGTCGTGTGCAGCACGCCCTTGGGCTGCCCGGTCGAGCCGGACGTGTAGAGGATGAACAGCGGGTCTTCGGCGTTCATCTCCTCGGCGGGGCAGTCGTCGGACTGGTCGGCGACCAGATCGTGCCACCAGATATCGCGGCCGTCGGTCCAATCGATCTTGCCGCCGGTGCGCTTGTAGACGATGCAGTTCTTGGCCGTCGGACAGTCGACGAGCGCCGCGTCGGTGTTGGCCTTGAGGGGCACGGAGCGGCCGCCGCGCAGGCCTTCATCGGCGGTGATGACCAGGTTCGAATCGCAGTCCTGGATGCGGTTGGCCAGCGAATCGGGGGAAAAGCCGCCGAACACCACCGAATGGATCGCGCCGATGCGCGCGCAGGCGAGCATCGAGATCGCGGCCTCGGGGATCATCGGCATGTAGATCGTGACACGGTCGCCCTTCTTGACGCCCAGCGACTTCAGGCCGTTGGCGAGCTTGCAGACCTCGGCGTGGAGCTCCTTGTAGGTGAGCTTTTTGTCTTCCTTGGGGTCGTCGCCTTCCCAGATGATCGCGACCTGATCGCCGCGCGCGTCGAGATGGCGGTCGAGGCAGTTGTGCGTGGCGTTGAGCACGCCGTCCTCGTACCACTTGATGTGAACGTCGCCGGGGCCGAAGTTGACATCCTTGACCTTGGTGGGCGCGGTGAACCAGTCGAGCCGCTTGGCCTGATCGCCCCAAAACCCCGCAGGATCCTTGATCGAGCGTTCGTATTCGCGCAGATAGGTCGCGTTGTCGATCCAGGCCTTCTTGGCCCACTCGTCGGGTACCGGATAGAGATTGTGCTGCTCGAACATAGGCTTGGCCCCTCCCCAATTTTCGCCCCGCAGCCGTCCTGCACACGGCCGCGAGCCCGCCTGATTTTCGCAGGGATTATTGAGGATAAGCAGGGGCGAGACAAGCGGGGCTCATTGCCACACCCGCTCGCCCCAAAGGCGTCAGTCCGGCTGGGTCGGGAAGCCGTCGATGGGGCCGAGATCGATCTGGTCGCGCGCGATCCCTGGTTCGCTCAGGATGTACTCGCCCAGGAGCTGCGCCAGCGCCTGGAGCGAGTCCTCGTGCACCCGCTCATAGCCGTGCGAGGCGTCGAGGCCGAAACAGGCGAGCGCGGTGCGCAGGTCGTTGCCCGCCTGCAGCGCGCTCGCGCTGTCGGAGCGGTAGAAACGAAAGACATCGCGGCTGAAGGGAATGCGCTTCGTGCGGCAGAGCTCGATGAGCTTTCGGGACAGGTGATAGTCGAAGGGCCCGCTCGAATCCTGCATCGCGATGGTCACGCCGTATTCGTTGGTGTTCTGACCCGGCGCGACGGTGCCGTTGTCGACGGTGACCATCTCGGCGACGTCGCCGTGGAGCGTGCCCGAGACGCCGACGCCGACCTCCTCGGCGATGGTCAGGATGACGTGACAGTCGACATGCAGATCATGCCCGCTCTGCTTGACCGCCTTGACCGCAGCCATGAGCGCCGCCACCCCCGCCTTGTCGTCCAAATAGCGCGAGTTGATGAAGCCGTTGGGGCCGAACTCCACAACCGGATCGACGGCGACGAAATCGCCGACATTGACGCCGAGCTCGATCAGCTCGTTCAGCGTGACGACGCGCTCGTCGAGGCGGATCTCGAGGTTCTCCCAGGCCACCGGCTGGGTGTCGATTTCCTTGTTGTAGGTGTGGCCCGAGGCCTTCAGCGGCAGAATGGTTCCACGCAGGGTTGCCTCTTCGGCGAACACGCTGATCCGGGCGCCCTCGGCGAAACGCGGCGACCAGGTGCCGATCGGTGCGATCCCCAGCCTGCCGTTCTCCTTCAGGCCCTTGACCATCGCGCCGAGCGTATCGAGATGCGCCACCACGGCGCGGTCCGGGGTGCGCTGCCGGCCTTCGAGATTGGCCCTGATGGCGCCGCGGCGAGTGAGTTCGTAGGACACGCCGAGTGCCTCCAACTCGGCGCAGGCGTAGTGGACGATGTTGTCGGTGAAGCCGGTCGGCGACGGAATGTCGAGCAGCTCGCGCAGCACGCGGCGCAAATAGTCCATGTCGATGTCGAGGGCCTCGGACATCGCAACGGCCTTGGAGCGCCTGGCCTTGCCGCCGGCGCCCTTGCGGCGCCGAGTCTTCGGACGCGCGGCGGCCGACTTGGGTGTCTGTTCGTTCATGCCCGCGCCACCGTCGTGGGAAACAGCAGATCGATAAAACGCTCGGCCGTCGGCGTCGGCTCATGATTGGCCAGCCCCGGCCGCTCGTTCGCCTCGATAATGGCATAGTCGGGGCCGTCGGGGGCAGGCACGATGAAATCGAGCCCCACCACCGGAATATCGAGGGCGAAGGCGGCCTCGACCGCGGCCTCGGCCAGCGCCGGATGAAGCTCGTCCGTGACGTCCCGGATCGTGCCGCCCGTGTGCAGGTTGGCGGCCTTTCGAACCGTGATGACCGTCCCCTCCGTCGGAACGTCGTCCATGGCATGGCCCGTTGCGGCCACGCAGCGCTCGGTTTCCTCATCGAGCGGGATGCGGCTCTCACCGCCGGTGGCGGCGGCGCGGCGGCGGCTTTGGGCCTTGATGAGCCGCTCCACGCTGTCGCGGCCATTGCCGACGATCTGCGCCGGCTCGCGCACGGCCGCGGCGGCGACGGCCTGGTCGATGACGATGATCCGCAGATCCATGCCCCCGACAAGCTGCTCGACCAGCACCTTGTCGCACAACCTACCGGCGACCTCGACCGCCGCCATGGCCTCGTCGAGATCGGTGATATCCACGGCGACGCCCGATCCCTGTTCGCCGCGCGCCGGCTTGACCACCACGCGCTCGTGCTTCTGAAGGAAGGCCGCGACCGCGTCGCGGTCCTCCGCGACGATCTGCTCGGGCATCGTCAGGCCGGCGTTCGTGAGGATATGCCGTGTCACCGCCTTGTCGTCGCAGCGGCTCATGGCGATCGCGGAGGTGAGCTCTGAAAGCGATTCTCGGCAGACGATCGTGCGTCCACCCAGCGACAGCGCGAAATAGCCGTTCTCAGCGTCGAGGATCTCCACGCCGATGCCGCGCCGCCGCGCCTCGTTGATGATGATCGCGGCGTAAGGATTGACCTCGGCTTCGGGCTGCGGGCCGGAATAAAGGGTCTCGTTGATCGGGTTCTTGGTCTTGATGGCGAAGACGGGGACGCGTTGGAAGCCCAGCTTTTCGTAAAGCGCGATCGCCTGCTTGTTGTCGTGCATGACCGAGAGGTCCATGAACGACCGCCCGCGCGCCGCGTAGTGTTCGGAGAGCTGGCGCAGCAGCGCCTCGCCGATCCCCGGATGGCGGGCCTGGGGATCGACGGCGAGGCACCACAGGCTCGAGCCGCCCTCGGGGTCCTTGAAGGCGCGCTTGTGGTCGACGCCCATGACGAAGCCGATGACCTTCTCGCTCGCATCCTCTACCGCGACCAGCATGGTCAGCACGCGCGATCCGGCGTTCTCGGCGAGGAAGCCTTCGCGCAGCCCCACCATCCCGCGCCGGGCAAGGATGCGGCGCACCGGCTCGCGGTCGGTCTCGCGGTTGAGCCGGCGCACCGTGTAGCCGGCCGGCCGCATCGTCGAGCCACGATACTGATCGAACCAGATCCGGTAGGTGTGCGAGGGGTCGAGGAAGAGCTCCTGCGGCGCCAGCGACAGAAGCACATGCGGGTCGCGCAGATAGAAGGCGATGTCGCGCTCGCCCGCCGCCTCTTTGCGCAGCTCGTCGACGAGCGCTTCGGGCGAGGCGAAGGTGTGCGCGAAGATGAGCCGGCCCCAGCCGCAATCGACCACCGCGGACACATCCGGGCGATCGGCCTTTCGTCCCTGCGGCTTCTGCCAGTTGCGCAGCGTTCGCGGGTTGGCGCGTTGAAGCCGGGATGCATGATCCTGTCGTGCAACGCTCATAGTCGGCCCTCCATCAAAGAGCGGTCGGCGTCAGACGCCGTGCTGCTGCAGCCACATCTCGAGCAGGGCGACCTGCCAGAGCTTGGAGCCGCGCAGCGGCGTGATGTTTTCCTCCGGCGCCTGCAGCAGCGTCTCGACGTAGGTGCGCTGGTAGAGCTCGCGCTCGCGCGCTTGCGGCTGGTCGAGCACGTCGCGCACGAAGTCGAGGAACGGCCCGCGCAGATATTTGAGCGCCGGCACCGGGAAGTAGCCCTTCGGCCGGTCGATCACCTCGTGCGGGATCACCGCGCGGGCGGCTTCCTTGAGGATGTATTTGCCGCCGTCGCGCACCTTGAGCTCGCCCGGCACCCGCGCCGCCAGCTCGACCAGATCGTGATCGAGGAAGGGCACCCGCGCCTCGAGGCCCCAGGCCATGGTCTGGTTGTCGATGCGTTTCACCGGGTCGTCGACCAGCATGACGGTGGTGTCGAGCCTGAGCGCCTTGTCGATCGGCCGCTCGGCGCCCGGCTCGGCGAAGGCGCGCTCGACATAGTCGCGGCTGGCGTCGCCATTCGTAAGACTTGGGTGGACGGCGCGCTTGTATTCGGCGTGATCGCGGTCGAAGAAGGCAGCGGCGTAGTCGTCGACCGGGGCCGTGCTTTCCATCATCGGGGGATACCAGTGATAGCCGGCGAAGACCTCGTCAGCGCCCTGGCCGCTCTGCACCACGCGCACGTGTTTGGCGACCTCCTGGCTCAGCAGGTAGAAGCCGATATTGTCGTGGCTGACCATCGGCTCGGACATGGCGTCGACGCTTTCGCTCAGCGCCGGGATCGCGCGGTCGGCGTCGACGAAGATCTTCCGGTGGTCGGTGGCAAAGCGCTCAGCGACGATATCGGAATATTTGAACTCGTCGCCGTCCTCGTCGTTGACGCTCTCGAAGCCGATCGAGAAGGTCTTGAGGCCGGTCTGGCCCTCCTCGCTCAGGAGCCCGGTGATGAGGCTCGAATCGAGTCCGCCGGAGAGCAGCACGCCGACGGGGACATCGGCGACGAGGCGGCGGCGCACGGCGACGCGCAAGGCCTCCAACGTCGCCTCGCGCCAGGTCGCCTCGTCCCAGTTGCGTTCGTCCTCGCGGGCGCCGAAGTCGAGGCGCCAGTAGCGGCGCTCGTCGCGCGTGCCGTCGGGCTCGATCGTCATCACTGTCGCCGGCGGCAGCTTGCGCACGCCCTTCAGGATGGTGTGCGGCGGCGGCACCACGGCGTGGAAGGTCATGTAGTGGTGGAGCGCGACCGGATCGATCGCGCGGTCGACGTCGCCGGCGGCGAGGATCGCGGGCAGCGACGAGGCGAAGCGGAAACGGTCCTTGGTCTCGCTCCAATAGAGCAGCTTGATGCCGAGCCGGTCGCGCGCCAGCGTCACCCGGCCGCTGTCGCGCTCCCAGATCGCGAAGGCGAACATGCCCGAGAGGCGCTCGACGCAATCGGGACCCCAGGCGTGGAACGCCTTCAGGATCACCTCCGTGTCGCCGGTGGAGAAGAAGCTGTAGCCCTTGGCCTGCAGCTCGTCGCGCAGCTCGGGGTAGTTGTAGATCGCGCCGTTGTAGACGATCGACAGGCCGAGCGCGCTGTCGGTCATCGGCTGCTGCGCGTGCTCGGTGAGGTCGATGATCTTGAGACGCCGGTGCCCGAAGGCGACCCGACCCTGGGCCATCAGACCGGATGCGTCAGGCCCGCGCCGGGCCAGCCGTTCGGTCATCGCCGCAACCGCTTCGGTCGAAGCCGCCGCGCCGTCGAATCTGATTTCGCCAGCTATGCCACACATGAAGGATGAAGTCCCCGGGTTACCGATCCCACGCCCGCGTTCGCCCGGACCACGCAGGCATTCTCTGCCGCCCATGCGTTCTGAGCGGACAATGATAGGCTTCCGCCAATATTATTTGGTTAATCTAAGATAATGGGAGATTGCTTCGGCGATTCAAGGCTGAATTCGATCGCCAATGTCCAGCAGAAATCAAATGTAATATATCCATAATATTCTAGTGCTTCGGCAAATAAGTAGAATAAATTTTACTTATGCTACGCGTAGACCTGAAATGAATGCTTTAGTCTATTTATTTCACTTAGTATGCGGAGGGTTTTAATTTAACGAAACCTTGGGTGCTCGCCGCCGGTCACGGGTCGATGCCCGCCATACCGCAGAGGATGCGCCATTCCTCGTCGGAGACCGGCACGACGGAGAGCCGGCTCTGGCGCACCAGGGCGAGGTTCTGAAGCCGCGGCTCGGCCTTGATCTCGGCCAGCGTGACGGTGTGTTTCACCGGAAAGAGCGCCTTGAAGTCGACCATGCCGAAACGCCCGCTCTCGTCGGTATGGTCGGGGTAGTGCTCCTTCACGACCTCGAGCACGCCCATGATCCGCTTCTCGTCGACCGAGTGATAGAAGAAGGCGCGGTCGCCCGTCTTCATCGCCTTCATATTGTTGTTGGCCTGGTAGTTGCGGATGCCGTCCCAGTGCTCGACGCCCTTCTTCACATGGTCGTCCCAGGACCACGCGCCGGGCTCCGATTTGACCAGCCAATACGCCATCACCGCCTCCGCTTCGCTCGCCGTTGTTGCGCGTTATGTATCACCACAGAGACACGGAGGCACTGTGATGTGTGCCGCTTTGCCAGGTCACTCAACGCCTTCGGTCTTGAAGGGCCGGGCGAGCAGGCCGGCGACCGCCTCGTCGATCGCCGCGCCGTGATGCAGGATGGCGTTGACGGCGCTGACGATCGGCATCTCGATCTTCATCTGCTCGGCGAGCGCGGTGACCGATGCGGCGGTGTGGACGCCCTCGGCCACGGTGTTGCGCTTGGCGAGGATCGCTTCCAGCGTCTCGCCGGCGCCGAGCGCCATGCCGAGCGACATGTTGCGCGATTGCGGTCCGGTGCAGGTGAGCGCGAGATCGCCCAAGCCGGAAAGGCCATAGAGCGTCTCAATACGCGCGCCCTTGGCGAGGCCGAGCCGGACAATCTCCGCCAGGCCCCGGGTGATGAGTGCGGCGCGCGCATTGTCGCCGAGCTTGCGCCCCTCGACGATGCCGCAGGCGATGGCGAGCACGTTCTTGACCGCGCCGCCGATCTGCGCGCCGACGACGTCGGGCGACCAGTAGGGCCGGAAGGTGGCGCTGCCCAACGTCTTGACGAGGGTGCGGCCAAGCCCCTCCGCATCGGTCGCGAGGGTGATCGCGGTGGGCAGACCCCGTGCCACCTCGCCCGCGAAGGTGGGGCCGGAGAGCACGCCGACGGCGCGGCCCGGCGCCAGCTCCGCCATCACCTCGCTCATCAGCTTGCCCGTGCCCTCCTCGATGCCTTTGGCACAGATGAGCGTCGGCACGCTCGGCGGGACATGCGCGGCGAGCTCGATGACGATGGCGCGCGTGTGCTGGGCCGGCGTCACCAGCAGCACGGCTTCGGCGTCCTTGGCCGCGTCCTCCATCTCATTGGTGGCGACGATGGCGGGATCGAGCTCGATCCCGGCGAGATAGGCGGTGTTCTCGTGGCGCTCGTTGATGGCCTTGGCGACGCGGGAGGTGCGCGCCCATATGCGGACGTCGCGGCCGGCACGGCGGGCCACGGCGGCAAGCGCGGTGCCCCAGGCACCCGCGCCGATGACGGCGATCTTCTGCATCGACGTTATTCTAGCAGAACGGCGCGGCGGGAAAGAGAGCGCCGCCGCCTAGCCCATTGCCGCTTCGAACAGCGCCTCGAAATCGGCGGCGCTGGCGGGCCGCGGGTTCGACGGGGTCGAGTGATCGGCAACCGCACCCTCGACCATCGCCGGCAGCACGTCATCCGTCACGCCCATCTCGCGCAGGTTGGCGGGCAGGCCGAGCCGCGCGTTCAGCTTCTCGACCTCATGCGCCAGATCGGCGTCGGCGGGCAAACGGAACGCGGTCCGCATCCGATCATATTTATCGCCGACATGGCCTTCGTTGAAGCGTAAGACGGCCGGGAGAATCACCGCGTTGAGAGTGCCGTGATGAAGCGTCACGTCCTCGAGCCCGCCCAGCGGGTGCGACATCGAATGGACCGCGCCGAGGCCCTTCTGGAAGGCCATCGCGCCCTCCATGCTCGCCATCATCATGTGCCAGCGCGCTTCCCTGTCCGATCCGTCGGCCACGGCGCGCTCGATCCAGTTCCAGGCGCGCGTGCAGCTGTCGAGGCCGATGGCTTCGGCGGGCGGGTTGATCTTGGGCGAGAGGAAGGTCTCGACACCGTGGGTGAAGGCGTCCATGCCCGTCGCCGCGGTCAGGCCCGGCGGCAGGCCGAGCGTCAGATCGGGGTCGCAGATCGCGCGCTTGGGAATGAGGTGCGGGCTCAAGAGCCCCATCTTGCGGCGGTCGCGGAAGGTGATCATCGAGCCGCGGCCGACCTCGCTGCCGGTGCCCGAGGTGGTTGGCACGGCGATGACCGGCGCGACTTTGTCGGTGATGCGTGGCACCCCGCCCTCGATCGCCGCGTAACTCACCAGCGGGCCGTCATGTGTTGCGAGCAGGCCGACGGCCTTGGCGAGATCCATCGAGGAGCCGCCGCCAAGCGCGACCAGGCCGTCGCAGTTTTCCGCGCGGTAGATCTTGAGCGCATCCTCGACCGCATCCTCGGTCGGGTTGGTTGGCGTCTCGTCGTAGACGGCGACCGGCAACGAGTTGGGGAGCGTGGCGCGGACGGTGCCGAGGATGCCCGCCGCGGCTATCCCCTTGTCGGTGACGATGAGGGGGCGCTCGATGCCGACCGCTTTCAGCTCATCGGCCAGGGTCTCGATGGCCCCGTGATCGAAATTGATCGTCGTCAAATAGCTGATGACCGTCATGCGAAATTTCCTCCGTCGTCGCGGTCATTGCGACGACAACAATGATGGTCCAATGACGTCACGTCAGGCTTTTGCGCGCCGCCGCCGCGCCGGCCGCGAGCGCCCGAAGCTTGCCGGTGGCGACGTCGCGGGCAAGCGGCGCCATGCCGCAATTGGTGCAGGGCTGGATGCGCGCCAAGTCCGCATGCTGTGCGGCTTCTTCGATCACCTTCGCGACCGCGTCCGCGCTCTCGATCTCGTCCGTCGCGACATCGATGGCGCCCACCAGAATATCCTTGTCGGGCAACAGGCGAATGAGCTCCATCGGCACATGGGAGTTGGCGCATTCGAGCGAGACCTGGCTGACCTTGCCCGCATTGATCGCCGGAAAGATCTCCTCGTATTGCCGCCACTCCGAGCCGAGCGTTCCCTTCCAGTCGATATTCGCCTTGATGCCGTAGCCGTAGCAGATATGAACGACAGTCTCGCAGGCGAGGCCCTCGACGGCGCGGTCGAGCGCCGCCACGCCCCAGTCGCGCACGTCGTCGAAGAAGACGTTGAAGGCCGGCTCGTCGAACTGGATCACGTCGACGCCGGCGGCTTCGAGCTCGCGCGCCTCCTGGTTCAACAGCGCGGCGAAGGCCATCGCCATGTCGGCGCGCTTGTTGTAGTGGGCGTCAGCAATGGTGTCGCAGATCGTCATCGGCCCGGGCAGCGTCCATTTGAGCTGCTTGTCGGTGTAGGCGCGCAGATACCGCGCCTCGTCGACATGCACCGGCTCGGGCCGCGTCACCGCTTGCGTCACCGTCGGCACCTCGACGGTATAGCGGTTGTCGCGGATCCCCATCTTGGTCTTGAGGTCCCAGTCGATCCCGGCGACGTGTTCCAGAAAGCCGTGCACGAAATGGATGCGGAACTGCTCGCCGTCGGAGACGATGTCGATACCGGCCGCTTCTTGCTCCTTCAGCCAGACGAGGGCCGCGTCCTGCTTGCCGCGGACGAGGTCGTCGCCGTCGAGCCGCCACGGCGCCCACAGCGTTTCCGGCTCGGCAAGCCAGGACGGTTTCGGCAGCGAGCCGGCAATCGTGGTCTCGAGCATGGCGCCCATTCCTCCCTCAAAGCCGGCCGGTTCTTATCGGAATTGGCGGCCTGGCACTGGGACGCTAACAGACGTTTCTGATATGCGCTACTTGGCGCTGCGAACAGATTCCGGGTCCCCACCATCTCGGCCGCCGTTCTTCGACCCGGTCAACTCCAGGAACAAATCCTCCAGATCGCTCTCATGCGTCGTCAGGTCGGCAACCGTGATGCCCGAGCCGCGCACGGCATCCAGTATGTCGCGCATGCGCGTCTGGCTCGGCTTGTAGCGGACGATGATGTTGCGCGTACCGTGCAGCGTTGCGTCGAAACGGCTGAGCTCTTTCGGCAACGCGGTCAAGGCTTCCGTTGAGATGATCGAGAGCTCCTTCCGGTCGACCCGCGCGATCAGGTCCCAGGTCGCATCGGCCGCAATCACCTC
Source organism: uncultured Alphaproteobacteria bacterium (assembly GCA_964494065.1). GTDB lineage: Bacteria > Pseudomonadota > Alphaproteobacteria > JAPULJ01 > JAPULJ01 > DATKZM01. The sequence continues at coordinate 15,414 of CAZBRE010000111.1, forward strand.
GCCGTGGTGGATGATGGCGATGCGGTCGCAGAGCTGCTCGGCCTCTTCCAGATAATGCGTCGTCAACACGATGGTGACGCCAGCGCGGTTGAGCGCGCGGACGTGGCCCCAGAGCTGCTGGCGGAGCTCGACATCGACGCCGGCCGTCGGCTCGTCGAGCACCAGGACCGGCGGGCGGTGCACCATCGCCTTGGCCACCATGAGCCGCCGCCGCATGCCGCCGGAGAGCGAGCGCGCGTAAGA
>CAZBRE010000112.1:0-15455 GCA_964494065.1 uncultured Alphaproteobacteria bacterium
GCGTGGGTCTGGATGAATTCGCGGCGCGATTCGACGTCGTCGCCCATCAGCGTGGCGAAGATGTCGGTCGCCTGGTGCACGTCGAAGGGCGTGACTTCCAAGAGCGTCCGTGAGCCCGGATCCATCGTGGTTTCCCAGAGCTGCACGGCGTTCATCTCGCCGAGCCCCTTGTAGCGCTGGATCGAGATGCCCTTGCGCCCGATCGCCAGGACGGCTTCGACGAGGTCGGTCGGACCGGCGATGGTGATCTCGTCTTCCTTGTGGACCAGCGTGCCGTGACCGGCATAGGCGGTCTGCAGATCGGCCGCCTTTTGCGTCAAACGGCGCGCCGCGGAGCTCTTGATCACCTTGGCGTCGATGCGGTGCATCTCGGTCACACCCCGGAGCGTGCGCCGGAAAACAAGCCCGCCATCGGCCGAGGCCTCGCCGGTCCAGCCGCGCTCCTCCTTGGTCGCAAGCGCATCGAGACGGCGCGCGATATAGGTGGCGATCTCGGCCGCCTGCGATCCGTCGGAGAGGTATTCCGGCGCCAGCGCACCCAGAATGGCGGCCTGCTCGACCACCGGACGGTATCCGACATGGGCAATCAGCGGCTCCATCAGATCGCGCGCCTCGATCGCCTGGCCGATGAACTCGGCAAGGTCGCGGCCGGCAATCTGGCTGCCGTCGTGCAGCGCCAGAATGCAGTCCTCGAGCGCCGAGTCGATCAGGAACTTCTCGAGCGCCGCGTCGTCTTTCAGATAGACCTCCGAGCGGCCGCGCTTGACCTTGTAGAGCGGCGGCTGGGCGATATAGAGGTGGCGGAAGACGCGGCCCGTCCCGTTCTCCTCCTCTCCCTCGGTCGTCTCGCCGTCAGCCGCCGGCACGCCGGCCGCCTTGCCCGAGCCGTCATGCTCGATCAACGCGCCCATATGGCGGTGGAAGAAGGTGAGCAGCAAGGTGCGGATATGCGCGCCGTCGACATCGGCGTCGGTCATGATGATGATCTTGTGGTAGCGCAGCTTGCCGATATCGAAGTCGTCGCGGATGCCGGTGCCGAGCGCCGTGATCAGCGTGCCGATCTCGGCCGAGGACAGCATCTTGTCGAAGCGCGCGCGCTCCACGTTGAGGATCTTGCCGCGCAGCGGCAGGATCGCCTGGAACTTGCGGTCGCGGCCCTGCTTGGCCGTGCCGCCGGCGCTGTCACCCTCGACGATGAAGAGCTCGGACTTGGCCGGATCGCGCTCCTGGCAGTCGGCGAGCTTGCCGGGCAGCGATGAGATATCGAGCGCGCCCTTGCGGCGGGTGAGCTCGCGCGCCTTGCGCGCCGCCTCGCGCGCGGCCGCGGCCTCGGCGACCTTGGCGACGATCTTCTTCGCGTCGGCCGGATGCTCCTCGAACCATTGGCCGAGCTTGTCGTTGACGAAGGTCTCGACGGCGGGCCGCACCTCCGACGACACGAGCTTGTCCTTGGTCTGCGAAGAGAACTTGGGATCGGGCACCTTGACCGAGAGCACGCAGGTGAGCCCCTCGCGCGCATCGTCGCCGGAGAGCGTCACCTTCTCCTTGCGGGCGATGCCGCTCGACTGGGCGTAGTTGTTGATCTGGCGCGTGAGCGCGGCGCGGAAGCCGGCCAGATGCGTGCCGCCGTCATCCTGGGGGATGTTGTTCGTGTAGCACAGCATCGTCTCGTGGTAGCTGTCGTTCCACTGCAGCGCCACGTCGATGACGATGTCGCCCTGCTGGCCGGTGACGGTGATCGGCTCGCCGTGGAGCGGCGCCTTGGAGCGGTCGAGATACTCAACGAAGGCCTTGATGCCGCCCTCGTAATGCAGCTCGACCACCTTGTCCTCGACCGCGCGCGCATCGGTGAGCACGAGGGTGACGCCGGAATTGAGGAAGGCGAGCTCGCGCAGGCGATGCTCCAGCGTGTCGAAGTCGAACTCGGTTTTCGTGAACGTGCCCTTGGACGGCAGAAAGGTGATCTCGGTGCCGGTGACCTCGGCCTCGCCGACCGCCTTCAGCTTGCCCTGCGCCTCGCCATGGGCGAATTCCATTTCGTGTAGCTGGCCGCCGCGCCAGATGCGCAGGGTCAGCCATTCGGAGAGCGCATTCACCACCGAGACGCCGACGCCGTGCAGGCCGCCGGAGACCTTGTAGGAGTTCTGGTCGAACTTACCGCCGGCATGGAGCTGGGTCATGATGACCTCGGCCGCCGAGACGCCTTCTTCGGAATGGATGTCGACCGGGATGCCGCGGCCGTTATCCGATACGGTGACCGAGCCGTCCGGGTTGAGCGTCACCTCGATGCGGTCGCAGTGGCCGGCAAGCGACTCGTCGATCGAGTTGTCGACCACCTCGTAGACCATGTGGTGCAGGCCCGAGCCGTCATCGGTATCGCCGATATACATGCCTGGGCGCTTGCGCACGGCCTCGAGCCCACGCAGCACCTTGATCTGCTCGGCGCCGTAATCGTCGCCGTTGCCGGGCGTCTTGCTCGCCGTCGGCGCGGGCCGGGCGGCGGGTCTGGCAGGCTTCTTGGTCTTCTTGGCCGGCGGCGTGCCGGCCGGCTTCTTCGATTTGCTCATGGTCGGTCCTAAAGAGATGCGGCCGGGCGCACGGCGCCGTCGGCAACATCGAGAAACTGGGCGCGGTCCCCAAGGGCCGCGAAGAGCGCGCGATCGGTGCCGGTGAGCCAGGCCTGCGCGCCCAGCGCCACCAGCTCGTCGAACAGCGCCGCGCGGCGCGTCTCGTCGAGATGGGCGACGATCTCGTCGAGCAGCAGGATCGGTGCCGCGCCATGTTCGAGTGCCCGCAGACGTGCGGCCGCGAGAACGAGCGCGATCAGGAGCGCCTTTTGCTCGCCCGTCGAGCACTGCGCCGCCGGCGCGCCGCGGGTGGCGTGGATCACGTGGAGGTCGCTGCGATGCGGACCCTCCGCGGCCCCGCCGGCTTCGGCATCGCGCCGCCGGCTTCCCTTCAGCGCCTCGCGGAACCGGTCTTCGGCGGCCAGGGCCGGACCGTCGCCGAGCCAGGCCTCGACCGCGCCGTCCATGGTCGCCTGCGGCCGCGAGAAGGGCCCGATACCGGCCGCGCTCGCCTGGTTGAGCCGGGCCACGAGATCGCGCCGCGCCGCGGCAATGGCGACCGCGGCTTCCGCCATCTGCTGCTCCAGCGCCGTCAGCCAGGACGGATCGGCGCCGCCGTCGCGGAGCAGCCGCGAGCGCTCGCGCATCGCCCGCTCGTAGGCCGAGACGCGGCTCGCATGATCGGGCACGAAACCGTAGACGAGGCGGTCGATGAAGCGGCGGCGGCCGCTGCTCGCCTCCAGGAAAAGCCGGTCCATCTCCGGGGTCAGCCAGGCGACCGAGAGATAGCGCGCGAGATCGCCCTGGCCCTTGGCGGGTTTGCCGTCGATCTTGACGACGCGGCGCTCGCTTTCCTGGTCGCCGCCGGCCGGGCGCACGACCTCGCGGGCCGTGCCGATATCGACCGGCCCGTCGGGCGTTTCGACATGCGCGGCCACCGCCCAGACCTCGCTATCGCCGTCATCGCCGTCATGGCCGTCCGGCACGTCCTCGGATTGCAACGCGCCGTGCACGACCTGGCCGAGCCGCGCCCGGCGCAGGCCGCGCCCGGGCGCCAGGAACGACAGCGCTTCCAACAGGTTCGTCTTGCCCGCACCGTTGGGGCCGGTCAGCACCACCGGCCGGTCCCCGACATCGAGGCGCAGCCGCTCGTAGTTGCGGAAATTGGTGAGGGCGATGCGGCGAACGGCAGGCAGTGTCGCCGAACCCGATGTGGCCGATCTGGGCTCAGCCGTCTCCCGGCCCGGTCCCGGATCGCTCATCGCGAGCGCCACAGCAACCGTATGGTCCTCCGCCAGCAGCGCCGTCACGCTCAGACCCGCATCGGCATCAGCACGTAGAGCGCGCTGGTGTCGGATGCGTCCTGAATAATTGTCGGGGAAGCCGCGTCGGCCAGGGTCAGCTTGGCGCCGTTGCCTTCGATCTGGCTGGTGATATCGAGCAGGTAGCGCGAGTTGAATCCGATCTCCATCGGATCGTTGCTATAGCTGACCTCGAGTTCCTCGGTCGCGGTGCCGGCCTCGGGGCTCGAGGCGGAGAGCACCAGCGTGCCGTCATCGAGGGCGAGCTTGATGGCGCGCGACTTCTCCGTGGAGATCGTTGAGACGCGGTCGACCGCCTTGGTGAACTCCGCGCAATCGACCTCGAGCACCTTGTCGTTGTCGGCCGGGATGACGCGCTGATAGTCGGGAAAGGTGCCGTCGATCAGCTTGGAGTTGAGGACCACGCTGTCGAAGGTGAAGCGGATGCGCGCATCGGAGAGCGCGATCTCGATTGGATCGGTCGACTCGTCAGCGAGCTTGCGCAGCTCGGTGACCGCCTTGCGTGGCACGATCACCCCCGGCATGCCGGCGGCCCCCTCGGGCATCGGCATCTGGACGCGCGCCAGGCGATGGCCGTCGGTGGCGACGGCGCGCAGCACCTGCACACCCTCGGTCTCGTCGGTGTGCAGATAGATGCCGTTCAGGTAGTAGCGCGTCTCCTCGGTGGAGATCGCGAAATGGGTGCGGTCGATGAGCGCGCGCAGCTCCGATGCCGGCAGCGTGAAGCTATGCGGCAGGTCCGCTTCCTGATGCGCCGGGAAATCCTCTTTCGGCAGACAGGAGATGTTGAAGGTCGAGCGCCCGGCGCGCAGCACCATGCGGCTCGCATCCTCGGTCTCCAGCTCGACCTGCGCACCCTCGGGCAGCTTGCGGACGATGTCGTAGAGCGTGTGGACGGGGGCCGTGGTGGCACCGTCGGCGGAGATATCGGCCGCCACCTTGTCGGTGATCCCGACATCCATGTCGGTGGTCGAGAGCTCCAGATTGCCGCCATCGGCCTCGATCAGCACGTTGGAAAGAATGGCGATCGCGTTGCGGCGCTCGACCACGCTCTGGACGTGGCCCAGGGACTTGATGAGGGCCGACCGCTCGATGACGAGTTTCATGGGTGTCTACTGTCGAAAAGAGGGAATTTGGACTTCAAATCAAACGCTTCCGGCCAACCAAAAAGAACGCGGGGAAGCGCTCCGGCGCGTGGTCGGCAAATACGCCCGCCTGGGCCTACGGATTATACCACAACCCCATTGATTCCAAAGACTTTTAGGCGGATTCGGACGGCGCCGACAATGGGCGGTCGGAAGGCCATTGAAGCAGCGTCGGGGCAGGATTCAAACCCGCCCGTAATACGGCAATTTTCAAGGTTGGGCAGAGCGGGCGGGCCGAAGACCCGCCCCCAGAATTAGCGCCGTCAGCCCTCGAGCATCCGGCGCAGCAGATCGATGTCCTCGGCGAAGCCGGCGTCGGTGGCGCGAAGCTGCTCGATGCGTTTCACGGCATGCATCACCGTGGTGTGGTCGCGGCCGCCGAACTTGCGGCCGATCTCGGGCAGCGAGCGCGTGGTGAGCTGCTTGGCGAGATACATCGCCACCTGGCGCGGCCGGGCGACGGCGCGCGCGCGGCGCGCCGAATGCATGTCGGACAGCCGGATCGCATAGTGTTCGGCGACGCGCTTCTGGATTTCCTCGATGGTGATGTGGCGGTCGGTGGCACGCAGCAGATCGTGCAGGAGCTCTTGCGTGTTCTCCAGGCTGATCTCGCGGCCGACCAGATCGGAATGCGCAACGATGCGGTTGAGCGCGCCCTCGAGCTCGCGGACATTGGAGACGATCTTGTGGGCGAGGAACTCCAGCACCTTCGAGGGCACGCCGACGCCGAGCTGCTCGGCCTTCGATTCCAGGATCGAGAGACGAAGTTCATAAGTCGTCGGATGAATATCCGCGACCACGCCCCAGCCGAGCCGCGAGCGCAGTCGTTCTTCCATGCGCTCCAGATCGAAGGGCGGCTTGTCGGCGGAGATGACGACCTGGCGGTTCTCGTCGATGAGGGCGTTGAAGGTGTGGAAGAACTCTTCCTGCGTGGAGTCCTTGCCGCTGAAGAACTGGATGTCGTCGACCATCAGGAAATCGACGGAGCGGAACTGCTCCTTGAACGCCATCGTGTCCTTGTAGCGCATGGCCCGGATGAACCGGTACATGAACTTCTCCGCCGAGAGATAGATGACGCGCTTGTCGGGCTTGGTCTGGCGGATCCTATGCGCGATGGCGTGCATGAGATGCGTCTTGCCGAGCCCGACGCCGCCGTAAAGGAATAGCGGATTGAAGGGCACGGTCTTGGCATCGGCGACGCGTTGGGCGGCGGCATGGGCCATCTCGTTCGGCTTGCCGACGACGAAGTTCTCGAAGGTGAGGCGCGGGTCGAGGGGCGCTGAGATGTCATCGTCGAGGCTATCGGCGGGACCGCCCGCCCGCGTGCGGCCGCGCATGTCGATCGGCTCGTCCTGCGTTGTCGTGCCGGCTTCGGCGAGGTTGGGATCGACCGAGATCTCGATGGCGCGGACCGAGGGGTCTTCCTCGCGCCAGAGCTCGCGCAGGCGATCGCCATAATGTGCGGCGACCCAATCGCGCATGAAGCGGGTGGCGACCATGAGGCGGACGGTGCCGTCGCGTACGTCACGCAGGGTTAGCGGCTTCAACCAGCTCTTAAAGGCGGCATCCCCAACTTCGTTCCGCAGCCGCCCGCGCACGCGCGCCCAAATCGCTGTCGTCGGCTCGCCTGCGTCTTCAATACCCATCAACTTCTCCATAATCTCGTCGCTATCCCTTACGTGCCGCGCCGCTTGATGCTGAACGCTATTCTTGTATCCACGGCAGGCCGGCCGCCTTCCAGCCTCCCACTTTGCCGCGATGACGCTCGTTATTCGCCGGCCCTTCGAACCCGCCGGCCACGTTGTAGCAATGGGTAAACCCCTGCTTCGTCATCGCTATCGCGGCGGACTTGGATCGTTGTCCGGAGCGGCAGATGAAGAGGACCGGCTTGTCTTCGCCGACCCCCGCCGCCCGCAACTGCGCCGCGAAATCGCCATTGATCTGCATGGTAGGAAAGCTCTGCCACTCGCAAAAAACCGGATCGCGACCGAGCCCGGAGAGGTCCGGAATACCGACGAAGAGCCATTCCGGGCGGGTGCGGACATCGACCAGCACCGCCGAATCGTCGTCGGCCAGAAGCTTCCAGGCTTCCTGGACGGAAAGGTCCCCAGCGTAGGACTCTGCTGACACGCAATGCTCCCCGATCGGGCAAATGCCCGAGAAATCGTCACACCCCCAAATCCGTAGCGCTTTATGTATTCGCGCTATCGGACCGACCTTTTTATTAGAGAAATTGGCTCCTGGCTCGCCGAAACAAAAGTTTTATTTGACGAGTTCGTGCTGTTTTCTCTTTTGGCTACCCCAATTTGAGCAAATCTTATTTTTTGATTTGCTTCATGTGCCCACAATCCCCCATGAGCATCTCAATCGTAGCTATGGTGTGGGGTGCGCGCAAGCGGACCGTAACAAGAACACAGAAAAATATTAACCATTTTTTCCCAAGGCACGCTGCGGTTTTCGCGACCTCGGATACCAAAGTCCTAAGCGCCCGGAATCACTCGATTTCGATCCGATGATACACCTGAAGGCACGAAACTTTATTTCAATCTTCGATTGAGGGAGGCGAGCTTTCGCCGCGCTACCACCGCCGCCGCCGAACCCGGCGCAACCTTCAATATACGGGTCCAATCGGCCCGCGCGCCAGGCAAATCGCGGCGAACCAGGCGCAGAATACCGCGCTCGAGCAGCGCGTCGGCGTGGTTCGGATCGCCTCGAAGGGCGCGTTCGAGATCGTCATGCGCCTTGTCCAGACGCTTCAGCTTGCGGAAGGTCGCCGCGCGCAGAACCAGGACCGTGGCGTTGTCCGGCGTGGCCTCGATCACCGCGTTGAAATCGTAGAGCGCCTCGGCCATACGGTTGGTCTGGGCGCGCAAAATGCCGCGGTCGGTCCGGGCTCTTAGATTGTACCCGTCGAGCGCTACGGCGCGTTCCAGCGACGCATCGGCGCGCCTGATGTCGCGGGCGCGCAGCCAGGCGAGTCCGGCCTGGTGGAAGATGCGCGAGCGAAGCTGACGGGGCGCCTGCTTCATGGTGGAGCCGAGCCCGTCGAACATGACGCCGGCCTGCCGGTAGCGGCCGAGCTGCAACAGCGCAGTCGCGGCACAGTGTTTCGCGGGGTAGGCCGCGCCCGTGGCGTCGAAGGCGAGCGCATTGCTGAGGGCGCGGCGCGGATCGCGGCGGGCCAGCACCATGCAGGTCTTGTAGAAGGCCTTGGACGCCTTGTCGCCCGAGAAGTCCTTTGCCGCAGCTTGGACCGAGCACGGGCCCGTCGTGAAAGTGACGAGACCGGCGGTCAGGAGCGCGACGCCCCACCGGTGCAACGCACGCATGCGCCGACAACTCGACATGAACCCTGGTTGCAGCATGACAGCCTTGTTGACCCCGAAGGCAGCAAGCGTGGTGGTTTGACGCGGACGGCGCAAGGCCCTATCTCGGTCCGGCGCGATGCAGATCGCGCGCGACCGGCCCGGATGGCCGCGGTGGGCCTAACCTGAGACCGGACCGGACGCCGGACCTGATACCGGAAATGAGGCGGAATTGGCGCAGCGGCTCTTCGTATTCGGTCTCGGCTACAGCGCCATGGCGCTGGTTCGGCGTCTCAAAGATGCAGGCGCCTGGACGATCGCCGGCACGAGCCGCAGCGACGAGGGTGTCGCCACGTTGGCGCAGGCCGGAATCGACGCTTATCGTTTCGGCGCCGATGCGCCGCTTTCCGATGCCGGGCTCGGCACGCTGGCCGAGGCGACGCATATCCTGAGCTCGGTGCCGCCGGACGAAAGCGGCGATCCGGTATTGCGGCTGCATGGGCCGGCGATCGCGGCGAGTGATGCGATCTGGATCGGCTATCTCTCGACGACCGGTGTGTACGGGGACACCGGCGGGGACTGGGTCGACGAAAGCGCGCCAGTGCAACCGAGCGGGCGGCGCGGCGAGCGGCGGGTGGCGGCCGAAAAGGACTGGCTTGCGCTCGGCGGTAGCGATTCCCCGGTGCACATCTTCCGCATCGCCGGCATCTACGGGCCCGGCCGCAATGCCCTCGCCCAGCTTCGCGCCGGCACCGCCCGGCGCACCGACAAGCCGGGCCATATCTTTTCGCGCATCCATGTCGAGGACATCGCGGCCGCGCTTGCCGCCTCGATGGCGAAGCCCAGTCCGGGTGCGATCTACAATCTCTGCGACGACCGGCCGGCGCCGGGGCCGGATGTCGTGACCTTTGCGGCCGGGCTTCTCGGGGTCGAGCCGCCGCCGCTGGTGCCCTTCGATGAGGCTGAGCTTTCGCCGATGGCGGCGAGCTTCTATGCCGACAACCGCCGGGTGCGCAACGACCGCATCAAGCGGGAGCTCGCCGTCACGCTCGCCTATCCCGACTACGAGGCGGGGCTGCGCGCGCTCTTTGAAGCCGGAGAGTGAAGCGGGGGAGGGCTGCTAGGAGACTGCGATCTCGTCGAGCAAGCCGCCGACGACGCGGGTCAGACGCCGCAGATCGTTGGGCTCCGACAGGCGGTGGTCGCCCGCCTTCACGAAAATGACCTCGACATCCTCGGAGCTGATGGCATCGGCGATGCGTTCCGACCATTCCCACGGCACGTCGTAGTCGCGCTGGCCGTGGATCAGACGCACCGGACAGTCGAGCGTAATCGGCCCTTCGAGCAGCAGGTGTTTGCGGCCGTCCTCGATCATGCGCATCGTGATCGGCGTCGGCTCGGGGTCGTAATCGGAGGGCTGGTAGATCACGCCGTTGTCGATCAGCTCGGTGCGCTGCTCATCGCTCATATTGGTCCACATCAGCGCTTCGGTGAAATCGGGCGCGGCGGCGATGCCGACCAACCCTGCGATCCGCTCCCGCATCTCGAGCGCGGCGAGCAGCATGATCCAGCCGCCCATGCTCGAGCCGACGAGAAGAAGCGGGCCTTCGGTCAGCGCCTCGATCGCCGCGATCGCGTCGCGCGACCATTCGCCGATCGTGCCCTCGGCGAACTCGCCCGACGATTCGCCGTGCCCGGTATAGTCGAAGCGCAGGTACGAATGGCCGCGCGCCTGGCACATCGCTTCGAGCGTCAGTGCCTTGTCGCCTTTCATGTCCGAGCGGAAGCCGGGCAAAAAGACGACACATGGCCCCTTGCCCTTGGTTTTGTGGTAGGCGATTCTCGCACCGTCCGGACGGTCGAAAAATTCGGGCGATGCGTCGGACATGAGGCGGGCCGTGTGGCAGCGGTTCGCAAAAAACGAGCGACATGAACAAAGCACCGATCTCTGACCCTGGCAAGGCGGCGGAGCCGATTTCTACCGGTTCGATACCTACTGTGTTGCAAGTTGTCCCCGAGCTCGTCACCGGTGGGGTCGAGCGCGGCACGATCGACATCGCCGAAGCCTTGGCGGATGCGGGCGGGCGCGCCTTCGTTGCCTCGGCGGGCGGCCCGATGGAGACGACGCTTGCGCGGGTCGGGGCGACGCACATCACCATGCCGGCGCACAGCAAGAATTTCTTCGTGATGGTGCGCAACATCCGCCGCCTGCAGGCGATCATCGAAAAGCACGACATCGACATCGTGCATGCGCGCTCACGCGCGCCGGCCTGGAGCGCCTGCATCGCGGCGCGGCGCACGGGCCGGCCCTTCGTCACCACCTTCCACGGCACCTACGGCGCACAGAATGCGCTGAAGCGTTGGTACAACCGGGTGATGACCAAGGGCGTGCGGACGATCGCGATCTCAGAGTTCATCGCCAATCATGTGCGCAGCACCTATGGCATCGATCCAGCCAAGGTCGTCGTGATCTATCGCGGCGTCGATCTCTCGATCTTCGACCCCCATGCGGTGGCGCCCGGCCGCTTCATCCCGACCGCGGAAAAGTGGCGGCTGCCCGACGGAATCCCGGTGGTGATGCTGCCCGGCCGGCTGACGCGCTGGAAGGGCCAGCAGGTCTTCATCGAGGCGATCGCCAAGTTGGGCCGTAAGGATATCTGCGCCGTCATGCTGGGCTCCGACCAGGGCCGCACGGCCTACCGCGAGGAGCTCGAGGACCAGATCCGTGACAGGGATCTGGGCGGCGTCGTGCGTCTGGTCGAGGAGACCCCCGACATGCCGGCGACGCTGATGCTGGCCGATGTGGTGGTCTCCGCCTCGACCGATCCCGAGGCCTTTGGGCGCGTGATCGCCGAAGCGGGCGCCATGGGCCGGCCGGTGATCGCGACCGATCACGGCGGCGCACAGGAACAGGTGATCGAGGACGAGACCGGCTGGCTGGTGCCGCCGGGCGATGCGGATGCGCTCGCCGGCGCGATCGATCGCGCCGTCAGCCTCGACAAGGCCAAGCGCGAGCGGATGAGCGCCGCGGCCATCGAGCATGTGCGGGCCAAGTTCTCCAAGACCGCGATGTGCGCGGCGACGCTGGCGCTCTACCGCGAGGTTGCGGCCGAGGCCGGACGCGGGCGCTCATGAGCGAGCCGGAGGGCGACGCGGCGACCGTCGCGGAAGACGCGCCGGCCGAACGCATCCTGGTGATCCGGCTGGGCGCGTTGGGCGATTTCGTGCTGTCGCTCGGTCCATTCGCGGCGGTCCGCACGCACCATCCCGACGCCCACATCACGCTGCTGACCACCGCGGCCTACGCCGATCTCGGCCGCGCCTGCGGCGCCTTCGACGAGGTCTGGATCGATGAACGGCCGTCGCCCTGGCAGCTCGGCGGCTGGCTCGCTTTGCGGTCGAAGCTGCGCGGCGGACAGTTCTCACGGGTCTACGACTTGCAGACCTCCGACCGCAGCGGCGTCTACTTCCGTCTGATGGGTCTCGGTTGGGGTCGGGGCCGTCGGCCCGAATGGTCGGGCATCGCGCGCGGCGCCTCGCATCCGGATACCAATCCCGAGCGCGGAAGCATCCACACCATCGACCGCCAGCGCGAGCAGCTGCGCCAGGCCGGCATCACGCAAATCCCGCTCGCCGACCTCGCCTGGGCGCAGGCAGATCTCACGCGCTTCGCGCTCGAGCCGCCTTACGCGCTGATCGTGCCAGGCGGCGCGGCGCATCGCCCGGAGAAACGCTGGCCGGTCAGCCTCTACATCGATATCGCGAGCCGGCTCGCCGCGCGCGGCCTGCAGCCGGTCGTGATCGGCGGACCGGCGGAGAAGGCGCTGGGCGAAGCGATCGTCGCGGCCTGCGCGCCAGCCACCGACCTGACCGGCAAAACAAGCTTTCAGGAGATCGCGGTGATGGCGCGCGGCGCCAAGGTGGCGCTCGGCAACGATACCGGGCCGATGCATCTGATCGCGCTCGCCCGCTGTCCCAGCGTCGTGCTGTTCTCCGCCGCCTCCGACCCCCTCCGCACCGCGCCGCGCGCACCCGAACGCGCGGTTCCGGTGTGCGTGCTGCAGAAAAACGATCTGGCCGATCTCGACGTCAACACCGTCTGGGCCGCGGTGGCGGAAGCGGCGGCGATCGTTTGATCGGGATTTATGGGCGCGTCGGGCCGCCACGCACTGGCATTACGGTTAAGGCCGTCTTAAATATGGGCATCGCATAACCCTTGAGTGCGGGCGCGGGATTTCTGCGCCGACACAGATATTTGTGAGCATTGACGACCATGGCGAACGCGCAAGCGGCCGAGACGAAGAACGCGGTATCGATCACGCTGCCCGACGGCAGCGTGCGGCGCTTCGACGCCCCGGTCACGGGCGCCGAGCTTGCCGCCGATATCGGGCCGGGCCTCGCCAAGGCGGCGCTCGCGATCAAGCTCGACGGCAAGGTGAAGGATCTCGCGACGCGGATCGACCAAAGCGCAGCAGTTTCCATTATCACGATGAAGAGCGATGAGGCGCTGGAGCTGATCCGCCACGACGCGGCCCATATACTCGCCGAGGCGGTGCAGGAGCTCTGGCCCGGCACGCAGATCACCTTCGGTCCGGCGATCGAGGACGGCTTCTATTACGACTTCCATCGCAACGACGCCTTCACGCCAGACGACTTCGAGGCGATCGAAGCGAAGATGGCCGAGATCGTCGACCGCGACGAGACCATCACGCGCGAGGTTTGGGAGCGCGCGGACGCAGTCGCCCTGTTCAAGGAGGCGGGCGAGCGGTTCAAGGCCGAATGGGTCGGCGAGCTGCCCGAGGACGAGGACATCTCGATCTACCGCCAGGGCGAATGGCTCGACCTGTGCACGGGCCCGCACCTGCCCTCTACGGGAAAATTGCCGAAAGCCTTCAAGCTGACGAAGGTGGCCGGCGCCTACTGGCGCGGCGATCCGAACAACCCGCAGCTCCAGCGCATCTACGGTACGATCTGGCGCGACAAGAAGGAGCTCGACGACTACCTCCATCGCCTGGAGGAGGCCGAAAAGCGCGACCACAGGAAGCTCGGCCGCGAGATGGAGCTCTTCCATCTGCAGGAGGAGGCCGTCGGCTCGGTCTTCTGGCACCCCAAGGGCTGGACGCTCTACCGGGTCTGCGAGAGCTATATGCGAAAGCGCCTGGAAGGTGCGGGCTATGTCGAGGTGAAGACGCCCCAGCTCGTCGATCGCGCACTGTGGGAGAAGTCGGGGCACTGGGAGAAGTTCCGCGAGCACATGTTCACGGCCGAGGACGAGCACGACAAGATGCTGGCCTTGAAGCCGATGAACTGCCCCGGCCACGTCCAGATCTTCCGCCAGGGCATCAAGTCCTACCGCGACCTGCCGCTCCGCATGGCCGAGTTCGGCTCGTGCCACCGCAACGAGCCCTCGGGCGCGATCCACGGCATCCTGCGGGTGCGCGCCTTCACGCAGGACGACGCGCATATCTTCTGCACCGAAGACCAGATCAACACGGAGTCGAAGGACTTCTGCGATCTGCTCATGAGCATCTATCGCGATTTCGGTTTCGAGGACGTCGTCATCAAGTTCGCCGACCGGCCGGAGGTGCGCGCCGGTGACGACGCGACCTGGGACCGCGCCGAGGCGGCGCTCAAGGACGCCATCGACCATTCGGGGCTGCCGTACGAGATGAACCCGGGCGAGGGCGCGTTTTACGGCCCCAAGCTCGAATTCGTGCTGCGCGATGCGATCGGCCGCGACTGGCAGTGCGGCACGCTGCAGGTCGACTTCGTGCTGCCCGAGCGACTCGATGCAAAATATATCGGCGAGGACGGCGAGGCCCACCGGCCGGTGATGCTGCACCGGGCGATCCTGGGCTCGTTCGAGCGCTTCATCGGCGTGCTGATCGAGCACTATGCCGGGCGCTTCCCGCTGTGGCTGGCGCCGACGCAGATCGTCGTTGCGACGATCACATCGGATGCAGATGCGTATGCCGAAGAGGTCGTCGCCAAGCTCGAGGCTGCGGGCCTGCGCGCGATCGCCGACATACGAAACGAGAAAATTAACTATAAGGTCCGCGAGCACAGCCTCGCCAAGGTCCCGGTCATGCTCGTGCTCGGCAAGCGCGAGGCCCAGGAAAAGGCGGTGACGGTCCGCCGTCTGGGCCAGGAAAAGCAAGAAGTGCTTGCGCTCGATCAGGCCGTCGATACACTGAAATCCGAAGCGGCGCCCCCGGTGCCGCTTTAGTCGCATCTCGCGCGCCAAGCCCGGCGAAGACCGGCCCCGTGCGCGGGAAGGTGGGTTCCGGCTGTGCATATCGGGTGAATGAACGCCTAAGGTTCGATAGACAGCAAGGCACGGCCGGATTGGTAGGAACGACAAAGGAGTGAAATAAATAGCCAGACTAAGACGCGACATCACGCCGCCGGTCCGAGAGGGCCCGCGCGTCAATGAGCAGATCACCACGGCAACCGTTCGCTTGATCGACGCCGAAGGTGAGAACCATGGGGTAGTGCCGTACGATACGGCGATGGAAATGGCCGATGATGCCGGTCTCGACCTGGTCGAGGTCTCGCCGGGCGCAGATCCGCCGGTTTGCAAGATCATCGACTACGGCAAGCTCAAATACGAAAACCAGAAGAAGAAGGCCGAGGCGCGCAAAAAGCAGCGCACCATCGACGTCAAGGAGATCAAGATGCGTCCCGGCATCGACGATCACGACTATGACGTCAAGATGCGCTCGATCAATCGCTTCCTCGGCGACGGCGACAAGGTCAAGGTTACCTTGCGCTTTCGCGGCCGCGAAATGGTCCATCAGGATCTCGGCATGAAGGTGCTCGAACGGGTCAGGGACGACCTGGATCAGATCGCCAAGGTCGAGCAGTTTCCGAAGATGGAAGGCCGCCAGATGACCATGGTCATGGCTCCCAGATGAGCGCGCGGGCGAACGCGCCCTGACGCGCGTTCAGACAAGCCCGCCCGACCCGATCCGTCTCGACCATAGCTCTGAACACCGCCGCCGGATGGTATTTGGCGGGACCGAGTGGTTTGCGCGCTTGGTGATGTTCGTGTTTAGCCGGACCCGGGGGCTTGCCGAACCGGGCCGATCCCGCCACTTTGCGCCCGTCCTGATCAGC
>CAZBRE010000113.1:0-15117 GCA_964494065.1 uncultured Alphaproteobacteria bacterium
TTTCTTCATGTGTGTCCTAGAACCTGGCGCCAAAATTGAAGTTTAGCAGTCGCGTCTTGTCAAAGCCTTCTTTCTTGATCGGGAAGCCGACATCCAACCGAACCGGTCCAAAGGGCGATTTCCAAGATAAGCCGACACCGGCGCTGACCCGAATTGTCCGTACATCTACCACAGTAGCGTTGGTTTTATCGATTCCAAAGGCACTGCCCGCATCCGTCCAGACACGGCCGCGCAGGCCAAATTCCTTAGGCAATCCAAGCGGGAAGGTTAATTCCACGGTGCCGGCATAGAATTGGTTGGAGCCGAGGGCATCGTCCGTGGCCCCATCGCGGGGGCCGACGCCGCCGCGCTCAAATCCACGCAGGTTGTTTCCGCCGAGGAAGAAGCGGTCGGCCAGGCCGACATCCTTGCCGATACCGTACACAATACCGTATTCACCCACGAAGCTGAGGACCAGGTCGTGGCCGAGGCTCTGGTAATAGCCGGCGGTAAACTTCGCCCGCACGAAGCGCTGTGTCCCGCCCAAGCCGGCAAAATCGGTTTCCAGACGCAGGAAATAGCCCGAAGTGGGGTCGAAGCGGTCATCGCGCTTGTCATAGGTGAGGGTCTGGCCGATCGCCGAGGTGACCGTGGAGCCCTCCTCGCTTCGGATCACGGACGAAACGCCGCTGTCGAGGTCGCGGATCACGTCGCTTCGAATCGTGTACCGCCAGTTTTGGCGCAGATCCTCGATGATCTCGTAGCCGGCGCGCAGGCGGAAGCCTGTGGTATTGAGGTTGAATCCGCTTTCATCGGTGCGGTCGCGGGTGATGCGGAAGAGGTCGAAGCCGACGGCCAAATTCCGGTCGAGGAAATAGGGCTCGGTAAACTGCAGATCCGCTTCCGTCGACCGCTGCGAAAGCGTGAAGGCAACGCTGATATCCTGGCCGCGGCCGAGGAAGTTCTTCTCGCGCAGGCCGACTGTGCCAAGCGCGCCCTCTTCGGTGGAGAAGCCGGCGCCGAGCGACAGCTCGCCGGTCGCTTTTTCTTCCACCTCGACCCGAATGATCGTCTTGTCGCTGGCTGAACCGGGTCGGTTGCTGATCTCGACCTTCTTGAAGAAGTCGAGATTGCGCAGGCGCCGGCGCGAGGCGCGGATCTTGCTGGTGTTGAAGGCATCGCCTTCGACCAGGCGCATCTCGCGGCGAATGACCTCGTCGCGCGTGCGGTTGTTGCCGACGATCTCGATGCGCTCGACGAAGACCTTCGGCCCCTCGCGGATCAGGAAGACGACCGTGATCGTGTGTTTGGCGCGGTCGCGCCGGATCAGCGGGCGAACCTCGACGAAGGCGAAGCCGCGCGTGCCAACGGCATCGGTCAGGTTCTGGATCGAGCTCTCGATCTTGCGGGCGTCGTACCAGGCGCCTTTCTTGATCGTGAGCTGGCGCTCCAGGGTCTTGGTATCGAGGCCCTTGATGGTGCTGCGCAGCTGGATATCGGCGAACTTGTAGCGCTCGCCCTCTTCGATCGTGAAGGTGACGAAGAAGTCCTTGCGGTCCGGTGTCAGCTCGGCGACGGCCGAAACGACACGGAAATCGGCATAGCCGTTGCCCAGATAGAAGCGGCGCAGAAGCTCGCGGTCGAAATTGAGCCGGTCGGGATCGTAAGTGTCCTGCGTGGTGAAGAACTTCCACCACGCGGTTTCTTCCGTTTGGATCACGTCGCGCAGCCGGCCGTCGCTGAACTTCTTGTTGCCGACGAAGATGATGCGCCGAACGCCGGTGACGTCGCCCTCGTTGATCTCGAAGACCAGATCGACCCGGTTCTGTGACAGCTGGATGACCTTGGGCGTGATCGTGGCCGCGAACCGGCCGCTGCCGCGATAGACCTCGAGCAGGCGTTTGACGTCGCGCTGGACCTTCGTCTTCGTATAGACGGTGCGCGGCCGGAGCGTGATCTCCTTTAAGAGATCGTCGTCGTCGAGCTTCTTGTTGCCCTCGAAGGCGACCCGGTTGACGATCGGGTTCTCCACCACCCGCACCACAAGCGTGTCGCCCTCGCGGCGGAAGCTGACATCGGAGAACAGGCCGGTGGCGAAGAGCGTCTTGATGGAGGAGTTCACGCGGGCGATGTCGTAAGGATCGCCCGGCTTGATGAGCATGTAGGACACCACCGTGTCGACCTCGATACGGTTGGTGCCTTCAACGCGAATAGCGCGGATGATGTCGGTTCGCTCAACCCCGCCGCGGCGCGGACGTTGCGCGTAACTCTCGACACTCGTGGTCAATACGAGCAGCAGAGCCGCGAGAACTAAGTAAAGCCGCCGAGAATCCAAAGACTCCCCCCGGTGTTAACGTTGCTTGGTGTCGGTTCTGCAAACCCGTTACTTCAGCAGACCGATCTTATCCGTCAAATGAACGATGTCGTTCCATGTGACGAACAGCATCAGCGTTAATACCAGAGCCAATCCGATCCGGAAACCATATTCCTGCGCGCGCTCGCCCAAAGGTTTCCCGGCCACCGCTTCATAGGCGTAAAACACCAGATGACCACCATCGAGCATCGGCACCGGAAAGAGATTTATCAGGCACAGATGCAGCGAAAGTATGGCCATGAACCAGATGTATTCGCGGATCCCCAATTGCGCCATTTGACCTGAAATCTCGGCGATTTTGAGCGGTCCGCCGAGATCCTTGGTCGAGCGCTTGCCCTCGATCATCTGACCGATCGCGGTCGCCGTCGAGCGCGTCATCGATACGGTTTCGCGCACCGCCTGCCATGCCGCCTCGAACAAACCGTGTTGCACATATTCAACACGCTTGCGCGTAATACCGAGCCGGCCGATCGTTTTGCTCTCGCCGGCGCGGGACTTGATCTCCAGGCTCGCCAAGGTCGGCCGCAGGGTGATGCGCCGCCCGTCACGGATAACGCCGAGCGCCACCGTCTTGCCCGGATTGGCGCGGATGACCTCGGCCATCTCCTCGAAGCTGCGGACCTGTATTCGCGCCACGGAGATGATCCGGTCCCCGGTTTTCATGCCGACCTTGTCGGCGGCGGATTTGGGCTGCACCTGGTCGACCACCGCAGCGGAGAACGGGGTGATGCCGATCTGGCCGACCTCGTGCTTGTTCTGGTGCCGATCGGTGACGATGTGGCGGGTCGGGGTGATCGGGATGTCGATCTCCCTGCCCTCGCGCTGCACGCGCACGACCAGCTTGATCTCCGGGTTGAGCCGGATGAGCTGGATCGCCTCTTCGAACCGTGCCACCGATTGCCCGTCGATCGCGACGATGCGGTCGCCGGGTTTCAGCCCCGCCTTGGCCGCGGCTCCGTCCGGCATGACCACGCCGATCTTGGGCGGCGTGAAGGGCTGGCCCCAGAACATGAAGAGGCCGATCAGGACCAGCAGCGCAAAGACGTAGTTGATGAACGGCCCGGCGAAGACGATCGCGGCGCGCGCACCGACGCTCTTATGGTGAAAGGAGACCTTGCGCTGGGCGGGCGTCATGCTCTCCAGCCCCTCCGCGCCGGCGCTGGCGGCATTGGCGTCGCCGTACATTTTCACGTAGCCGCCGAGGGGGATGGCGCTGAACTTCCAGCGGGTGCCCGAACGGTCGTTCCAGCCGAAGATCTCCCGGCCGAAGCCGATCGAGAAGGTCTCGACCCGGACCCCGTTTATCCGCGCAACCGTGTAGTGCCCCATCTCGTGGACGAAGACGAGGATGGTGAGGATGAGCAGAAACGGGATCACCCAATTGAACAGGAACTCCAAGACCGGCATGTCCAGATTACTCCTGCGTCTCGCCTAGCCTGTGCACGGCCTAACCTGCGGCCGCGCTTTTGCGGCTGTCGAGACCTGAGATGACCTCGGCGGCGACGCTTCGTGTTTCGGTATCGATGGCGCGGACATCCTCGATGCTGGTGATCGCCCGCGCGGGCAGCCGCGCCAGGCAGTCCTCCACCACCTCGGTGATGCCGAGGAAGGGGATCAACCCGTCGAGGAAGCCGCGGACCGCAATCTCGTTGGCGGCGTTGAGGATCGCCGGCGCCGCACCGCCCGCCTCCAGCGCCGCGCGCGCCAGCCGCAAGGCCGGGAAACGCACCGGATCGGGGCTTTCGAAGGTGAGCGCGCCGAGGGTCTCGAAGTCGAGGCGCGCCGAGGGCGCCTCCATTCGGTCCGGCCAGCCGAGCGCATAGGCGATGGGCGTGCGCATGTCCGGCGTGCCGAGCTGGGCCAGCACCGAGCCGTCGACATATTCGACCATGCTGTGGATCACCGATTGCGGGTGAACCACGACCTCGATCTGCTCGCCGGAAACCGGGAAGAGGTGATGGGCCTCGATGACCTCGAGGCCCTTGTTCATCATGGTGGCGCTGTCGACCGAGATCTTGGCCCCCATGTCCCAGTTGGGATGGGCCACGGCCTGTTCGGGCGTGACGCCGGCCATCTCGGCCCGCGTGAAGGTGCGGAAGGGACCGCCGGAGGCCGTCAGGATGATGCGCGCGACGTGACGCGACTGCTCGGTCTCGAAGACCTGGAAGATGGCGCTGTGCTCGCTGTCGACGGGCACCAGGGTGGCGTTCTGCTTGTCGATCTCGCGCATGAAGAGATCGCCCGCACAGACCAGGGTTTCCTTGTTGGCGAGCCCGACGATGGCGCCTTGCCGCACGCCTGCGAGGGTCGATTCCAGGCCCGCCGCGCCGACGATCGCCGCCATCATCCAGTCGACCGGCCGGCCCGCGGCCTCGGTGACCGCGTCGTCGCCCGCGGCGATCTCGATGCCGGTGCCGGCGAGCGCATCCTTCAGCGCGTCGTAGGCGTCGGGATCGGCGACCACCACGACATCCGGCGTGAGCCTGCGCGCCTGCGCCGCCAATGCATCCACATTGCGGTTGGCGGTGAGGGCGACGACCTCGTAGCTCTCGGGATCGCGCTCGATTAGATCGATGGTGTTGGCGCCAACCGAGCCGGTCGAGCCCAAAATGCTCACACGCCGTGGCTCGGCACGTGGAAACTTCGCCGTCAACGCCATGTCAGAACGCTGCCTCCCGTCGCCCAATGCGCCGCCGCAACGGCGCATGCCGCCGCGAGATGACCGTCAACGCGGTCGAAGAGCCCGCCGTGTCCAGGGATGATACCACCGGAATCCTTAACACCAAATCGACGTTTGACCGCTGATTCAAAGAGATCGCCGAGCTGCGATATCACCGCCAAGCCGGCGCCCAAAGCCGCTCCCAGCCAGATCGGAAAGCCGAAAACCCGGCTCAATCCCATGGTTAACAGGGACGCACATATAATCCCGCCGATCAGCCCGGCCCAGGTTTTCTTGGGGCTGATCCTGGGCGCGAGCTTGGGACCGCCGAAGGCCTTCCCTGTGAAATAGGCGCCGATGTCGGTCGCCGCAACCGCAACGATTGCAACGGTAAGCGTTTCGCGGCCCCACCGGGGATCATGGGCGATGCCGATCAGGGCGACCGCCGGCACGCCGATGTAAAGCGCGCCGATGGCGAACCAGGCGGCCATGCTGCGCGCCTTGACCGCCTCCGCGGCATAGACCGCGACCGTGCCGAGGCCGCAGGCCGCGAGGCCGTAGAGCGGCCGCAGCTGGCTCGCGATCACAACCGAGGCGATGACGGCCAGGAACAGCCCGAGCGACGGCACGCTCCATAGGTCTTCCGCGAAGAGCCGGCGCCATTCATGGGCCAGCAAGATGCTGCACACGAGGATGAAGACATCGACGGCGGGCGGGCCGGACCAGACGACCGCGGCGATGACGGCAATCAGAATGAGCGACGAAATCACCCGTAGCGTGAGCTTGCCCTGAGCTGGCTCGTCACGGGCCGGCTCGTGAGCCGGATCAGCCACTCGAGGCCCCGTAGCGGCGCTCGCGGCGGTGAAATTCCTCGATCGCCTGTTCCAGATCCGCGCGGTCGAAGTCCGGCCAGAGCCGGTCGGTGAAGACGAGCTCGGTATAGGCGCACTGCCAGAGCAGGAAATTGCTCAAGCGAAGCTCGCCGCTGGTGCGGATCAGAAGATCGGGATCGGGGATGTCCGCGGTCAGAAGCTCGCGGTCGAACGCCGCCTCGTCGATGGCGGAAGGATCGAGACGCCCCTCCTTCACCGCTTCCGCCATATGACGCGCCGCGGCGACGATCTCGGCGCGCGCGCCATAGCTGAGGGCGATGATGAGCTGGAGCCGGGTGTTCGCCTGGGTCAGCGCCTCGGCGTTTTCGATCAGCACCCGAATGTCGTCGGAGAGGCGCGACCGGTCGCCGATCACGCGCAGGCGCGCGCCGTTCTTGTGAAGGTTCGAAACCTCGTTGCGCAGGTAAAGGCGCAGGATCCCCATGAGGTCGCGGACTTCGCTCTGCGGGCGTTGCCAGTTCTCCGAGGAGAAGCCGAACAGGGTGAGATAGGTGATGCCGAGATCGGGGGCTGCCTGCACCACCTTGCGGGCCGCCTCCACGCCCCGGCGATGGCCCTCGACCCGCGGCAGGCCGCGGGACTTCGCCCAGCGTCCATTGCCATCCATGATGATGGCGACATGGACCGGCGGCTGCGCCGGTTCGGATTGAGACGGCAGCGCCCTCGACATATCAGACTTGCGTGATTTCCTGCTCTTTGTGCTTGAGCGCTTCGTCGACCTCCTCGATCAGCCGGTCGGTCAGCTTCTGGATGTCGCCCGACCAGGCCTTGTGCTCGTCCTCGCTGATCTCGTGGTCCTTTTCCTTGCGCTTCAAGTCTTCCATGCCATCGCGCCGGACGTTGCGGATCGCAACGCGCGTCTGCTCGGCATATTTGTGCGCGATCTTGGCCATTTCCAGGCGCCGCTCCTCGGTCAGCTCCGGGACCGGCACGCGGACGAGCTGGCCGTCGGGCTGCGGGTTGAGGCCGAGGTCGCTTTC
Organism: uncultured Alphaproteobacteria bacterium; assembly: GCA_964494065.1. Lineage (GTDB taxonomy): Bacteria > Pseudomonadota > Alphaproteobacteria > JAPULJ01 > JAPULJ01 > DATKZM01. The sequence continues at coordinate 6,886 of CAZBRE010000113.1, forward strand.
CTGGATCGCCTTGACCACCGCCTGGACGTTGCCGTTGTCCCAAACCTGGACGGTCAGGAGGCGCGGCTCGGGCGCGCTGATCGTGCCGACCTGATTGATCGGCATGCTCTGGCCGTAGACCTCGACCGTGATCGGGTCGAGCAGGCTGGTCGAGGCGCGTCCGGTGCGCAGGCCGGCAAACTCGCGCTTCAGCACATCGATCGCGCCCTGCATGCGCCGTTCGAGGTCCTTGATATTCGGATCAGTCATCGGACGAGCCCCCATCGTCAATGGTCGTAAACCGGCCCTTGCCCTGCACGACGTCGGCGAAGGCGCCGGCCTCGCGGATGGAAAATACCATAATCGGGATTTGGTTTTCACGCGCCAAGGAAATCGCCGCCGCGTCCATCACCTTGAGGTCGCGGGACAGCACCTCGTGGAAGCTCAGGCTCTCGAAGCGTTTCGCGTCGGGGTTGGTCTCGGGGTCGGCGTCGTAGACACCGTCGACCTTGGTGCCCTTGAGAAGGCCGTCGCAGCCCATCTCCGAGGCGCGCAGCGCCGCGGCCGTATCGGTGGTGAAGAAGGGGTTGCCGGTGCCGGCGGCAAAGATGACCACCCGCCCCTTCTCCAGATGCCGGATGGCGCGGCGGCGGATATAGGGCTCGCAGACCGTTGCCATCGGGATCGCGGAAAGCACCCGGGTCGGGACGCCCAGATGCTCGAGCGCACTCTGCACCGCCAGGCAGTTAATCACCGTGGCGAGCATGCCCATATAGTCGGCGCTGGCCCGGTCGATGCCGTCGGCCGCCTCGGATACGCCGCGGAAGATATTGCCGGCGCCGATGACGATGCAGATCTCGACGCCGCGCTTGTGCACCGTCTTGATGTCGGCTGCGACTTGATCGAGGGTGTCGCGATCGAGGCCATAGTCCCGGCCGCCCATCAGGGCCTCGCCGGAGAGTTTCAAGAGCGGGCGCTTGAGGCGTTTTGACTTGCTCATCACGGGGTGCGCTTGTCGGCGCGCCTGATACTCGGGTCTGTTAGCAGGCCTGGCGGCGGCGGTACGGTTAACAAAACTATACCCCGGAAGGCTTTAACGAAGTGTGGGCGGCGGCTAGTGCGTTTTCGATTATCACGGAACCAGCCCGCTCCCCCGCCCGACCGCCCATGAGGATACTGTCGTTGGGCGGTCGGGCGGGGGAGCGGGCCGGCGCCGATTCGACGAAAGTCGAAAATGATCTAGCCCGTCATCTCGGCAACTTCGGAGGCGAAATCGCTTTCCTCGCGCTCGATGCCCTCGCCGAGCGCAAAGCGCACGAAGCCCGTCACCTCGACCGGCGCACCGGCATCGGCGGCTGCCGCTTCGACCGCCTTCGAGATCTTAGTCTCGTTGTCGATGACGAAGATCTGCTCGAGCAGCACGACCTCCTCGTAGAACTTGCGCAGGCGGCCTTCCACCATCTTTTCGGCGATCTCCGGGGGCTTGCCCGACTCGATCGCCTGCTCCTTCAGGACCTCGCGCTCGCGATCGACCACAGCCTGATCGAGATCGGCAACGGCGACCGACTGCGGGTTGGTCGCGGCGATATGCATGGCGAGCTGCCTGCCGAAGGCGGCGAGCTTTTCCGCATCCCCGTCGGACTTGAGGGCAACGAGCACGCCGATCTTGCCGAGGCCGGGTGACGCCGCGGCGTGGGTGTAGCTCGCCAGGACGCCGCCCTCGGCGGACAGGCTGGCGGCGCGGCGGAGGCCCATATTCTCGCCGATGGTGGCGATCATCTCGGTCAGCTCGTCGGCGACGCTGCGCCCGCTGCCGGGATACTCGGCGGCCTTGAGCGCCTCCAGATCGCCGCCGGCCGCGAGGCCAAGCTGGGTCACGTTGCGCACGAAGTTCTGGAACGCATCGTTGCGAGCCACGAAGTCGGTCTCGGAATTGACCTCCACCACCGAGCCCGTGTCGCCCTCGACACTGACGCCGACGAGGCCTTCGGCGGCGACGCGCCCGGCCTTCTTGGCGGCAGCAGCGAGGCCCTTGGTGCGCAGCCAGTCGGTGGCGCCTTCGATATCGCCGTCGGTCTCCGACAGCGCCTTCTTGCAATCCATCATGCCCGCGCCGGTCTTTTCGCGCAGCTGCTTGACGAGTGCGGCGGTAATCTCAGCCATGATCGCTCCAAATCAGCTAGGCGGCCGCGCGTGGATGGCTACGGCCGGAAATAATCTCAGGTCGGTTTAGGCCTTTTCGCCTTCCGCGGCAGGCGCGGCGGTGGCTTCCGCAGCGGCTGCGGCTTCGACAGCTGGGGCCTCGGCGGGCGCGTCGGGCTTTGAGGCGTCGGCCTTTGCGGCTTCGGGCTTGGCGGCTTCGGCGGGCGCCTCGGCTTTCGCGGTCCCGGCCTCCTCGGCGGCAATCGCCGCTTCCAGGCCCAGATCTTCGGTCGGCGCTTCCTCCGACTCGCCGATGTCGACGCCGGTCGAGCGCGCCTCTTCCTGCAGGCCGTCAAGGACGGCGGCGGAAATGAGCTCGCAGTAGAGCTCGATCGCGCGCAGCGAATCGTCGTTGCCGGGCACCGGATGGTTGATGCCGGCAGGATCGGAATTGCTGTCGAGGACGGCGACGACCGGAATGCCGAGCTTGTTGGCTTCCTGGACGGCGATCGCCTCCTTATTGGTGTCGATCACCACGATGATGTCGGGCGGCGCGCCCATATCCTTGATGCCGCCCAGCGCCCGGTCGAGCTTCTCGCGCTCGCGGGTCAGGCGCAGCAGCTCCTTCTTGGTGAGGCCGGATTGCGCTTCCTCAGAATCAGCTGAAAGCTGAGCCTCCAAGTCTTTGAGACGTCTGATGGAATTGGAGATTGTCTTCCAATTTGTCAGCATGCCGCCGAGCCAGCGATGGTCGACGAAATACTGGCCGCAGCGCTTGGCCGCCTCCGAGACATGGGCCGAGGCCTGCCGCTTGGTGCCGACGAAGAGCACGCGCCCCCCGCTGGCCGCCACCGCGCGTACGGCGTCCATCGCCTGATGGAGCAATGGCACGGTCTGTTGCAGGTCGATGATGTGGACGTTGTTGCGGACCCCGAAGAGATAGGGCTCCATCTTGGGGTTCCAACGTCGGGTTTTGTGTCCGAAATGGACGCCAGCTTCCAAGAGCTGGCGCATAGTAAACGTGGGCGCCGTCATGCGTTTGTCGATCCTTCTCCGGTTCGAGCCTCCGCGGAGCATCGCCCAGACTGGCCGCTATGTCTTGGTCTTGGCCGGATCTGGACACCGGAGCGACCGGCCGGGCTCTCCCCGGTGGCCGCAACTCCGCGTGTGAGATGAGGCGTTAGATAGCGAAGGGAGCAGCGGATTACAAGCGTTGCCGGGCGATTAGGCCGCAGTTGACGATTGAGCGGCTAAAGCCAGCGCCGCACCCGGGCCTTGTAGTCGCGGTAGCTCTGGCCGAACTTGGCCTCCAGATAGGCCTCCTCGCGGGCGATGACGCCGTATCGTATGACAATGAGGACAATCGGCAGGGTCGCCGCGATCCAGGGGCTGTCCACCGCCACGGCGACGCCCAGATGGACCAGCGACAGGCCGATATAGATCGGGTTGCGCGAATAGCGGTAGAGCCCGCGGATGACCAGCGCTGTGGTCGGCGTCTGGGTCGGCACGCTGGTTCCGGCGCGGTGGAAGACGAGGCCGCACGCCATCACCACAACGAGGCCGAGCAGAATCAACACGCCGCCGGCGACATACTGGGTCATCATTGACAGCAGCGGCGCCGGCCATAGCGCATCGATGCCGACGCCGACGAGGATGCCCGCCAGGTGGATGAGCGGCGGGTGGCCGACGACGTGGGCATGATCCTCGGTGCCGGCGTACTGGTTCGACGGATCGGTCTGAGGGCTTTGCGCGGTCATGGCCGGGGATCCCGATAATTGTCAATGATCGCTCGATTGTATATTGACAATTATATTGTCATAATCGTTCCGATCCCGCCAGCCATATGATGGGATCGGTTGTTCTCACAGCTGTGGGCTCCGATGACCGATATGACCGACATTGCACCTGACGCCTCCCCGCGGCTGACGCCCTCGCCCGGGGGTGAGGCCATGTTCGAGCTGGTGTTCGCCACCGCGCGGGCCTTCTTCCGGCTGCGCGCGGCAGGCGCCCGGATCGGCGCAGTAACGCCCTGGGGCGGCGGGCTGATCGGCATGATGCACAGCCTCAAATGGGGTGGCCCGCAGACGGTGCCGCAGATCGCCCGGGCCCGGCCGGTGTCGCGTCAGCGCATCCAGAAGCTGACCGACGAGATGGCGGCGGAGGGGCTCGTCGAGCTCGTCGACAATCCGGCGCACAAGCGCTCGAAGCTGGTGCGCCTGACGGCCAAGGGCGAGACCGCCTATGACGAGCTCAGGGCCGCCATGCTGGCGCTGTGCGAGGAAATGGCCGCCGATATGGATGCCGGACAGATCGAGACGGCGCGTGCGGTGCTGGACGATTTGGCGAAGAAGCTCGGGACGAGCTGAGCGGCCAGGCCTTTGGCGCTTTAGGCTTCCCTGACCTGGGCGATGCCGTCGATCGCCTTGATCGCGGCGCGGGTTGCGGGAGAGAGGGCGAAGGCGCCGGGCAGCGCGATCTCGACCTCGTCCTCGTCGGCATCGACGACGATGCTCAGCGTCCCCTTCCCCTTCGACTGGCGCTCGATGAGGCTCATCAGCGGCGCAAGCGCGGCCTCGTTCTCAAGATATACGCGAAAGCCCGATGTGGCGTTCGACAGCGCGTCGTCGAGGCGCTGGACGCGCTCGGCGGTGATCCGCAGCGTGCCGTCCTCCGAGCGCACCTCGGCGGTGACCAGCACCGGGGCGCCCGCCTCCATCGACTGGTCGAGCAGATCGCGCGCGGCGTTGAGGACTTCGGAGAACGCCGTGACCTCATAGGCGCCGCTGCGGTCCGACAGGTGGATGAAAGCCATGCGTCCGCCGCGGCTCGTCGTGCGCTCCTTGCGCCCGATCACGGCACCGGCGAGACGGAGCGTGCGGCTGTCGCCCGGCTTGACCAGTTCGCCCAGGGCCGCGCTGGAAGAGACGCCCAAGCGCTCGAGGCCGTCCTCGTAGGCTTCCAAAGGATGCGAGGAGAGATAGAAGCCGATCGCATCGAATTCGTGCTTCATCCGGTCGGCCTGCAGCCAGTCGGGCGTCTCAGGCAGTACGATTTCGGGCGTTTGTGTCGACGCGTCGCCGAAGAGGCTGCTCTGATCGCTGTCGCGTTCGTTGGCGGCGGCGCTGGCGTGGCGGAGGATGCGCTCGATCCCGTCATAGACGCGCTTGCGATTGGGCTCGATCGTATCGAAGGCGCCGGCGGAGACCAGGCTTTCCATCTGGCGCTTGTTGAGGATGCCGGTATCGAGCCGCGCTGCGAAGTCCCCCAGCGATTTGAACGGCCCACTGGCCGCGCGCTCGGCGGCGAGGTCGGCCATCGCCTGGTGGCCGACATTCTTGAGCGCCGCCAGGGCATAGCGGATGGCGCGGCTGCCGTCCGGGAGCGTTTCGACGGTGAAAGTGGGGCCCGAGGCGTTGACGTCGGGCGGCAGGAGCTTGATCGCAAGCCGGTCGAGCTCGCGGCGGAAGCCGTTCAGCTTGTCGGTCGAGCCCAGATCGAGGGTCATCGAGGCGGCGAGGAACTCGACCGGATAGTTGGCCTTGAGATACGCCGTCTGGTAGGCGACGAGCGCATAGGCCGCGGCGTGTGACTTGTTGAAGCCGTAGCCGGCGAAGGCCGCCATCTGGTCGAAGACCTTGCCGGCGAGCGCCTTGCCGACCTCGCTGTGGGTCGCGGCACCCTCGATGAAGGTGGCGCGCTGGGCGTCCATCTCGGCCTTGATCTTCTTGCCCATGGCGCGGCGCAGCAGATCGGCGCCGCCGAGCGTGTAGCCGGCCAGATCGCGGGCCATCTGCTGGACCTGCTCCTGGTAGATCGGGATGCCGAAGGTTTCCTTCAGGACCGGCGCCAGGTCGTCGTGGAGGTAGGCGATCTCCTCCTCGCCGTGCTTGCGCTTGATGTAGGTCGGGATGTTCTCCATCGGCCCGGGCCGGTAGAGCGCCACGACCGCGATGATGTCCTCGAAGCGATCGGGCCTGAGCTTGCGCAGCACGTCGCGCATGCCCGCACTTTCCAGCTGGAACACCCCGGTCGTCTCGGCCCGGCCCATCATCTCGTAGCTTTTCGCGTCGTCGAGAGGAATGGCTTCGAGGTCGATCTCCTCGCCGCGCGCCCGGATCAGCGTCACCGCCTGGGCGAGGACCGTGAGCGTCTTCAAGCCCAGGAAGTCGAACTTCACCAGCCCCGCCGTCTCGACCCATTTCATGTTGAACTGGGTGACCGGCATGGTCGAGCGCGGGTCGCGGTAGAGCGGGGTCAGCTCATCGAGGGGCCGGTCGCCGATGACGACGCCGGCGGCATGGGTCGAGGCGTGGCGGTAGAGCCCTTCGAGCTTGAGTCCGATATCGATGAGGCGGCCGATCTCTGGGTCCTCGCGTTGTTGGCGCTGGAGGTCGGGCTCGCCGTCGATCGCCTGCTGCAGCGTGACGGGCGCGGCCGGATTGTTCGGAACCAGCTTGCAGATGCGGTCGACCTGGCCCCAGGGCAGGCCCATGACGCGGCCGACGTCGCGCAGCACCGCGCGGGCCTGCAGCTTTCCAAAGGTGATGATCTGGGCGACCTTGTCGTGGCCGTACTTCTTCTGGACGTAGGTGATCACCTCGTCGCGGCGGTCCTGGCAGAAGTCGATGTCGAAATCCGGCATCGACACGCGCTCTGGATTGAGAAACCGCTCGAAGAGAAGGCCCCAACGCAGTGGATCCAAACCGGTAATCGTGAGCGCCCACGCGACGACCGAGCCGGCGCCCGAGCCGCGGCCGGGGCCGACGGGAATCCCATGCGCATTCGCCCATTGGATGAAATCGGCGACGATCAGGAAATAGCCTGGAAAGCCCATGTCGCTGATCACGCCGAGCTCGAAGTCGAGACGCTCGCGGTAGGGCTTGGCGGCGGCCTCGCGGGCAGCGTCGTCCATATCCTCGGTGTAGACCGCGCTTTCGAGGCGTTTCTCGAGGCCCTCCTTGGCCTGTGCTGCCAGTTCTTCGGCCTCGCTGCGGCCGCTCTCGGTGGTGAAGGTCGGCAGGATCGGGGCGCGCGGTTCGGGCATCACGGCGCAGCGCTGGGCGATCACCAGGGTGTTGGCGATCGCCTCGGGCAGATCGGCGAAGAGCGCCTTCATCTCCGCCGCGGACTTGAAGCGGTGCTCGGGCGTGAGGCGGCGGCGCTCGCGCTCGGCGATCGTGCGGCCTTCGGCGATGCAGAGCAGCGCGTCATGCGCCTCGTACATCGAGGCGTCGGCGAAGAAGGCTTCGTTGGTGGCGACGAGCGGTAGGTCCTGGGCGTAGGCGAGGTCGATCAGCGCCGCCTCGATGGCGGTTTCCGCCGGCATGTTGTGGCGCATCAGCTCGACATAGAGCCGGCCTTCGTAGATGCCTGCGAGCTCCTGTAGCATGGCGCCGGCGGCTTCGGTCTTGCCCTCCAGCAGAAGACGGCCGACCGGACCGGCCGGGCCGCCGGTGAGCGCGATCAGCCCCTCGTTGCGTGCCGCGAGGTCATCGAGCGCGACCTGGGGCTTGTCGCCGGGATCGGTCTCCAGAAAGGCCTTGGAGACGAGCTTCAGGAGATTGCGGTAGCCGGCTTCGTTTTGGGCAAGAAGCACGATCTGATCGGGCAGCGGCGCATTTCCGTTGCCATTGCGGCTGTTACCGTTGAGGCGCTCGCTGGTGCCGGCCTCGCGGCTCACGCCGATCTGGCAGCCGATGATCGGCTGCACGCCGGCCTTGGTGCAGGCCTGGGCGAATTCGAGCGCGCCGAAGAGATTACCCGTGTCGGTGATGGCAACGGCCGGCATGTCGCCGGCGCGGCATTGGGTGACGATGTCGGGGATCTTGAGCGCGCCTTCCGACAGCGAATAGGCGGAATGAACGCGGAGGTGAACGAAATCGGCGTGGGGCATGTCGGCTCTGCGTGGCTCGGCTGTGCCGATCATTCATGTCACCTTGTGTTCACCAAATCTAGCCCCTGAAGTTGCGACACCTCCAGAATCTTGTGGACAAGCGGAGACAATATCGCGCTTCCCGCGTGTCCTTCGAGACGCCCGCTGATGCGGGCTCCTCAGGATGAAGCTTTTTCTTTGTGCCCTATAGATTTAACTTCATCCTGAGGAGCGAGCGT
>CAZBRE010000114.1:0-14629 GCA_964494065.1 uncultured Alphaproteobacteria bacterium
CCGGCGCTGACGCTGACCGACAAGGAATACCAGATCATGCGCGACGCCTCGATCGCGTGCCTGCGCGAGATCGGCGTCGATACCGGCGGCTCGAACGTGCAGTTCGGCGTCGACCCGGCGACCGGCCGCCAGGTGATGATCGAGATGAACCCGCGCGTCTCGCGCTCTTCCGCCCTGGCGTCGAAGGCGACCGGCTTCCCAATCGCCAAGGTCGCCGCCAAGCTTGCCGTCGGCTACACGCTCGACGAGCTCGACAACGACATCACCGGCGTCACCCCCGCCTCCTTCGAGCCGACCATCGACTACGTCGTCACCAAGATGCCGCGCTTCGCCTTCGAGAAGTTCCCCGGCGCCGACGACCAGCTGACGACGTCGATGAAATCCGTCGGCGAGGCGATGAGCATCGGCCGCACCTTCGCTGAGAGCCTGCAGAAGGTGCTGCGTTCCATGGAGACGGGCTTGGACGGCCTGAACGAGGTGGCGATCCCGGATGCGACCGACGACCTCGCAGCACCCGAGAACCGCGACGCCATCCGCCGCGCGCTGGCCAAGCCGAGCACCGAGCGCATCCTGGTGATCGCCCAGGCCTTCCGCGCCGGCCTCTCGATCGACGAGGTCCACGGCGCCTGCAAGGTCGACCCGTGGTTCCTGGAGCAGATGCGCGACATCGTGCGCGCCGAGGACGACATACGGATCATCGGTCTGCCGAAGGACGTCCAGACGCTCTCGCGCTGGAAGAGCCTCGGCTTCTCCGACACGCGCATCGCCGCGCTTGCCGGCGTGAGCGAAGCGCAAGTCTCGCGCGCGCGTGTGCGCTTGGGTGCGCGGCCCGTCTTCAAGCGCATCGACACCTGCGCCGCCGAGTTCCCCTCGCAGACGCCATATATGTATTCGTGCCACGAGACCGGCGCCTTCGGCGAGCCGCCCGAGGACGAAGCCGATCCTTCCGAGCGTGACAAGGTGATCATCCTGGGCGGCGGCCCCAACCGGATCGGCCAGGGCATCGAGTTCGATTATTGCTGCGTGCATGCGGTCTACGCGCTCGCCGAGGCGGGCTACGAGACCATCATGATCAACTGCAATCCCGAGACCGTCTCGACCGACTACGACACCGCCGACCGGCTCTATTTCGAGCCGCTCACCGCCGAGGACGTGATCGAGATCGTCCGCGTCGAGCAGTCGAACGGCAACCTGAAGGGCGTGATCGTCCAGTTCGGCGGCCAGACTCCGCTCAAGCTCTCGCTCGCGTTGGAGAAGGCCGGCGTGCCGATCCTCGGCACCTCGCCCGACGCGATCGACCTCGCCGAGGACCGCGACCGCTTCCAGAAGCTCCTGAAGAAGCTGAAGCTCCGCCAGCCCGCCAACGACATCGCGACCAGCGTCAAGGGCGCGGTGGAGAAGGCGGCCAAGATCGGCTTCCCCGTCCTGCTGCGCCCCTCCTACGTGCTCGGTGGCCGGGCAATGCAGATCATTCACGACGAGGCCGGCGTGCTCAGTTACATGGCCGAAGCCGTCCAGGTCTCCGGCTCGAATCCCGTGCTGATCGACCGCTACCTGCAGGGCGCGATCGAGGTCGATGTCGATGCCATCTCCGACGGCCGCCACGTCTATGTCGCCGGCATCATGGAGCATATCGAGCAGGCGGGCATCCATTCCGGCGACAGCGCCTGCGCGCTGCCGCCGCATTCGCTGACCAAGAAGGTGATCACCGAGATCGAAAAGCAGACCGCGCAGCTCGCCCGCGCGCTCGATGTCGTCGGCCTCATGAACATCCAGTTCGCGGTGAAGGACGGCGAGGTCTACATCATCGAGGTGAACCCGCGCGCCAGCCGCACCGTGCCCTTCGTCGCCAAAGCGACGGGCGTGGCCATCGCCAAGATCGCCGCGCGGGTTATGGCCGGCGAGACGCTCAAGGATTTCGGCCTCGACAAGGCCAAGACCGGCAACGGCGCCAACAAGCACATTGCGGTCAAGGAGGCCGTCTTCCCCTTCAAGCGCTTCCCCGGCACCGACACCATCCTGGGGCCGGAGATGAAATCGACCGGCGAGGTCATGGGGATCGACACCGATTTCGGCCGTGCCTTCGCGAAATCACAGCTCGCCGGCGGCGTGCACCTGCCCCTCGACGGGGCGGTCTTCGTCTCGGTCCGCGACGACGACAAGCCGGCGATCGTAACGCCGGTCGGGCGCCTGGCCGAGATGGGCTTCGCCATCGTCGCCACCCGCGGCACGGCCCGCTATCTCGCCGAGCACGGGATCGACGTGACCGTGGTCAACAAAGTCGCGGAGGGCCGCCCGCACGTCGTCGATTCGATCATGAGCGACGAGGTCGACCTCGTCTTCAACACCACCGAAGGCGCGGTCGCGGTCGCCGATTCCTTTTCGCTCCGCAACGCCGCGTTGAACGGCGGCGTCCCCTATTACACCACGGTTGCCGGGGCCATCGCAGCCGTCGAAGCGATCGCCGCCCTCAAATCAGGGACTCTTGCAGTCGCGCCGCTTCAATCCTACTTTAAGCAAACATTCTAACATTTGAGGCAAAACAGCACCCGCGATCACCGTCCCCAGGTGAACGCCTTTAGGTTTTTTGTCTCGAACAGGACTTGCCGACATGGAACGAATCCCGATGACCGCGAATGGCCATGCCCGCCTGCAGGAGGAGCTGAAGACCCTCAAATCCGTCGAGCGGCCGGCCGTCATCAAGGCGCTTGAAGAAGCCCGCAGCCACGGCGACCTTTCGGAGAACGCCGAATACGAAGCCGCGCGCGAGCGCCAGAGCTTCATCGAAGGCCGCGTGGCCGACATCGAGGACAAGATCCGCCGCGCCGAAGTGATCGACGTCTCCAAGCTGTCCGGCAAGGAGGTCAAGTTCGGCGCCACGGTGCGCCTCGAGGACGAGGACACGGGCGAGAAATCGACCTACCAGATCGTCGGCGTCGACGAGGCCGATATCGGCAATGGCCTGCTCTCGGTGAACGCCCCGCTGGGCCGCGCGCTGATCAATAAGACCGTCGGCGATTCGGTCGAGGTGACCACCCCGCGCGGCACCAAGGCCTACGAGATCACCAAGGTCCAATTCAAGTAGGGGCCCAATTCAAGTAGGGGTCCAATTCAAGTAGGCGCCGTTCGGCGCTGCTTCATTCGGCCCAACCAACCAGATTCCGAATGCTCATCCTGAGGTGCTCGCGCCCTTCGAGACGCCGCCTTGCGGCGGCTCCTTAGGATGAGGGCGAGCCTCGAAGGTTGGCCAGATCATATGCACGCATGACCGGGCCCGCCCCTAATCCATATCGATCGGAATACCGGGCTCGGACTTTGCATTGCGGATGACTTGGACCGTGCGCACGGTCGCCACGTTGGGGGCGGCGGTCAGGCGCTCGGTGAGCTCGTTCTCGTGCGCGGTGTTGCGCGCCACGATTTTGAGGACGAAGTCGTCGGGCCCGCGGCACATATGGCATTCGCGGACCTCCGGCCACTCGCCGACCATCTCCTCGAAGGCCGTCAGCACCGCGTCCGATTGGCCGTCGAGACCGACCAGGGCAAAGAAGATCACCTCGAAGCCCAGCGCTTGGGCGTCGATATCGGCGTGATAGCCATGGATGAACCCGGCTTGCTCCAGCGCCCGCACCCGCCGCAGACAGGGCGGCGCGGAAATGCCGGCGCGACGCGCCAGGTCGACATTGGTCATGCGCCCGTCGGCCTGCAGGTCGCGCAGGATGCGTCGGTCGATCTGGTCGAGCTTGACCCGGCGCATGAGCGATACCCTTCTTTTGGAAAAGACCGCACCCCAACGGCCGCGTAATTATATTACAATACGTAATTATATTACAATACCGAAGCCGAAGCCTTTCCCGATATTGTTCCGCATGGTGCGGCGGCGTGCAGCGACGCGCGGCAATCCGTGTCCTTCCCCGCGCGCCGGAAACCTGCTTTACAACGCGCATGACGCCGCCCGCCGCCGATCCGACAACCACGTCCCGCCCCGATCTCACCGCCTGGGTGCTGACCGAGGGCCATATCGGGATGGAGAACCAGGCACGCGGCCTCGCCGAGGCGATGGGCGCGGACCCCGTGATCAAGCGTCTTTATCCCCGCTTCCCGTGGCGCGTCCTGCCGCCACGCCTATGGCCCTCACCGCTGCGTGCGCCGGGATCGCAAGGCGACGCGCTCACCCCGCCCTGGCCGGACGTCCTCATTACCTGCGGCAAGCGCGCCACCGCGCCCTCGGTGGCGATTCGCAAGGTCAGCGGCGGGCGGACCTTCACCGTCCATATTCAGGACCCACCGATGCCCGCGTCGAACTTCGACCTCGTGGTGGTGCCGGCGCATGACCGCCTCCGCGGGCCCAACGTTCTGGTGACGCAAGCCGCCGTCCACCGGGTCACGCGCGCGCGCCTCGACGAAGCAGCGGCGGCACTCGCGCCCAAGGTCGAGGCGATCCCCCGGCCGCGTGTGGCCGTGCTGATCGGCGGCTCGAACCGCAAGCACAAGGTGACGGAAGACGCCTTCGAACGGCTCGGCGAACAGCTTGCGGGGCTCAGCCGCGATGCCGGCGCCGGTCTCCTCGTCACACCCTCGCGCCGCACGGGTGCGGCCAACGAGGCCATTCTGCACCGGCATCTGTCCGGCCAGCCCGTCCAGATCTGGGACGGCCGCGGCGAGAATCCCTATTTCGGCTATCTGGGGCTGGCGGACTACGTCATCGTCAGCCGCGATTCGGTCTCGATGGTCTCTGAAGCCTGTGCGACGGGCAAGCCGGTCTATACCGTGCGGCTTGGAACCAACTCGCGGCGCCTCGATGCGTTCCACCAAACCCTCGAGCGCGCCGGGATCGCGCGGCGGTTTGAGGGAACACTGGAAAGCTGGACTTATGCGCCGCCCGACGACACCGCCAAAGCCGCCGCCGAGATTCTGGCCCGGCTGAAAGACCGAACGACCGCGACCGATTGACCCCGCCTCGGTTTCCCTTGCCTGCCCGCAGGGGCGAAGCGGTATAACAAAGCCCAAGAACATTCGGGGGGAGACCGGCGGGCCGATGGGTCTCGACATCGACACCTTCAGTAACGTCACCGGGGGCGCCAGCTTCTTCAAGGCGGTGGGCCATCCGCTCGCCGCGCGCGCGGCAACACCGTTCCTTCGGACGATCGCCGCCAACGGCCCGGTCGCGATCTATGATCCGCTCGGTCTGGCGACGGGGTTCGCAGCGCTCCACGGCCTCGCCCAACTCGACATCGCCGGCGTCTATGTCCAGGACGTCGGCGAAATCGGCGTGGCGCGGCTCGGGCAGACCACGCAACCCGTCACCGATCTGCCGAGCAGCACGGCTGCGACGGTGCTCGTCGCGGCCTTTGACGCGGAACGCCTGATCGCGCATATCCGCCACCTGCTGCCCGAAGGCGCGAAGGCCATAAGCCTCGATGCGCTCCGCCTGCCCGACGACATGCTGAGCGATCCGGCGGACTATCTGAACCCGCTCAACTTCGCGACCAATTTCGTTTTCTTTCGCGATAGCAACGGTTTGCATACGCGGCTTGTGACGGCGAATTACTGGGCGGGTTACGGCGCAAAGGACGTCGCGCTCTGGTTCTGCCTGTTCGACTCCAAGGGCGAGGTGCTCGCCGAATGGCGCGAGCCGGCGCCCTCCGGCACCATCGTCATCGACAGCACGGAGATTCGCGCGCGCTTCGATCTGCCGGAATTCGCGGGGCAGATGCTGATGCATGTTATCGGCGCGGCTGGTCACGAGGTCGTCAAATACGCGCTCGATACATATGGCGACGTGGCGGGTGGCGATCCGACCGACGGCGACGGATCGAACACCCGGCGCGACGACGCGCTCTCCTGCACCCATGACGCCAACGCATGGCCGGCCGATTTCTACGCCGGATTGCCGGCGCCCCAGGACGGCGAGCAGGTGGTGCTGTGGGTGCAGAACAGCCATCCCTGCCCGATCCCCGCCGGCGCCGTCGGACTCGGTCTCATGGGCAGCGACAATATCGCCACGCTCAATACCGAGATCCCGGCCTATGGCAGCCACGCGCTCGATGTGGCAGCACTGCTGCCAGAGGCGCGCTGGCCGGCGCAACTCGAGGTGCGGGCAGGCAAGTATTTCGTGCGGCCGCGCTACGAGGTGCTCGAGGAGACTGGCCGCCGGCGCATCGCCCACGCCAATGTCGAGCGCACCGACCTCACGCCCGACCCGAGGATCCCGGAGCTATCGAACCTGCTGGGCAAAGGCTATCTCCTGCCGGCGCCGATCCTGCCGCGCGGCGAGTTTGAGTCCACCGTGCTGCCGACCCCGATGGCGACCGGCCAGCGCGAGCTACCGGTCGGTCTCGTGGTGCACGATGCGAGCGGCAAGGAAACAGCCTATCATCGCTTCGGCCGCCTGGAGCGGTCCAACAGCGTGGCCCTGGAGATCGGCGAGCTGATCGGCCAAAACGGCGCGCTTCCCAGCGGCTACGGCCATATGGAGCTGGTTTACGACTTCGCCGAGGGCGGCGGGGCGGATGGCTGGCTGCACGCCCTCTTCCGCTACCGTGCGACCGAAAGCGGCCATACGGCCGAGACGAGCTTCGGTGCTCATGTCTTCAATACCGTGCTGACGTACCAGGGCGAGCCACAATCCTATGCCGGCCGCGCGCCTGGCCTCAGCACACGGCTCTTCCTGCGCATGGGCCCCGCGCCGCTCCGGACCATGTGTCACCTGATCTTCGCAGCCTCGACGCCGTGGCACGCGACCTCGGAGACCGATCTGATCCTGCATGGGTCAGAGGGGGCCGAGATCGCTCGCGAGCGGGTCAAAATCCCCTGCGGCGGCTCGCTGCTTTGGCATCCGGACGAGATCTTCGAACCCTCCGATCGGGCCAAGGCGGGCGATCATGCATACGTCGTTATTCGCGATACCACCTGCCGACTCTTCGGCTATCATGGTCTCCGCGACGGCGCCGGCGCCTTCAGCTTCGATCATATGTTCGGCTTTTGATCGCAAGCCACCTTGCCGCCCCGGCATACGGCCTATATTAAGAGCACGCAATTACCAGATTGGGCGCCGCCCGACCCAAGAGACTAAGCCATGCCCGAGACGCATAAGAGCAAGCTTTTGATCATCGGTTCCGGCCCGGCCGGCTATACCGCCGCCATCTATGCGGCGCGGGCGAGCCTGGAGCCGATCTTGGTGGCGGGGCTCGAGCCGGGCGGCCAGCTTACCATCACCACCGATGTCGAGAACTACCCCGGTTTCGCCGAAGTGATCCAGGGCCCCTGGCTCATGGAGCAGATGAAGGAACAGGCCGAAAAGGTTGGCACCAAGCTCTTTAACGACATCATCGTCGACGTGGATTTCACCCGCCGGCCCTTCCATTGTAAGGGCGACAGCGGTGACGACTACGTCGCCGACACGGTGGTGATCGCGACCGGTGCCAAAGCGCGCTGGCTCGGCCTGCCCTCGGAAGAGAAGTTCATGGGGTTCGGCGTCTCCGCCTGCGCAACCTGCGACGGGTTCTTCTTCCGCGGCAAGGAGGTCGTGGTGGTCGGCGGCGGCAACACGGCCGTCGAGGAAGCGATCTATCTCACCAACCACGCGACCAAGGTGACGCTGGTCCACCGCCGCGACGAACTGCGGGCGGAGAAGATCCTGCAGACCCGGCTCTTCAAGAACGAGAAGGTCGAGGTCGTCTGGAATTCGGTGCTCGACGAGGTGGTCGGCACCGAGGATCCGCTCGGCGTGACCGCGGCGCGCATCCGCGACGTGCTGACCGGCGAGACCCGCGACATCCCCGTCGACGGCGTCTTCGTCGCCATCGGCCACTCGCCGGCGACCGAGCTCTTCAAGGGCAAGGTCCGGATGGACGACGAGGGCTACATCGTCACCGCGCCCGACAGCACGGCAACCGACATCCCGGGCGTATTCGCCGCGGGCGACGTCAAGGACAAGATCTTCCGCCAGGCCGTGACCGCGGCCGGGCTCGGCTGCATGGCCGCGCTCGAGGCCGAGAAGTTCCTCGCTGAAGCCGAAGATACGGCTGAAATGGCGGCCGAGTGAGTAACCGCCGCCAAGCCGCGAACGACATTTCGGGGAGGCCCGTCACCTCGCTCGACTGGGACAAGCTGCGCGTGTTCCATGCGGTCGCGGAGGCCGGCAGCTTCACCCATGCCGGCGACACGCTGCATCTGAGCCAATCGGCCGTGAGCCGCCAGATCGGCGGGCTCGAGCAGAGCCTCAACACGCCCCTCTTCCACCGTCATGCGCGCGGCCTCATCCTGACCGAACAGGGCGAGGTGCTCTACCGCGCGGTGCGCGAGATCTTCGGCCGGCTCTCCGAGGCCGAGGCGCTGATCGCCGAGAGCAAGGCGAAGCCCCAGGGCGCGCTCCGGGTGACGACGACCGTCGGCCTGGGCTCGATGTGGCTTACGCCGCGGATCCGCGAATTCCTGGAGATCTATCCCGAAATCGCGATGACGTTGATCGTCGACGACACCGATGTCGACCTCAATCCGCGCCAGGCCGACATCGCCATCCGCATGGTGGCGCCGACCCAGCCGGATCTCATCCAGCGCCGGCTGATGACCGTGAACTTCCACGTCTACGCCGCGCCCAGCTATCTGAAGAAGCACGGCATTCCAAAGACGGTCGACGACCTCGATGAGCACGGCATCGTCGTCTACTCTGAAGACCCCCGGCCGCCCTCGTTCCAGAACTCCAACTGGTTGCTGACCGAGGGGCTGAAGGAGGGTGAGACGCGCCTGCCCGTGTTCCAGGTCAACAACGTCTACGGCATCTTCCGCGCCGTGCAGAGCGGCCTCGGTCTCGCCTCGCTGCCCGACTATCTGGTTGCGCGCGACAGCAATCTGGTGCGCGTCCTGCCGGAGCTCGAAGCCCCCAGCCTCGAAGCGTATTTCGTCTATCCCGAAGCGCTTCGGCATTCGGCGCGGGTCACGGTGTTTCGCGACTTCCTGATCCGGAAGATCTCGGAAACCGAGTTCTGATCCAGCGCATTTTCGATTTTCACGGAACCGGGCCGGCGCCGATTCGACGAAAGTCGAAAATGATCCAGTGACCGAAACAGCCATGCGAAGTCTGCATGGCTCGCCTGCCCACGCCGATCTGGTCTCATTGGAAGCAGCATCCCAAATTAGCTTCATCGTTGCTGCGATGCAGTAATGCTGGTTCGTAGCTCGCCGGTGTTTACCGGCTTGCTTGCGGATCGGCGATCACTCTGGGAGCAATGCGCGACCACCCGGACACGACCGGGCTCACGTACCCAGGTGTGAAGCCTCCCTGTTCTCTAAAGCCGGGCCCTCGTGGCCCGGCTCTTTTTTTGAGAAAGCCGGGTCGGCGAAACGGCGCCGCTTACATGAAGAGCTTTTCGCCCTTCATGCCCTTGTAGATCTCGGCGACGTATTCGCCGTAGCCGTTCCATTTCTCGGTCGGAATGCGGCCGCCCGTGCCGAGCACGCGCTCGCTCGCCTGGCTCCACCGCGGATGCGGAACCTCTGGATTGACATTCGCCCAGAAGCCGTACTCGCTCGCCTGGATCTTCTCCCAGAACGACACCGGGCGCTTGTCGGTGAAGGTGAAGTGCACGATCGATTTGACATGCTTGAAGCCGTATTTCCACGGCACGGCGAGCCGGAGCGGCGCGCCGTTCTGCTTGGGCACCGGCTTGCCGTAGAGGCCGGTCACCATGAAGGCAAGCTCGTTGGTCGCCTCGGCCATGGTGAGCCCGTCGGTATAGGGCCAGGGATACCAGCTTTGGCGCTGGCCGCCGGCGGCCTTGGGGTTCATGAAGGTCTGCATCACGACATACTTGGCGGATGACAGCGGCTTGGCAAAATCGACCAGCGCCTTCATCGGGAAGCCCGACCACGGCACCACCATCGACCAGGCCTCGACGCAGCGATGGCGGTAGATACGCTCTTCCAGCGGCATCTTCTTGATCAGCGTGTCGATATCGACGACCTGCTTCTTCTCCACCATGCCATCGAAGGTGACCGTCCAGGGCCGGAGCGGCAGCGCCTGGGCGCGGCTGGAGATCTGCTTGTGCGAGCCGAATTCGTAGAAGTTGTTGTAGGTCGTCGCCCACTTCTCGGTCGTCAACGGCCGCTTCTCGCGGTAGCGCAGATTGCGGCTGACCGGATAAAGACCCTTCGTCGGATCGTCCTCGCCCGCAGCGGCCGAGGCGACGGGCGGCTCATCGCAGGCCGCCAGCAGGGCAGCCGCGCCCGACAGCAGGATCGGCCCGGCGGCCAGTCCCTTGATCAGCCGGCGGCGCTCCAGATAGACGCCTTCATCGGTCGCCGCCCGCTCGGGCAGCTCCCAGCCGCGTGGAATTCGGATCAGCATGGCAAGCCTTTCAGGTTAACGCCCCAATAACCAAGATTCGCAGTAACCAACACCCGCCCTTGCGAGCGGATCTCAGCCATTCTCATGTCAATAGGTAGCCAAGCCGTGAAGGCAAGACAATTCAACTCGCCTCACATTCCCGCGAAATCGCTGTGCAAAGGGCTCGAAAAAGCCCGGGTTTGCTGGGTCAGGCCGGTGTGGCGACGCCGATCCGCTCGACCGGCTTGTCGCCGATGGGCCAGTGCAGCAGCGCCGCCGCCACGCCGAGCCCGATCGCGATCATCCAGACCACGTCGTAGGAGCCCGTGGCGTCATAGAGCTTTCCGCCGAGCCAGACACCGAGGAAGGCGCCCACCTGATGAGAGAAGAAGACGATGCCAAAGAGCATCGACATGTAGCGCACCCCGAAGATCTGGGCGACCAGGCTCGAGGTGAGCGGCACGGTGCCGAGCCACAGGAGGCCCATGGCGCCGGCGAAGACGTACATCGTCAGTGCCGTCGGCGGCGCCACCAGCAGCCCCAGGATGACCGCGGATCGGGCGAGATAGAGCAGGCTCAAAAGGTATTTCTTGCGGTAGCGGTCGCCCAGGCTGCCACAGACGAGGCTGCCGAAGATGTTGAACCCACCGATGAGCGCAAGCGCACTGCCCGCCACCCATTCCGGCATTGAGAGGTCGGTGATGTAGGCCGGGAAGTGCGTGGCGATGAAGGTGATGTGGAAGCCGCAGACGAAGAAACCGGCGCAGAGCAGCCAAAAGCCGCGGTGAGCGAAGGCCTCGCGCAGGGCCGCCTTGAGGCTGTCGGCGCCCCCGATCGGCGCGCCCGAGCCGCCGGTCTCGCCTTGTCGGCGGATCGGATAGGCCAGCAGGATCAGCACAAGCGACGCGATGGCGCAGATGAAGAAGGTGTTCCGCCAGCCGTGCGCCTCGAGCAGCGCGCTGTTGCCGAGCACGACGATGAGCTGCCCCGCCGAGCCGACCGCGCCGGCGATGCCGAGCGCCCGGCCCTGCCTTTCCTGCGGCACCACGCGCGCGATCGCGCCGAAGACGACAGCGAAACTGAGCGCACTGAGCGAGAGGCCGATCATCAGCCCTGCGCTTAGATAGAGCATTCCGGGCGTGGTCGTGATGCTCATGATGTATAGGCCGATCGCGTAGGCGACCCCGCCCGCCGCCACGACACGGCCCGGCCCGTAGCGGTCGGCGATCGCGCCCAGGAAGGGCTGGCTGGCTCCCCAAATCAGGTTCTGCAGGCCGATCGCCAGCGAGAAGATCTCGCGGCCCCAGCCCAGGTCCTTCGAGAGCGGTGCCTGGAACAGCCCGAAGCCCTGCCGGTTGCCGATGGCAAGGAACAGCAGCGCGCTGCCGGCGGCGAGGACCAAAAGGGAGCGTCGCTTCATTGCAGGTCTGCCCAAAAAACAGTCATGGAAGCCAATCTACCGCGCGCACCGGGCAAAAGCCGACACCTAATCGTGCCGGTCAGGCATGCGTCCGATGAGATGTCGGGTCAGAAGCGCCGCAGATGCTGCACCGCAAACGTCCATTCCGGCGTTCGCAGACTGGTCCCCGCGGGCACGGCATACCAGGCGCCGCCATCGCCACGCGCCGGGTTCTTAAGCACGTGCAGGTTCTGCGCCGGCATGAAGCTCTGCGCGAGCAGGAACGCCTTGCGCCCGCTTGCGCGCGCCACGGCCATGTCAACCACGATCACCGCATGGCCCGGAAAGCCACCTTGCACGAAGGCGTCACCGATTTGAATATCTGCGGGTGTGCGCACCCGCTTCAGTTCGCGTGAAAGCGAATAACTGCCGGCATAGGTGAAGACCGAGACGAGATAGGCGCGGAAGTTCGGGTAAACCGTGCCGCGACTACCGCGCCGCACCCAGCGCACGCGCCGCCCCTCGATGCGAGGCCGCCAGCCATCCGCCCAGCGGCTGAAGGCCGCCCGGTCGCCGCTGGTGAAGTTGAAGGCGATCGCCCGGTAACGGCGCTTCGAATAGAGATATTCGGCGCGCAGGCGCATCACCGCATCGGCGCATTGCTGCAGATCGCGCCGCCCGATATCGAGATCGACGACCGCCGCATGCACCGATTGGTTTCCCTTGAGGCGGCCGTCGTGCAGCCGCACCTTCGTGCCGGCGGGCTTCAACGGCAGATGACGCAGCCAGGCGGCAAAGCTGCCAGGCCGGGCGACCACACGCGTATAGCCGCGTGGCGGCGCGAAGCGGCTTGCGATCGTATCCCGCCCGGCTGCCCCATCGCTCAGCCAGGGATAAACCGGCCTCTCGGCCACCGCCGCTTCCGTTGTGGCCAGCGCAAAGGCCCCCGCCAGCATCGCGCCGGCACAGAGCGACAAACTCGGTTTCTTGGGCTGGGTCATCGCACCGTGATACGCCGCGGGGCCGGCAAATATCCGTGTCTCAGCCGGCCTCAAATCGCCTTGTCGCCGAGCTTCTTGCGCAGGATGCGGATGTTGAGCCGGGCGGCGGGCAGATGCGGATTGATCGCGAGCGCCGCCTTGAACGCCGCCAGCGCCGCACGGTTCCGGCCGAGCTTCGAATAGACGAGCCCGCGCCCGGAGAGCGCACCGAAATGCCGCGGCTCGAGCTTGAGCGTGCGCTCGATATCCTTCAGCGACCCCGCATAGTCGCCCTGCAGGTAGCGCACCGTGGCGCGGCGGTTCCAGCCTTCAGCGAAGTTGGGCGCGATTTCGACGACACGCCCGAACAGCGCCGCCGCACGCGCGATCCGGTTCTGGCGAAGATGGACCTGGCCGCGCTGCAACAACGCGTTCACGGCCGGATTCTTGCTGTCGAACCAAATGGCCCAGATGCTATGCGCGATCCGGGCGCCGTCCCGCGCATTGGTCGCGGCCTTCAGCTGGGCGAAGAGCGGCCCGAGGCGTGGATCGTTCTGATCCGCCCGCGCGGACCCCGTCAGCGCGACAACGACCATGAACACGGCTACGACGGTTCGCATCACTTGCCTCCATCCCTGATCGCCGGCGGCATCGGTCCGCCGGTCGCCCAGTCAAGCAGCTCGACGGTGTGGACGACGGGGATCGCCGTGCCGCCGGCGATCTGGGTCATGCAGCCGATATTCCCGGTGGCGATCGCATGCGGTGCGGTACGCTCGAGATGGCCGACCTTGCGGTCGCGCAAGCGCCCGGCGAGGCCCGGCTGCAGCATGTTGTAAGTCCCCGCCGAGCCGCAGCAGAGATGCGCCTCGGCCGGCTCGCGAAGCTCGTAGCCCGCCGCTGCAAGCAACGCCTTCGGCTCCATCGTCAACTTCTGGCCGTGCTGCATCGAGCAGGCGGAATGATAGGCGACGACCATCCCCCGCCCCGCCGTCTCCTGGGTCTCCTGCAAGCCGAGCGTCGTCATCAGCTCGGTCACATCCTTCGTGATCGCGGCGATGCGGGCGGCGTCTTTCGCGAGCGCCGCGTCTTCGGCGAACATGAACCCGTAATCCTTGACCGTGGTGCCGCAGCCCGAGGCATTGATCACCACCGCGTCGAGCCCGGCGCCATCCATCTCGGCGCACCAGGCCCGGATGTTGGCCGCGGCGGCGCCGTGCGATTCGTCCGTGCGCCCCATGTGATGCGCGAGCGCCCCGCAGCAGCCCGCGCCCTCCGCGATCACCACCTCGCAGCCGTGGCGGGTCAGGAGGCGCACCGTCGCCTCGTTGATCTGCGGCGCCAGCACGCCCTGGGCGCAGCCGGTCAGCAGCGCCACGCGTGATTTCTTCTGGCCCTCGGCCGGGAAGACCTGCGGTCTGTCGACCGGTGAAGGTTTCGGCAGACGCTTCGGCGCCAGCGCCACCATCGCCTTCAACCGCCCCGGCATCGCCCAGGCGAAGGCGCGGCCGAGCGCGGCACCCCTGAGCGCCAGACGGAACCGCTTCGGATAGGGCACCAGCCGCGCGAGGAGGCCGCGCAGCAGCCGGTCGGCGAAGGGACGTTTGTACGTCTCCTCGATGCGCGCCCGGGCGAGGTCGACCAGATGCATGTAGTGCACGCCCGACGGACAGGTCGTCATGCAGGCGAGGCAGGAGAGGCAGCGGTCGATATGGAGCGCGGTGCGCGCATCCGCCGGCCGGTCGTGTTCGAGCATCTCCTTGATGAGGTAGATACGGCCGCGCGGGCTGTCGGCTTCGTCGCCCAGCAAGACATATGTCGGGCAGGTCGCGGTGCAGAAGCCACAATGGACGCAGGCGCGCAGGATCTTGTCGGCAACGGCGATGTCCGGTTCGGCGCGTTGGGCCTCGGTGAAGTGGGTTTGCATGG
>CAZBRE010000115.1:0-14604 GCA_964494065.1 uncultured Alphaproteobacteria bacterium
TGCCGGTATCCGTTGCGCCATGATAAGCGTTGACGTTCTGTCCCAAGAGCGTGATCTCGCGCGCGCCGGCCTCGACCAGCCGCCGGGCTTCCGCGCGCAGCTCGGCAACGCTGCGGGAGAACTCCGCCCCGCGCGTATAGGGCACGACGCAGAAGGTGCAGAATTTGTCGCAGCCTTCCTGGATCGTGAGGAAGGCCGTCGGACCCTGGGGGGCTGCCTCCTCGGGCAGGAAGTCGAACTTCGCCTCGGCCGGGAAGTCGGTGTCGAGGACGTGCTCGCGTCCGCTCCCGTTCGCCGCGCGGGTCGCGCGCGCCACCATCTCGGGCAGGCGGTGATAGGTCTGCGGGCCGAACACCATGTCGACCCAGGGCGCGCGGCGCATGATCTCGCCGCCCTCGGCCTGGGCGACGCAGCCCGCCACCGCGATCACGCACTCCTCGCCGTCGGCCTCGCGCGCGGTCTTGATCGCGCGCAGCCGGCCGAGCTCGGAGAACACCTTCTCCGCCGCCTTCTCGCGAATATGGCAGGTGTTGAGGATCATCATGTCGGCGCCCTCGGGCGCCTGCGTCAGCCCATAGCCCAGCGGCGCCAGGACATCCGCCATCCGGGCGGAGTCGTAGACGTTCATCTGACAGCCATAGGTTTTTATAAAGAGCTTCTTCGACAATCCTTGTTGTCCCGCCGGCGCCGGCGCATGCCCCTGATGATCCTGCGTTTTTCTGCCCCGCCGGTTCCCGCCTTTGCGCTCATCTATGTGCGCCTTCGGAAGCCGCCCAAAAGCCTAGCATCGCGCCGCCCCGAGTCAAGCAGCAGGCCGGAGCGGATGCCGCCCAGGCGACCAGTCATCATATGGTCCCTGAATATGGTAAACGCCAGGTTACGGGGAAAACGCGCCCCGGATCGTCACGCCACGTCCGCGAGCTCGCTCTTTTGCGGCCGGCCGACGATGGCGCTGGAGACGCCGCTCGCCACCGCCTGCCAGCAGCGCTGCGCCAGCACCTTGCGCGAGCCAGCCTCGGCCATGGTCAGCGGCGGGTGGAACTCGACCACGACCTTGAGCTTGCCCAGCGCGATCATCTGCCAGATATGCGAGGCCATCTCCATATCGCCGAACCAGGTATAAAAGGGCCGGAAATGGCGGCCGAGCGGGATGCCGTCGAGATGCGTGTAGGCGATCGAGATCGGCTGCACCATCACCGGCCGGCCCTTGACCTCGATCTCGGCGACGGAGAGCAGCGCGCTCTTGAAGGGCAGCACACGGTTGCCGTCGCTCGACGTGCCTTCGGGAAACAGCACCAGATCGTCGCCCTTTTCCATGCGCCCGATCATCTCCTCGCGCTGCTCGCTCACCCGGCGCGCGTTGCGCTCGACGAAGACCGTGCGCTGCAGCTTGGCGAGCCAGCCATAGAGGGGCCAGCTCGCGACCTCCGCCTTGGCGATGAACGAGACCGGCATCAGCGCGCCCAAGAGGGTGATGTCGAGATAGGAGGAATGGTTGACCGCGAACAGCACCGGATGCTCGCGGCAGCGCTTGCCGAGGATATCGACGTCGATCCCGATGATGGCCATGCAGGTGCGGTGGTAGGCCATCGGAAAGGTCGAGCGCAGGGGCGAGCGCAGCAGCAGCAGGATCGCCTGCACAGGCATGCAGGCGAAGGTCCAGGCAAGATAGGCGGTCAGCCGGATGAACCCGCGCAGCGGCGAGGCGACCCCCATCATTTCGCGTTGTCCGCCTTGCTCTCCTGATCGCGCGTGTAGTGGCGGAAGTACTTGCCGGTCACCAGGTCGGTCTTGACGATGACGCAGACATCCGTCGTGTTGAACTGCTCGTCGACCACCGCACCCTCGCCCACGAACCCGCCGAGGCGCAGATAGCCCTTGATCAGCGGCGGCAGCGCCACCAGCGCCTTCCTGCGTTCGATGGCGTCGGCCGGCATCAGGTCCATGTCGACATAGCGTTCGGCCAGCGCGCGCGGCCGCAGCTCCGGCGGCGCCAGGTGGTTGTGGTGCAGATAGGCGAGCGGCAGGGCGAGCTCCTGCGGGTCGGTGCCGTGCAGGCTGGCGCAGCCGAACATGATGCCGATGTCGTGGTGGATCACGTATTCGGCGAGCCCGCGCCACAACAGCGTCATGGTCGAGCGCGTGCGGTGGCCTTCGCCGACACAGGACCGGCCAAGCTCGAGGATCGGGCCGGGCCAGTTCAGCAGCGGCGCGATGTCGTACTCGTCCTCGGAATAGAAATGCCCGTGCGCCGCGGCCGCCTCGCGGCGGATCAGGCGGTAGGTCGCGACCACCGCCTCGGGGCCGTCGCCGATGGCGCGGTCGATCGCGATCAGGTGGTCGGCGAGCGGATCGAAGTCGTCGAAATCCTGGCCCCGCGCCGCCATCTCCGGCGACGGCTTGGCCTTCATCTCGTCATAGAAGATCCGGTAGCGCAGGGCCAAGGCGGCATCGATCTCCTCGGACGTCTCGGCAAGCCGCACGATCAGCTCGCCGGCCTCCGCATCGACAATGCGCCGCTCGGGGATCTCCTCCGACTTCCGGTTTGGCTTCATGCCGGGATCTGGCACTCCCACACTCTCTGATCGTTGTTCGATTGTTTGCTTCCCATGCCACTCGCATCGTCGGCGGGCGGCGGGATCAGACCCCGCGTTCGGGCGCTAGTTGTTCTTGGATGGTTTGGCCGCACCGCTGGAAATCGGCACGCCGTAGAGCTCAAGCCGGTGGTCGACCAGCTTGAAGCCGAGCCGCTTGGCGATCTCTACCTGCAGTTTCTCGATCTCATCGTTGCGGAACTCGATCACCTCGCCCGACTGCACGTCGATCAGATGATCGTGATGCGCCTCCGGGATCTCCTCGTAGCGCGCGCGGCCTTCGCGGAAATCGTGACGCTCGAGGATGCCCGCCTCTTCCAGCAGGCGAACGGTCCGGTAGACGGTGGCGATGGAAATGCGCGAGTCGATCTTGGTGGCCCGCTGGTAAAGCGACTCGACGTCGGGATGGTCCTCGGCGTCCGACAGCACGCGCGCGATCACGCGTCGCTGCTCGGTCATTTTGAGGCCCTTCTCGTGACACAGCTTTTCCAAGCGAGACGGCATTGCGTCCATCAACGATCGCTGACTAGGAACGCTCAGTATATCTCACTTGGCCCGCGATACCATCACAACGGCGCAAATGCTGGCGTGCCGCGGTTTCCGGGCGGCAGTGCCGAAGGTCATGTAAGGTGATGCCGCAGTCTGTCGAATGCAGCGATCGGTCTAGCGCCGCCGGCGTCCGCCCTTGGAGCCGAGCCCGATCTCCTTGGCCAGCGCGCTGCGCCGGGCCGCGTAGTTGGGCGCCACCATCGGATAGTCGGCCGGCAATCCCCAGCGCTCGCGATACTCGTCGGGGCTCATGTTGTAGGCCGTCTTCAGATGCCGCTTCAGCATCTTCAGGCGGCGGCCGTCTTCCAGGCAGACGATGTAGTCCGGCGTCACCGAGCGGCTGATCGGCACCGCCGGTTCCGGGACGACCTTTTCGGCGACGGCGGTGCTCTGGCCGGTCAGCGCAGCATGGGTCTCGCTAATGAGCTTCGGCAGATCCTCAACCGTGCATGTATTCTTTGAAACGAATGCCTTGACGATTTCTACGGTCTTTCGAACGAGATTGGTTTGGTCGAGCGGTTCGGTCATGGGAACTCCGTCGAGGATTAATCAATTCGCTAAATTTACACATGGGAGTATGTAAACACCAGCGATGATTCAGAGAATATAGCAAAGACTACCATTGAAGTACCGGCCGAATCACGTGAATTGTCTAGGGCATTTATAGTGAACGGCTAGTATTAATAGTTAATTTACCTTGACTGTTCACGCATGGCGGACTGCGGCACTGGCCGAATGGCGCGCGCCAGGATCACCGCGTCGCCCCCCGATGCGCCATAGTATCCGCGCCGCTTGCCGCATTCGGCGAAGCCCAGCGCTGCGTAGAGGCCGCGCGCGGGCTCGTTTTCGACCCCCACTTCCAGAACCTGCCGCGTCGCGCCGAGCCCCAGGGCCCGTGCGCCGGTATGTCCCAGAAGCAGGGTGGCAATTCCGCAACGCCGGGCCGGCGGGCGGACGCCGATGGTGATGATCTCGCAGTCCTCGCCGGCCACCCGGGCGAGGATCATGCCCGCCGGGGCATCGTCGTCGCCGGACCTATGCGCGACGAGCGCGAAG
Organism: uncultured Alphaproteobacteria bacterium; assembly: GCA_964494065.1. Taxonomy (GTDB): domain Bacteria; phylum Pseudomonadota; class Alphaproteobacteria; order JAPULJ01; family JAPULJ01; genus DATKZM01. Next base: position 4,200 of record CAZBRE010000115.1, read on the forward strand.
CATCCGGGCGAGGCGAGCAGGCTCGCGAACGCCTCGGCGGTCCAAGTCTCATCGAAGCACGCGGCGTGAACTGCCGCCAACAACGCGCCGTCGGTTTCGGCGCGCACAGTCGCGTCTGTCCCATTGCTCATGAGCGCAGCCGCCCGCCCCCGGCCGGGCGTTTGGCGTCGGGCGGGCGGAGATAGAGCGGCTCGGGGGCGGCCAGATCGTCGAGCCCCGCGCCGATCTCCTCGAACCGTGCCGCGACGAGGGTTGCCAGAATCCGGGCGTCGGGATGCGGCCCGGAGGCGCTGAGCGAAATGCGGTCCGCCCGATTGCCGGCCATGAGCGCATCGGCCGCGCGCGCCGCACCGTCCCCCGCCAGGACGAGCGGGCCGTCGGGCAGCGCCACGGCCAGCCCATCGGGCATCAGCGACGCCGGCTCGCCAAGCGGGGCGAGGTCGGGACCGAAGGCCTGAACGTAAAGATCGGCGCGCTTGCTCTCGATCACGGCGACGATGCTGGCACCCGCGCGCTCCGCCTCCGGCACACCGTGCGCCAGGACCTCCAGCGTGGTCGCGCCCAGCGCGGGGATGCCGGCGGCGAGGCCGATGCCGCGCGCGGCCGACAGCCCGATGCGCAGGCCTGTAAAGGCGCCCGGCCCGACCGTCACGCCGACGGCGTCCAGATCAGCGAAGCCCAGACCGGCCGCCGCCAGCGTCTCGACCACCATCGGCATCAGCGCCTCGGCATGCCCACGCGCCATCAGCACGCTGCGATGCGCAGCGACGGCGCCCTCGGCAAGCACCGCGACCGAGCACGCGTCGGTCGCCGTATCGATGGCTAGCAGGGTGGGTGGGGCCATGTCGTTGCAGCGCTTGATCGCGCCTACCGTGCTGTTATGAATTGTCCGGTCACATGAACCGTCCGGCGTTGTCCGGTCATAGGGATCTGGGGATCCGACGCGACCCTACGACAAACGGCGCGCCAGCCGAAGGCGTCCTTCGACGCACCTTCATCCCGTCACCTAGTTATATATAAGGACGTCCGGCCGATGAGCCTGATCGAGATCGCCCCGCCCGCCTTCGATGTGATCCACGACATCGCCTATGCGCGCGCCGACAATTTCACGGGCAAGCCGATCTATCGCCGTGCGGCCGCCTATCTCCATGCCGATGCGGCCGAACGGCTGACCAAGGCGATCACGCTCGCCGCCTCGGCGGGACTCCGGATCAAGCTCTTCGACGCCTTCCGGCCGAGCGAGGCGCAATGGGCGTTGTGGAACCACACGCCCGATCCGAACTACATCTCCGATCCGCGCAAGGGCTCGCCGCATACCCGCGGCGTTGCGGTCGACCTCACGCTGACCAATGGCAGTGGCGTCGACCTCGAAATGGGCACGGCCTTTGACGACTTCAGCGACAAGGCCCATCACGGCAACACGTCGATTGCCGCCGAGGCCCAGCGCAACCGCATGACGTTGCTCGGCATCATGACCGCGGCGGGCTGGGACCGCTACGACTACGAGTGGTGGCACTACCAGCTCTTCGACGTCGCGCGTTATCCGCTCCTGGGCGACGACGCGCTCGACATAGGTCTGATGTAGGGCCTGATGTGAGCCGCGTCTTCGCCTAACGCTTGATCACATGGATCGCGGTGCCGGGCTCGAGCTCGGCGGCGTCCAGCGTGGGCAGCTTGAAGTTGGCCATGATCGTGCGGATGGTCCGCACATAGGCGGGCCCGCGTTCTGAATAGCGCAACATCGTGCCGATCAGGATATGGCCCCGCGGCCGCTCGCCGCGTGCCCGCATCATCGCGCGCTCGCCACGCATCGTCGCATAGGCCGGATGGGTGTTGAGGTTCCGCGCATAGGCGTTCACCGCCTCGAGCAGGCTGGCGAAGGTCTTGATCTTGAAGCGCCGGCCGCGATAGCGGCCGTCCATCCCGTCATTCGCTGCGAGCGAGGTTTCCTGGCCGAAGATCGCATTGCCCTTGCGCGCATAGAGCGAGGTGCCCCAGCCGCTTTCCTCGATTGCCTGGGCGAGCGCCAGCGAGGGCGGGATCGCATCGACCCGCGTGATCAGCGCGTCCATGTCGCCGTCACGCACCCGGTATTCGCGCGCGAGCGACCACAGCCAGCCATTCTCCGCGACCGTCGGCGAGACGCCGATCTGGATCTTGCGCCGGAGCGCCAGCAGCTTCTCGCGGTCGCGCAGGATGGTCTCGTTGGTCTGCAGGATCAACGGCAGCAGGATCTTGCGGAACATCCGCGTGCGGTGCGTGACCGACTTCATCGCCTTCAGGCCGGTCGGCAGCTCCGAGACGAACACACGCGGCACCGGCATGCCTTTCGGCACGGTGGTCAGGTCGAAGCCGAGGCCGTCGAAGAGCAGCCCCAACGACTTCACCGAACGCGTCTTGAAAGTCACCGCGTGCAGCCGCCCCGATTTGTCGGTCGCACCGGGCGCCGGCCCGAAGGTCAGCTCCGCAGATGAGTCCGAGTTCGGATCATGCATCGCTCGTAGATCGATCGCCTGCGCGCCCCCCGCGCTGGCGAGATACCCCCCGATCGCGAACGCCGCGAGCGCGGCGCCCAATCGGATTGCTGTCATGCCTGGGACACCCTTTTCCCGTTATCGTCGCTTTTGATTACCGGCCCCTTTTAGGGGCTCTCTCATTGGCTCGTTCATCCGGTCGTGTCCGGTGCGATACGAAAGCCCGCCTGCTTTCGTCCACGCGCCGGTTCTCCCTAAATCGACCGAACGCCGCAGAACCGCCGTATCCGGTTCTTGCGTGGAAAATTTGTCTAAATTACGGGGCCGGTTTAGGGCATGTGGCGGACTGTCGCGGGGCGTGCGAGACAATTCGCGAATCAACAGGGGCGGGATCGTCTCCCGCCCCTGCCGATCTTCGGTTCTTCAGGTCCGACTAACAGCGATAGAAGACCCTGAAGTAATAGCCCCGCGTACTGCGGCTATAGGCGATGCCGCCACCCGAACCCCAGACGCCGCTGGTGCGATACCCGCGCGCGCGGAACGCGCGGACATAGCGCCAGGCCGTGGTCTGCGTGGCGTAGGGGCCGAACCGCTTCCAGCAGACGGTCACCGGAATCAGGTTGGGGTGACCGGTCACCGGCGACACCGCCGGCCTGGCGGTGATGGCCGCCTGTGCCGCGGTTCCGGCCGTGAGCGGCAGGAGTGCAACGCCGAGCGTGACGAGGACTGTACGAAGTGCCTTGCGGCTCATGTGTGGTCTCCATCCGTTAGCTTGGGGGGCAAAACGCTCGGTTGAGCGCTGCGACGGATCGTATCCGCGGGGCCGCGGACGCGCTGTAACCGCGGTCACAGGGCGGGGTGGATTCAGCCAGGATCCGTCAATTATTCGACGCGCAACGATGGCATTGGTGTGACGCCGTCCACGAATCGGCCGGGGCGGCGGAGATCCGCTGCGAATCAATAAGGGCGGGTTTGAAACCCGCCCTTACGAGAAAATCGGATGCTGATGGGCCGCGATCAGTAGACCGGGCGCACCTCGGTCACTTCCGGGATGTAGTGCCGCAGCATGTTCTCGATGCCCATCTTCAGCGTCGCCGTCGAGCTCGGGCAGCCGGCGCAGGCACCGTGCATGGTGAGATAGACGATGCCGGCATCGAAGCCCTCGAAGATGATGTCGCCGCCGTCCTGCGCCACCGCCGGGCGCACGCGCGTCTCCAGCAGCTCCTTGATCTGGGCGACCACCGGGTCGTCGTCGGCCGAGGCCTGGCGATCCGCCGCCGCGGCGTCGGCCGCCGCTTCCAGGATCACCGGCTTGCCGGAGGTGAAATGCTCCATGATGGCGCCGAGGATGGTCGGCTTCATCACGTGCCATTCCTGGTCCTCGGCCTTGGTGACGGTGATGAAATCGCCGCCGAGGAAGACCCCGCGCACTCCGTCGACCCGGAACAGCGCTTCGGCCAGCGGCGAGGTGTCGGTCTTCTCCGCCGAGGTGAAATCGGCGGTGCCCGAGGGCATCACCGGCCGGCCGGGCAGGAATTTGAGGGTCGCCGGATTGGGGGTCGGCTCAGTCTGGATGAACATGGGGTCGCTGGCTCCCTATCTCTAACGGGATTCGTCCCGGGACGGGTGCCCGGATCCGCTCGCGTATGAAAGACATGGGCCGGATCCGGGAGGCCGTCAAGTCACGCGATTGTCATGGTGAATCGCCCTGCCAAAAATCTAGCCAGGGCCGCCGCCGCTCCCCATTTATTCTGTTAATGGGGGTCGCTGCCAGCGCATGGCGCGGCCAATCGATTGACTGCTGGCCGCGCCGCCTATGACAGAGACGAACGAGAAATCGCGGAACACCGCCTTTTCGGAGTTTCCGAAGGCGAAGCCCCGCCGGCCCACCGATCCCCTCGCCGCCGAGCGCGGGGCGATCACGCAATGGCTGCTGGAAGATGCGCGCCACCTGGAGCGCTCGCGCGACGTCATCGAGCAGCTCTGCGAGCGCCTGGTCGCGGTCGGGGTGCCGCTGTTGCGGGTGATGGTCAACGTCCGCACCATCCATCCCCAGATCCTTTCCACCGGCTATCGCTGGAACCGGGGCGAGCCGGCCGTGGCGCTCAACCGCGGCCACGACCTGATCGCCGATCCGATGTATCTGGAAAGCCCCTTCAAGCTGATCCATGACGGCGCCGGCGGTATCCGGCGGCGCTTGACCGACCCGGACGTCGCGTTCGACTTTCCGGTGCTGAAACAGATCAAGGACGAAGGTGCGACCGATTATCTTTGCGTTCCGCTGGTGTTCAGCGACGGCACGATCAACGCGGCCTCATTTGCCGCCGACGGGCCGGACGGCTTCAGCACCGACCAGCTGGCGCTCATCTACGACGTGCTGCCGATCTTCTCGCTGATCCTGGAAGTGCAGGCGACCCACCGCATCGCGCGGCAGCTTCTCGACACATATATCGGCCACCATGCCGGCGAGCGGGTCCTGAAGGGGCAGATCCAGCGCGGCACGGGCGAGACCATCCACGCGGTCGTTGCCTATTCCGATCTCCGCGGGTTCACGGCGATGACGGCGGCCAAGCCGCGCGACGAGGTCATCGCGCTGCTCAACGACTATTTCGAATGCGTGATCAACGCCGTGCACGCCCACGGCGGCCAGGTGCTGAAGCTGATCGGCGACGGCATGCTGGCGATCTTCCCTCTCGGCGATCCCGCGTTCCGGCCTTACGTCTGCCGCTCCGCGCTCGATGCGGCGGCCGATGCCGAGCGTGCGATCGAGGCGTACAATGCCAAGCGCGCAAAGGCGGGCAAGCCGCCCGTCCGCTTCGGCTTCGCGCTCCATATGGGCGACGTCATGTACGGCAATATCGGCTCGGCCGACCGGCTCGACTTCACGGCGATCGGCGCCGCGGTCAACTGCGCGGCCCGGGTGGAGGAGCTTTCGGTGCAGCTCGGCGAGTCGATCGTCGTCACCGAGCCCGTCGCCGAGGCGAGCGGCCGCACCCTCAAGCCGCTCGGCAAGCACCGCCTGCGCGGCATCGTCGAGCCGCAGGCGCTGTTCACCATTCCCCACGGCGCCCGCGCCGAGCCGGCGTCCGGCTAGGTCAGCGCAAGCGACCGGCGACCCGTCAGTCCCTGGCGATGCGATAGGTCGCGAGCACGATGCCGGCCAGCACCGTCGCGAAGGCGATGAGGTGGTAGAGGTAGATGCGCTCGCCGAGGAAGGCGATCGCCAGCACGCTGCCGAAGACCGGCATCAGCAGCAGGAAGAACGAGGTCGCGTTGGGGCCGATCCGTGCGACGGCGGCGTTGTAGCAGAGGAAGGCGAAGACCGAGGCGACCACGCCGGTGTAGCCGACGCTGCCGGCGCTCGCGAGCGTGAACGAGACCGGCCGGCCCGCAACGAACGTCTCCCAGGCATAGGCCGGCGCCATCAACACGACGCAGATCATGCACATATAGAACAGCAGCGAGAGCCCGCCGATCGCCGCCGGGCGCCGCTTCAGCAGGAGCGAGTAGGCGCCCCACACGACGAGGGCGCTCAGGATCCAGAGATCGCCCGGGTTGAAATGCAGCCGGGCCAGCACCGCCAGCTCGCCGCGCGAGATCAGCACCACCGCGCCGGCCAGCGAAATCACGATACCCAGCATCTGGCGCCGGCTGACCGTGTCGCGGAAAACCAGCCAGGCCATGACGATCGTGATGACCGGCAGCGCCAGGTTGAGCAGCAGCGCGTTGATGACCTCGGTCGAGCGGAGGCCGATGGCGATCATCGAGTGGAAGGTGGCGGCCCCGGTTGCGCCGAGCCCCAGCATCAAACGCCAATGCCGGCGCGCCGCCGGCAGATCGCGCCACGCCGCTCTCCCGGCGAAGGGCAGCAGGACCAGCGTCGCGAGAACCCAGCGCCAGAAATTGAGGCCCAGCGGCGGTATGTCGGTGCGCGCGGCGCGCACGACCACCCAGTTGCCCGACCACATCGCCACCGCCGCGATGGCCAAGGCAAAGGCCAGAAGCGCGGCGCGGTTGAATGTTGGAGCTTGCGTGGCGGTTGTCCCGGGCATCATCGCCGCACTCTAGTCGAGCCGGCCTGTCGGTGCGCCGCTAGACTGCGCATGGCAGGCCCGACGCGGGCGCCGGGTGCCTCACCATTGCCGCGCCGCGCCATATGATCGCCCCGTCGGCTCCGCGCTTTTGCCATCGGGATTCGTCAATTAATTCGCCACTCTTGGTGACTCCGTAACGGAATTTCGTCTTAATGGTCCCGGACGGGTCCGAACGACCCTAAGACGATCACAGGACGACCAAATTCGGCCCGGTACGGCGGGAGACGGTATATGGCGTGTACGGCGCATGACGGGCGTGGCGACGGTCCGACCACGGTGACGACCTTCTTCGACGGGCGCTGCCCGCTCTGCATGAACGCGGTCGGGCGCTACCAGAGCATCGCCAAGGACGCCCATCCCGATCTGCTGTGGCGCGATATCCGACGGTTTCCTGACGCGCTTGCCACCTTCGGTGTGACCCGGGCTGCTGCCCGTCGGCGCATCCACGTGGTCGACCGCAGCGGGGCCCTGCGCGCCGGGGTCGATGCGATGATCGCGATCTGGCGCGAGCTGCCGCGTCGGCGCTGGCGGGCGGTGCTGCTCAGCCTGCCCGGCATTCACGGCATCTCCGGCTTCTTCTACGACAATATCTGCGCGCCGATCCTGATCGCCTGGAGCCGCGCCATCGCCCCGGAATCCGACGGCAACGGATCGTCCTCGTAGCGTCGGACGCAGGCCCTCACACCACCGCCAGGCCGCGCGCGATCGCGCGTGCGTTCGCCAGGTAGATCAGCGCGCTCGCCCCTGCGAAGCCCGCAATTACCACCAGGATCGGCAGCGCCGTGCCGTCGAAGACGAGCCCGGTCAGCAGCACCGAGGCCATGATGCCGAGATACTGGCAGAAACCGGCGAGCGCCGAGGCAGCGCCGGCATGCTCGGGATAGGGCGCCATCGCGCCGGCGGCGGTCTGGCTCAAGGTCATGCCGTGGCCGAGGCCCACCACCATCATCGGCGCCAGCACGGCCCAGAGCGCGCTCACGCCGGCGAGCGCGAGGGCGAGGCCGATCAGCGCACCGCTCAGTCCTAGCAGCACCCCCGGCACGACGACGCGGTGGAAGCCGAGCCGCCCGGCGAGCTTGCCCGCGAGGAACGAGGCGGCGATGAAGCCGCCGACGGTGAGCGGCAGGATGAGCCCGTAAGCGGTGCCCGAATAGCCGAAGACCTTCATGATCACGAAGGACGAGCCCGAGAGCCAGGCGAAGAACGCGCCCTGCATCAGCCCGCCGGTCGCCACGAAGACCAGGATCTGGCGCGTGCCGAGCAGCTTGGCGTAGGTGCGGATCAGCGTCCGTGGGTCCGACCGCCGGACGGGCGAGCCGGGGGCGTCCTCGGGCCGCGTCTCGGGCAGCAGCACCCAGCAGAGTGCTGCCGCGACGAAGCCGAAGATCGCCATGACGAGATAGCTCGCCCGCCAATCGAAGGCATCGACCAGCACGCCGCCCAACAGTGGCCCGCCGATGGCGAGGATGCCGAACATCCCCATCACATAGCCGAGCACCCGCGCCGCGCCCTGCCCGCCGTGGATGTCGCGGATGACGGCGCGGCCCAGCACCGGCCCGGCGCAGGCGCCGATGGCTTGCAGCACGCGCATCGCCGTCAGCATCGCGATCGTGTCGGCCAGCACCGCGCCGATGCTGGCAAGGCCGAAGAGCAGCATGCCTCCGACCACGAGCGGCTTGCGCCCCAGCCGGTCGGCGACCGGACCGTAGGCGAGTTGCAGCACGCCGAAGACCCCGGCGAAGGCCGAGAGCGTGCCCTGCACGGCCGCGACCGACGCCTCCATGTCCCGCGCGATGTCGGGCATGGCGGCGAACTGCAGGTCCATCGAGACCACCGGCAGCGCGACCAGCATGAGCACGAGCCCGGCGACGCCGGGCGAGCGGGGATGAAGCACGGGCGGGGCGGGTCCTCTGCGGCGGGCCTCGGGCGTCGGCCCGCTGCCGGTTCTATCGGCCGGCCCGCGTGAAGGCTAGTCCTGAACGCCTCCGGGCTCAGACCTCGCCGTAAAGCTCGGTGCTGAAATACTTCATGCCGCTGTCGACCATCAGCGTCACCACGGTGGCGTCCGGCCCCAGCCATTTGGCGACCTTGAGCGCGGCGACCAGATTGGCGCCGGTCGAGGTGCCGGCGAAGAGCACCTCCTCGCGGGCCAGCCGCCGCGCCATCTCCATCGCCTCGGCCGCCGGGACCGTGGCGATCTCTTCGACGCCGCCCGGTTCCCACAAGGGCACGACGAAGCCGGCGCCGATCCCCTCGATCCGGTGCGCGCCCTGTTCGCCGCCGGACAGCACGGGCGATTCGCTGGGCTCCACGGCGACGACGTGGAGGTCCGGCTTCTCGCGCCGCAGCGCCGTGGTCGTCCCGATGAGCGAGGCCGCCGTGCCGACCCCCTGCACGAAGGCGTCGACGGCGCCGCCGGTCTGCCGCCAGATCTCCGCGCCCAGCGCCTCATACCCTGAGAGCTGGTCGCGGTTGTTGAGCTGGTCGGTCCAATAGGCGCCGGTCTCCTCGCGGATGCCGCGCGCCGTCTCGATCATGGTGCGGGTCAGCGCCTCGTCCATGCCGCCATAGTCGCTCGGCACCAGGGTCAGCTCCGCGCCCAGCACCTCCATATGACGGCGCTTTTCCCGGCTGAAGGCATCGGAGGTGACGAGGCGGATCGGGTAGCCCTTGGCGCCGCAGATGAAGGCGAGCGACACGCCCGCGCTGCCGCCGGTGTATTCGACGACGCTGCCGTCCGGCGGCAGCCGGCCGTCGCGCTCGGCCGCCTCGATCATCGCGAGGGCGGCGCGGTCCTTCATGCTGCCGGTCGGGTTCTGGCTTTCGAGCTTCATCAGGATGCGCGCATGGCCGTCCGGCACGATGCGGCGCAGCTCGACGATGGGGGTGTTGCCGATGCGCGCGAGAATCGATGGGGCGATCGATGGTTCGGTCGCGGAGGTGCCGTCCACGGTCTGTCTCCTGGCTGGTTCGGGTTCAGCTGGGCCGGATTGAGCATGAACTAGATGGCTGAAATTCGATCCGGAAGATGCATAATCGGCACCATCATGGATCGAAATTCATCCATCGATTGGGATGCGCTCCCGGTCTTCCTGGCGGTGGCCCGGGCGGGCTCGCTGCGCGGCGCGGCGCGGGCGCTCGGGGTCAACCACGCGACGGTCACACGGCGGCTGAAGGCGCTCGAGGCCGGGCTCGGCGCCACGCTCTTCGACCGCACCCCCGACGCCTTCGTCCTCACCCAGGCCGGCGAGGCGCTGCTCGGCGCGGCCGAGCGCATGGAGGGCGAGGTCTTCGCCGCCGAGCGGAGGATCGCCGGGCGCGACGCCGAGCCGGCGGGCATGGTCCGGGTCAGCATGCCCTGGGCGGTCATGCATGGCTTCCTGGCGCCCGAAATCGCGGGTTTCGCGGCGCGCTTTCCGGCCATCGAGCTCGACGTCGAGCTCACCGATGCCTTCTCCGATCTCGCCCGGCGGGAGGCCGATGTCTCGATCCGCATGGCCCATGAGGTGACCGACGACGTCGTCGGCCGGCGGCTCGGGCGCTACGCGACCTGCATCTATGCGGCGCCCGACGTCGCGGCGTCGCTCGGGCCCAAGACCGGCGACACATCGGGCGCGGTCCCGTGGATCGGCTGGGGCGCCGCCGCGGCAAACCCGTCCTGGACCCGCGACACGCCATTCCCGTCGCTGGCCGTCCGCCACCGCATGTCGACCCACGCGCTCCAGATTGAGACGGCGAAGGCCGGCCTCGGCCTCACCATGCTGCCCTGCTTCCTGGGCGATACCGAGCCCGGCCTGGTCCGCGTTCCCGGCGCCGCGCCGGTCCGCGATCGCAGTC
>CAZBRE010000116.1:0-14423 GCA_964494065.1 uncultured Alphaproteobacteria bacterium
CTTGTCCTGGCTAGGCGCCGGCGGCCTCGCCCTCGGCCTCGGTGTCAGCCTGAACCGGCCCCGAGTCCTGCCCCTTTGCGTCCGGATCGCGGTCAACCAGCTCGATAATGGCGACCGGCGCCGAATCGCCGTAGCGGAAACCGGCCCGCATAACGCGCGTATAGCCGCCATTCCGCGCCTTATAGCGATCGGCGAGCGTGGTGAAGAGCTTGTCGGTCAGCTTCGGGTCCTTCAAGACCGAAAGCGCCTGCCGGCGGGCGTGCAACGTGCCCCGCTTTCCGAGGGTAACAAGCTTGTCGACCACACGCCGCAGCTCCTTGGCCTTCGGCACCGTCGTCGTGATCTGCTCGTGCTTGATCAACGCCGCCGACATATTGGCCAACATGGCCTTGCGGTGGCTTGAGGTCCGGTTGAGCTTCCGCCCGGATATTCTGTGGCGCATCGCCTGCTGCTCCGCTTTTGCTTCGTGGCCTGCCCGACGTCGCCCTAGTAGGGCTCCTCGAGCCGCTTGGCCATGTCCTCGATGTTCTCCGGCGGCCAGCTGGTGATCTCCATGCCGAGATGGAGGCCCATCGTGGCCAGCACTTCCTTGATCTCGTTGAGCGATTTCCGCCCGAAGTTCGGCGTGCGCAGCATTTCCGCTTCGGTCTTCTGCACCAGATCGCCGATATAGATGATGTTGTCGTTCTTCAGGCAGTTGGCCGAGCGGACCGACAGCTCGAGCTCGTCCACCTTGCGCAGCAGGTTGCGGTTGAAGGGCAATTCGCCCGGCCGCTCCTCCGCGACTTCCGTCTTCGGCTCCTCGAAGGTGATGAACAGCTGCAGCTGGTCCTGGAGGATACGCGCGGCGAGCGCCACGGAATCTTCCGGCGTCACGGCGCCGTTGGTCTCCACATCGAGGGTCAGCTTGTCGAGGTCGGTCACCTGGCCGACACGCGCATTCTCAACCTTGTAGGACACCTTGCGCACCGGGCTGTAAAGCGCATCGACCGGAATCAGGCCAATCGGCGAATCGGCGGAGCGGTTCTGGTTGGCCGGCGTGTAGCCCTTGCCGATCTCGACGGTCAGCTCCATCGAAATGTGCGCGCCTTCGTCCAGATGCATCAACACCTGGTCGGGATTCATGATTTCGATGTCGTGGCCCGTCTCGATCATCTTGGCGGTGACCTCCATCGGCCCTTCGGCCTTCAGGGTCATGCGCTTCGGGCCTTCGCCATGCATGCGCAGCGCCAGCGATTTGATGTTGAGCACGATGTCGGTCACGTCTTCGCGGACACCGGGGATCGACGAGAACTCGTGCAGCACACCGTCGATCTGCATCGACGTCACCGCCGCACCCTGCAGCGACGACAAAAGAATGCGTCGCAGCGCATTTCCGAGCGTAATGCCGAATCCGCGTTCCAGCGGCTGCACCACGATCGAGGCGTGCCGCGCAGCATCATCTCTGACATCCACCTTGAAACCGCTCGGCTTGATCAGGTCAGTCCAGTTCTTCTGAATTGTCACGGGGTTCTGCTCCATGGGCTCCAGGCGGGAGGATTAGTCCCGCGCCTCTATGTATATCGGGCGGACATCCCTCGACCCTGCAAGGGCCGGGGTGCCCGCGCTGTCGGCTGCGCTAGACCCTACGGCGCTTGGGCGGGCGGCAGCCGTTATGCGGAATTGGTGTCACGTCGCGGATCGCGGTGATTTGAAATCCCACCGACTGAAGCGCCCGCAACGCGGATTCACGACCCGAGCCGGGTCCTTTGACCTCGACCTCGAGCGTCTTCATGCCATGCTCCATCGCCTTGCGGCCGGCATCCTCTGCCGCAATCTGTGCGGCGTAGGGCGTCGATTTGCGCGAGCCCTTAAAGCCCTGGCCACCGGCCGAAGACCAGGCAATCGTATTGCCCTGGGCATCGGTGATGGTAATCATGGTGTTGTTGAACGTGGCGCTCACATGCGCCACGCCAGAGGTAATGTTCTTGCGCTCGCGCCGCTTGACGCGCGCCGTCTGTACCTTGGCCATGGTTGTCCTTTACGCCTTCTTCTTGCCGGCGACCGGACGGGCCCGGCCCTTGCGCGTACGCGCGTTCGTATGCGTCCGCTGGCCACGCACCGGCAGGCCCTTGCGGTGCCGCAGGCCCCGGTAGGATCCAAGATCCATCAAACGCTTGATGTTCATCGCAACTTCGCGGCGGAGATCCCCCTCGACCGTGTAGTCACGGTCGATCGTCTCCCGGATCCGGACGACCTCATCATCGGTCATCTGATTGACCCGCCGCTCCATCGGAATACCGACCTTGCCACAGATTTCCTTGGCCTTGGTCGGACCAATCCCGTGGATATAGGTCAGGGCGACCTCGACCCTCTTGCCGGTCGGTATGTTCACACCCGCGATACGTGCCACGTCTCGACCTCCTCGAACCGCAATGCGGTTAAGCTGAACGCCCGGCGTGAGCATGATGCCCAAAGCATCCGGCCCAACCAGATCGCACATAAAACTGTATGGAGGCGCACAAATGCGCCCCTTTTGGCCCCGCCCAAAGGGTACTTGGCGAATATAAGTGCCGGGGCGCTATTGTCAACATAACCCCCTCATTTTCCGTCCAAAATAGCCACCAATTGAGCGGTTACTTCGTCGATGCTCTGCATTCCATCGACCGACTTGAGCCGGCCGGTATCCCGATAGTATGGCAGGATCGGCGCCGTCTGGTCGCGATAGACCGCTAGACGCTTTTTCAACGTTTCGGGGTTGTCGTCGGCCCGGGCAGCACCACCCGATTCCGCCGCCCTGCCCTCGATCCGCGCGAAAAGCACCGCTTCATCGACCTCGAGCTCAATGACGTGATCGAGCTTCAGACCCTTGTCCTTCAGCATCGCATCGAGCGCCTCGGCCTGCGCGACGGTTCGGGGAAACCCGTCGAGAATAAACCCCCCTGCGCAATCCGGCTCGGCGATGCGCTCGGCGATCATCGAGACGATCAAATCGTCGGGCACGAGCTTGCCCGCATTCATGATCACCTCAGCCTGTTTCCCGAGCTTGGTCCCGGCCTTCACCGCCGACCGCAACATGTCGCCGGTAGAGAGCTGCACCGCACCGAAGCGATCCTGCAGAATTTGCGCCTGCGTGCCCTTGCCGCAACCGGGCGGTCCCAGCAGGATCAGGTTCATCAGCGCCGCCCTTTGAGGCGGGCCTTCTTAACCAAGCCCTCATACTGGTGCGCCAGCAGGTGCGACTGAATCTGTGCCACGGTGTCCATCGTCACCGAGACCACGATGAGCAGGCTGGTTCCGCCGAAGTAGAACGTCAGCTGCGGCAGCTGCGCCAGCAGCAATTCGGGAAGCGCGCAGACAATGCAAAGGTATATCGCCCCGATCGTGGTGATCCGCGAAAGCACGAAGTCCAGATAGTCGGCCGTGTTGTTGCCCGGGCGTATGCCGGGCACGAAGCCGCCATATTTCCGAAGATTGTCGGCAGTCTCCTTCGGGTTGAACACGATCGCCGTGTAGAAGAAGGCAAAGAACGCAATCAGAGCGACATAGATCACCATAAAGCCCGGCTGGCCGCGGCCCAGGAAAGCGGTCACGGTGGTCAGCCACTCAGGCCCGCCTTGCGAGGCGAAGCCCGCCACGGTGACCGGCATCAGCAGCAAGGAACTTGCGAAAATAGGCGGGATCACGCCGGAGGTGTTGAGCTTCAGCGGCAGATGCGAGCTCTCGCCGCCGAACATGCGGTTGCCTTGTTGTCGCTTTGGATATTGAACGATGATTCGCCGTTGTGCGCGTTCCATGAACACCACGAAGGCGATCACGGCGACCCCACCGATCAACATCGCGATCACGAGACCGGCGGAAATATTTCCCGTCCGCCCCTGTTCGAACAGGGCCGCGAGCGCACCCGGCACCGTGGCGACAATGCCGGCGAAGATGATTAGCGAAATGCCGTTGCCAACGCCGCGGGCGGTGATCTGCTCGCCCAGCCACATCAGAAAAATTGTGCCGCCGACAAGAGTGATCACAGTGGAGAAACGGAAGAACATGCCTGGATTGGCCACGGCGGCACCCTGCGCGCCGCTCATCCCCTCAAGCCCCACCGCGATCCCGTACGCCTGGACCGCCGCCAGGATCACGGTGCCATAGCGAGTGTACTGGTTGATCTTCTTGCGGCCCGCCTCGCCTTCCTTCTTCAAGGCCTCCAGACTGGGCACCACCGCGGTCAGGAGCTGCATGATAATTGCGGCCGAGATATACGGCATGATGCTGAGCGCAAGGATCGTCATGCGCTGGACGGCGCCGCCGGCGAACATGTTGAACATGCCGAGGATACCCCCGGCCTGTTGCTGGAACAGCTCCTGGAAGATCGACTGCTGGATGCCGGGGATCGGGATATAGGTCCCGAGCCGATAAATCACCAACGCGCCCAGCGTGAACCAGAGCCGCTTCTTGAGCTCGGTCGCCTTGCCGAACGCCCCGAGATTAAGGCCGGCGCCTATCTGGTCGGCGGCGGATGCCATAGCAATTCCTCGCGTCTAACGCCGCTTGCTTCGACGTCGTGTCGGAGCTGTGATCTCACTCGCCGGCGTCGTCACCGTCTTCAGCGTTGGCGTCGGCTTGGGCCTTACCCTTGTCCTTGGGCTTTGCCTTGGCCTCTCCGGGGGCAGGCTTGGCCTTGGCTTCGGCCTTGCGCTTCGCCTTCTTGCCCTCGCCGTCCGGCTGCGGAGCCGGCAACGTCACCGTGCCGCCGGCCTTTTCCACCGCGGCAACGGCAGCCTTGGAGGCACCGGCGACCTCGATGGTCAATTTGGCCTTGAGCTCGCCTTTTGCAAGGAGGCGCACGCCGTCGTGAACGCGCCGGATCACCCCCGCCTCCGCCAGTACCTTGGCGTCGATCGTCTTTTTGGCGTCGAGCGAGCCCTGATCGATCGCGGTCTGCAGGCGGCCGACATTCACCGCATTGAAGCGCTTGCGGAAATTGTTCTTGAAGCCACGCTTGGGAAGACGCCGGTAGAGCGGCATCTGGCCGCCTTCCTTGCCGAGGAGCGAGACACCGCTGCGCGACTTCTGGCCCTTCATGCCGCGGCCGCCGGTCTTGCCCTTGCCCGAGCCGAGGCCGCGGGCGACGCGGATGCGGTTCTTCTTGGCGCCCTTGTTATCGGAGAGTTCGTTCAGTCTCATGGTCTCAATCCTTCGGGAGAGAAAATCGGCCCAGCAGAGCTAGCGCTCAGCCGGCCTCCTCCACACGCACCAGGTGGCTCACCTTGTTGATCATGCCGCGCACCGCGGGCGTATCCTCAAGCTCGCGCGTGCGGTTCATCTTGTTGAGGCCGAGACCGATCAACGTCGCGCGCTGGTCGCCCTGACGTCCGATGGGGCTGCCGACCTGCGTGACCTTGACCGTCTTGCCGCTTTTCTGCTCGGCCATTGTCCCTACTCCCGCGCCTCGGCGGCGGCTTCGCGGCGGCCGACGATGTCGCCCACCTTCTTGCCGCGCTTGGCGGCGACGTCCTTGGGCGACTGGATCGACGACAGCGCCTGGAAGGTCGCCTTGATCATGTTGTGCGGATTGGAGGTCCCGACCGACTTGGCGACCACGTCCTGCACGCCCAGGCTCTCGAAAACCGCACGCATCGGACCGCCGGCGATGATGCCGGTGCCCGGAGGAGCCGGTCGCAGCACGACACGGCCGGCGCCATAGCGGCCGAGAACATCGTGGTGCAGCGTGCGGCCTTCGCGAAGCGGTATGCGCACCAGCCCGCGCTTGGCCTGCTCGGTTGCCTTGCGGATCGCTTCGGGCACTTCGCGCGCCTTGCCGGCGCCATAGCCGACCCGGCCGCGGCCGTCGCCGACCACCACCAGCGCCGCGAAGCCGAACCGCCGGCCGCCCTTGACCACCTTGGCGACCCGGTTGATGCCGACCAATTTCTCAACAAATTCAGAGTCTTGGCCGTCACCATCGTCGCGCCGGCCACGCCGTCCGCGCGGGCCCCGTCGATCGCCACCTTGCTCTGCCATACCTGCTCTCTTTCCTTGATCCGGTTGCCTGCCGCTTCCGCTTAGAAGCTGAGGCCACCCTCGCGCGCCGCTTCGGCGAGCGCCTTGATGCGTCCGTGGTAGATGAAACCGCCGCGGTCGAACACGACCTCTTTCACACCGGCCTTGCCGGCGCGTTCGGCGACAACCTTGCCGACTTCCTTAGCGGCCTCGATGTTGGCGCCGCTCTTCAACTTGTCCCGCAGATCCTTATCGACGGTCGACGCCGCAGCCAGGGTCTTGCCCGCACGGTCGTCGATCACCTGGGCGTAGATATGCTTGCCCGACCGGTGCACCGACAAACGCGGCCGCCCATTGGCGGCTTTGCTCAGATGGTGTCGGGTGCGGCGCTTGCGCCGTGTCTGCAATTGCTTTGCGTTCAGCATCGTCGTCTTCCTTCCGGACCAGCCGGCGCCTCGTTATTTCTTCTTGCCTTCCTTGCGCAGGATCTGCTCGCCCTTGTAGCGAACGCCCTTGCCCTTATAGGGCTCCGGCGGACGATACTTGCGAACGACCGCGGCAAGCTGGCCGACCGCCTGCTTGTCGGCGCCCGTCATCTTGATCTCGCGCTGGTTCTCGACCTGCACCTGGATGCCCTCGGGGATCGGGTGCTTGACCTCGTGGCTGTAACCGAGCTGCAGCACCAGATCCGAGCCCTGCACCGCCGCGCGGTAACCGACGCCTTCGATCTCGAGCTCGTAGGTGAACCCCTCACCAACACCGTTGATGAGATTATTAACCAGGCTCCGCGCCGTGCCCCACATCACCTGGGCCCGGCGGCCGTCATTGGCCGGTTTGACGTTCACGGCGCCCTCGTCGAGCGTCACCGTGACGTCGTCGGTCAAGGTGACCTGGCGCTCACCAAGCTTGCCCTTTGCCGTCACGGTCGAGCCCTCGACCGCCACCTGCACGCCGTCCGGCACCGTGACCGGGTGTCTGCCCATGCGCGACATGATCGCTATCCTCGTTTTTCCACTCGCCGGACGATCAAAAGACCCGGCACAACACTTCGCCGCCGACATTGGCGTCGCGGGCATCGTGATCCGACATCACCCCGCGCGGGGTCGACAGGATCGAGATGCCGAGCCCGCCATAGACCTTCTGCAGATCGCCGATGCCGGAATAGACGCGGCGTCCCGGTGTCGAAATCCGCGAGATCTCCTTAATCACCGGCTCGCCGTTGTGATACTTGAGCTCGATTTCGAACTCGCGGAGACCCGGTCGCAGCTCGCGCTCGTTGAAGCCGCGGATATAGCCTTCCTTCTCCAGCACGTTCAGCACATTCTCGCGGAACCGCGAGGCCGGGCTGACGATACGGTCCTTCTTCGCCCGCTGTCCGTTGCGGATACGGGTCAGCATATCGCCGAGGGGATCGCTCATTGCCATAGCGTTGTCCTCCTCCCTACCAGCTCGACTTGACCATGCCCGGGATCTCGCCGCGTGAGGCAAGATCGCGGAGCGCGATACGGGAGATACGGAACTTGCGATAGAAGCCGCGCGGCCGCCCGCTGACCTCGCACCGGTTGCGGACGCGGACCTTGGAGCCATTGCGCGGCATCGCGGCCAGCTTCAAACGGGCCGCAAAGCGATCCTCGGCCGGCAGGCCTTGATCCTTGGCCATCGCTTTGAGGCGCGCGCGCTTGGCGGCGTGATTGGATGCCATGCGGGCGCGCCGCTTGTTCTTTTCGACGGCGCTTTTCTTAGCCATCAGCCTGTCCCTCGTCCTTGCTGCTCTCGCCGGTGAACGGAAAGTCGAAGCCCTTCAGAAGAGCCCGCGCCTCGTCGTCGGTCTTGGCAGTCGTGATAATCGAAATGTCCATGCCCCGGATCTCGTCGATCTTGTCGTAGTCGATCTCCGGGAACACGATCTGTTCCTTGAGCCCCATCGTGAAATTACCGCGCCCGTCGAAGCTCTTCGGGTTGAGGCCGCGGAAGTCGCGCACGCGCGGCAGCGCGATGGTGACTAGGCGGTCGATGAACTCGTACATACGCTCGCGGCGCAGCGTGACCTTGCAGCCGATCCGCATGCCTTCGCGCAGCTTGAACGTCGCCACCGACTTGCGCGCCTTGATCACGATCGGCTTTTGGCCGGCGATCTGGGTCAGCTCGCCCGCGGCGGCATCCACCTTCTTGTTGTCGACGATCGCCTCGCCGACACCCATGTTCAGAACGACCTTGGTGACCCGGGGAACCTCGTGCTGGTTCTTGTAGCCGAAGCTCTCCATGAGCTGCGGCTTGATCACTGCGTCGTAATGTTCACGCAATCTGGCCATTGCGGTCTGCCTTACCTGTCGATGATCTCGCCGGAACGGCGCGCGAAACGGACCTTGCGGCCGTCCTCGAGAAACTTGAAACCAACCTTGGTCGGCCCGTCGTCGGACGGATCGAGCAAGGCCACATTCGAAATTGCCACCGGCGCCTCGCGCTCCACTATGCCGCCCTGCTGGGTCGTGCTCGGGCGCGTATGGCGCTTGATCACGTTGACGCCCTGGACGATGACCCGGTTCTCCTTCGGGAACACCTTCAGAACCTCGCCGCGCTTGTCCTTGTCCTTGCCGGCCAGCACCTGCACGCGATCACCCTTGCGGATCTTGAGCTTATGCGCGGTGCGAGCGCTCTTCCGGTCCTTTAGTTTCTTCGCCATGATCAAAGAACCTCCGGCGACAGCGAAATGATCTTCATATAGCCCTTTGAGCGCAGCTCGCGGGTCACCGGCCCGAAGATGCGGGTGCCGATCGGCTCGCCCGCGGGGTTGATCAAAACCGCCGCGTTGCGGTCGAAACGGATCGAGGTGCCGTCGGGGCGATGGATCTCCTTGGCCGTGCGCACCACGACGGCACGATGGATGTCGCCCTTCTTAACGCGACCGCGCGGGATCGCCTCCTTGACCGAGACGACGATCACGTCGCCCACGGAGGCCGTCTTGCGCTTGGAGCCGCCCAGCACCTTGATGCACTGCACCTTGCGGGCGCCGGAATTGTCGGCGACTTCAAGGCGGGTTTGCATCTGGATCATTGACTTCGTCCCTTCTTAGCGCCGTCGGCGCAACCTTGTTCTGGCAACCGGTCGGCGCCCTAAGCTCCGTCGGCCAGCACTTCCCAGCGCTTGCGTTTGGAGATCGGCCGGCACTCGCGAATGCGGACCTTGTCGCCTTCCTTGCAGGTGTTCTCCGGATCGTGGGCGGCGAACTTCTTGGAACGCTTGATGAATTTCTTGTAGAGCGGGTGCATGACCCGGCGCTCGACCTTGACCACCACGGTCTTGTCCTGCTTGTCGCTCACCACGACACCCTGCATTACCCGTCTTGGCATTTAGCCCTCCGCTCCCGCGCGCGCGCCTAGCAGCGTCTTGATCCGCGCTATGTCCCGGCGCACCTGGCGCACCCGCGCCGTGTTCTCCAGCTGACCGCTGGCCTGTTGGAAACGCAGGTTGAACGCTTCCTTTTCCAGATTGCCCAGCTGATCGGTCAGCTCGTCGGGCGTCTTGGTTCTGAGATCGGCCGCCTTCATGACCCCGCTCCTATTCCTCGCCGATGCGCGCTACGAAGCGCGTGCCGATCGGCAACTTCGCCGCGGCCAGCTCGAACGCCCGCCGCGCGACCGCGATGTCCACGCCGTCGATCTCGAACATGATGCGGCCCGGATGAACGCGCGCCGCCCAGAATTCCGGCGTGCCCTTGCCGGAGCCCATACGAACTTCCGCCGGCTTGGCGGAGACCGGCACGTCCGGGAAGATGCGGATCCAGACCCGGCCCGAACGCTTCATATGACGCGTCATCGCGCGGCGTGCCGCTTCGATCTGACGCGCGGTGACCCGGCCCGGCTGCGTCGCTTTCAGCCCGAAAGAGCCGAAGTTGAGCGCGGTCCCGCCCTTGGCCTTGCCGTGAATGCGGCCCTTGTGCTGCTTGCGGTACTTGGTTCGCTTCGGTGACAGCATGGTTGTCTCTCGTTTCCTGCCTGCCGGCGGCTAGCGCTGCTGCTCGGCCAGGCGCTTGTCCTGCGCCATCGGGTCATGGGCCATGATGTCGCCCTTGTAGACCCACACTTTGACGCCGCAGGTGCCGTAGGTCGTCTTGGCCGTCGCGGTGGCGTAGTCGATATCGGCGCGCAGCGTGTGGAGCGGAACGCGGCCCTCGCGGTACCACTCCATGCGCGCGATCTCGGCGCCGCCCAGGCGGCCGCCGCAATTGATCCGGATACCGAGCGCGCCCAGACGGATCGCCGACTGTACGGCGCGCTTCATGGCCCGCCGAAAGGCGACCCGGCGCTCGAGCTGCTGGGCGATGTTCTCGGCGACCAGCCGTGCATCGAGCTCGGGCTTCCTGATCTCAACGATATTGAGATGGACGTCGGAGCCGGTCATGCGCGAAAGATCGGCGCGCAGCTTCTCGATGTCCTGACCCTTCTTGCCGATGACGACGCCGGGCCGGGCCGTATGGATGGTAATGCGCGCGCGCTTCGCCGGCCGCTCGACCACGACCTTGGAGACGCCCGCCTGGCCCAGCCGGTCCTGCAGGTAGCTCCGCAGCCGGAGATCCTGATGCAGCAGGTCGGCGTAATCGGCCTCGGCGTACCAGCGCGAGTCCCAGGTGCGGTTGATACCGACCCGCAGCCCGATTGGATTGACTTTTTGACCCATTATGCGGTCCCCGCCTCTTCGTCTTCGTCCTGCTCGCGCAGCACGATGGTGATGTTTGAAAACGGCTTCTTGATGCGTCCCATGCGGCCGCGCGCCCGCGCGCGCATGCGCTTCATGACGAAATCCTTGCCCACCGTCGCTTCGGCGACATAGAGCCGGTCGACATCGAACTGATGGTTGTTCTCCGCATTGGCGATCGCCGATTGCAGGATCTTCTTCACCTCACCCGCGATCCGCCGCCGCGAGAAGGTAAGCTCCGCCAGCGCGTCGCCCGCATCGAGCCCGCGGATTGCTTGGGCAACCACGTTCAGCTTCTGCGGGCTGATCCGGATGTTGCGGCCCACCGCCTGAGCCTCGCTCTCATCCAATCGCCGATCGGTTTTCGCCTTGCCCATTGCCTTACGCCCGTTTTGCCCGCTTGTCGGCGGCGTGGCCATAGAAGGTCCGGGTCGGCGAGAACTCGCCGAACTTATGGCCGATCATGTTCTCGGTCACCAGCACCGGCACGAACTTCTTGCCGTTATGCACGCCAAAGGTAAGACCCACGAATTGCGGCAGGATGGTCGACCGCCGCGACCAGGTCTTGATCACTTCATTGCGGCCCGAATTGCGCGTCGCTTCGGCCTTCTTCAGAAGATAGCCGTCGACGAACGGACCTTTCCAAACGGAACGTGCCACGATCCGCCTCCCTTACTTCTTGCGCCGGCGGCGAATTATGAACTTATCCGTCGCCTTGTTGTTGCGGGTACGCTTGCCCTTGGTCGGCACGCCCCACGGGCTCACCGGATGACGGCCGCCCGAAGTCCGGCCCTCGCCGCCGCCATGGGGGTGATCGACCGGGTTCATTGCCACGCCGCGCACTGACGGACGCTTGCCGCGCCAGCGGTTGCGCCCGGCCTTGCCCAGCTTGATGTTCTGCTGATCGGCATTCGAGACCGCGCCGATCGTCGCCATACAGTCGCCGCGCACCACCCGCATCTCGCCCGAGGTGAGGCGGAGCTGGGCATAGCCGGCATCGCGGCCGACGAGCTGCACATAGGTCCCGGCCGAACGCGCGATCTTGCCGCCCCCGCCGGGCTTCATCTCAACATTATGGACGATGGTGCCGATCGGAATATTCTTGAGCGGCATCGCGTTGCCCGGCTTCACGTCGGCGCGCTCGCCAGCAACCACCTGGTCGCCGACCTTCACGCGCTGAGGCGCCAGGATATACGCCTGCTCACCGTCCTCGTATTTGACGAGCGCGATGAATGCGGTCCGGTTCGGGTCATATTCGAACCGCTCGATCGTCGCCGGCACGTCGAACTTGCTGCGCTTGAAGTCGACAACCCGGTAGCGCCGCTTGTGTCCGCCGCCACGCCGCCGTGCCGTCATGCGGCCGTGGTTGTTGCGACCGCCGGAATTGGTCAAGCCTTCGGTCAATTCCTTGACCGGCTTGCCCTTCCACAGCTCGGCGCGGTCGACCAGCACCACGCCACGGCTGCTCGGCGTCGTCGGTTTCAGTTGTTTAAGCGCCATCGTCCCAGATCCTCAGATCAAATCTCTAGTCGTATCCCAAAACTCAGATGCCGGTGGTGACGTCGATGTTCTGGCCCTCTTCGAGGGTGATCATCGCTTTCTTGACGTTCACGCGCTTGCCCTTCTTGCCGCGGAACATCTTCACCTTGCCCTTTTGGCGCAGCGTATTCACCGCCTTCACCTTGACGCCGAAGAGCCCCTCGACGGCGGCCTTGATCTCCGGCTTGGTGGCGTCGATCGCGACCTGAAACGCCACCTGGCCGTGCTCGGACGCCATGGTCGATTTCTCGGTAATGATCGGCTTGCGCACGACGTCGTACATGCGCTCGCGGCTGATCTTCACCTGCCCCTTCATCTTCCGGCTCATGCGAGACGCGCCTCCAGCGCTTTCACGGCTTCCTTGGTCAGCACCAGCGTGTCGCGGCGCAGGATGTCGTAGACGTTGGCGCCCTGCTGCGGCAGCACATCGATGCCCTGCAGGTTCCGCGCCGCCCGAAGGAAATTCTGATCGACTTCGGGGCCGTCGATAATCAGCGCCGACTCCCAGCCAAGCTTGGCGACTTTCTTGGCAAGATCCTTGGTCTTCGCGTCCTTGAGCGTCGCGGCGTCCAGGATCACTAGCTTGCCGTCGCTAGCCTTGGACGAGAGCGCGGTCTTCAGGGCGAGTGCACGCACCTTCTTGGGCATCGCCTTGGCGTGGCTGCGCACGACCGGGCCGAACACCGTGGCGCCGCCGCGGAACTGGGTGGCCCGCAAGGAGCCCGCGCGCGCGCGGCCAAGTCCCTTCTGACGCCACGGCTTTGCAGACGTGCCTCGGACCTCGCCGATGGTCTTAACCTTGTGCGTGCCCGCGCGGCGCTTGGCGAGCTGCCATTCGACCATGCGCGCCAGTATGTCCTTGCGGATCTCAACCCCGAACACGGCGTCGTTGAGCGAGACGTCGCCCGCCGCCTTGTTGTCGAGATCGATCGCTTTGAGCTTGATCGCCATTGCCCTTAGTCCCCGTTCCCGCCTTCACTCGGCGCGTCTTCAGCAGCCTTGGCGGCGCCCGCAAGGGCTTCCTTGGCCGCCTGCTCGGCGGCCGCCATCGCTTCTTCGGTAACTTCCGACGCCTGCTCGGCAATCGAGCCGGTGGCCGCGGCATCGCTCTTCAGCCCCGCCGGATAGGGTACGTTTTCGGCCGGCGGCTGCTTGACCGCATCGGTCACCAGCACCCAGCCGCCCTTCGAGCCCGGCACGGCGCCGCGAATGAGGATGAGGCCTCGCGAGGCGTCGGTCGCGATCACGCGCAGGTTCTGCGTGGTCACCCGGCGGGCACCCATATGCCCCGCCATCTTCTTGCCCTTGAACACCTTGCCGGGGTCCTGGCTGTGGCCGGTCGAGCCGTGCGCCCGGTGCGAGATCGAGACACCGTGGCTGGCCCGCAGGCCCGCGAAGCCCCAGCGCTTCATCGAGCCGGCAAAGCCCTTACCGATAGAGGTGCCGGCGACGTCGACATACTGTCCGGCGACGAAGTGGTTGACGCCGATCTCGGTACCGACATCCAATACGGCGTCCTCGGCGACCCGGAACTCGGCCAGCTTGCGCTTGGGCTCGACCTTTGCCTTGGCGAAATGCCCACGCTCGGGCTTGGTCGTGTTCTTGACCTTGGCCGCGCCGACGCCGAGCTGCAGTGCGGTATAGCCGTCCTTCTCCGCCGTCCGGACACCGACGACCTGGCAGTCGTCCATCTGGAGCACGGTCACGGGCACATGCGTTCCGTCTTCGGAAAACACACGGCTCATGCCGATCTTGCGGGCGATTACGCCGGTGCGCATCACGCTTCTTCCTTGAGCTTGATGTCGACATGAACGCCGGCCGACAGGTCAAGCTTGCCCAGCGCATCGACCGTCTGAGGCGTCGGATCGACGATGTCGAGGAGACGCTTGTGGGTGCGGATTTCGAACTGCTCGCGCGACTTCTTGTCGATGTGCGGCGAGCGCAGCACCGTGTACTTCTCGATCCGCGTGGGCAGCGGAATGGGGCCGCGCACTTGCGCGCCCGTCCGCTTGGCCGTGTGCACGATCTCGCTCGTCGACTGATCGAGCAGGCGATGATCGAACGCCTTGAGCCGTATTCTTATCGTCTGGTTTTCCATATCCGACTGCCCATCAAAAGGCCGGGCCCCTTATGGGGCCCGGTTGGCTCGTTCAGTTCTCTACTCGATAATTTTGGCGACGACGCCGGCGCCGACGGTGCGGCCGCCCTCGCGG
>CAZBRE010000117.1:0-14087 GCA_964494065.1 uncultured Alphaproteobacteria bacterium
GGCCGGTATCGAATTCATCGATGAGAACAGCGCCGGCGCTCTTATGCGCTCAACTGAAGCCGCCGTCAGCTTCATTTTCGGCATTATCAGGTGCTCATTTTTTGCGAAATCAGGGGGTCTGGGGTTGGAGTCCCTCAGCCGGCACCAATACAATCAAGTGCTTAGCGTGAAATCTCCCAGCCCGCATTTCTCTATGGGTTACAAATGAGTTACATAGGGATCAAATCTTGCCGCGATCTCGTGCTTCGATCACGTGGGCCCCACCTCGCCAAACTCCAGATCGAGACCTCCACCCTCCCCCTTAATTTCGCGACGAGCGGGACTGCCCTTGCACTCGGTTCCGCTCAGGCCGTGGCACACTTTTCATATTGCCCGCACCACAGCGTAATGGGGACGTCCGCTATCCGCACCGGAGCGGACATCCGTCGCGGAATGATCAATGTCCGCAATTGACCCATTGCGGACACCGGCGTTGCTTGCTGCGCTCAATCTCGCTCGTCCGCCTAAGCCCAAGAGCGCGATCGGCCCCATCCCATCGCCGAATATTTTATGCGGCAATGGCTATCGCACCAGGGCATCGTAGTTCGACTCGAGCGACAAACGTCAGTTCAATAGCAACCAAGATGGATCGGTCCGTCGGGAACTGCCCGGAATCCGAAATCCAAATTTTCCGGGCGGAGGACTTTGGTGGAGCGCGTTTGAGCCACTACCGACGCTGAGCGACGCGGACGTCATCGAAAATCCGATCGCTCGGATGGACGACGACCCGCTCGCTAGCCATCATCCCCTTGACTACCTCTGCTTCGAGGGAAGTGCGGCGACCGATCTGGACGATCCGACGGCGGGCGCGGCTACCCGAGACAACGAAGACAGCCCAGCGATCGCCGTCGCGGAACAACGCGCTCAGCGGCACTTTGAGCACGTTTTCGGCCTCCCACAAAACGATGCGGGTCTCCACGCGAAATCCGTGGCCGAGCTTTTCCCATAGCGCCCGAGGCCCGGTGAAGTCGATGACGACGTCGACCCGCTGTTCTTCGATGCCGAGGGCTGAAACCTTGGTCTTGCCGATCGGCTCGACCCGAATGACCTTGCCCGCGAGCGGTTTGTCGCCGCCCCAACTGTCGATGATAACGCGCTGGCCCGCGCGCACGCGCACCGCGTCGGACGACAAGAGGTCGACAACGATTTCGATCTTGCGCGGATCGCCGATCTCGATCAGTTGCTCGCCCGCACGCACCACGCCGGCGCTTTTGTGGAAGATACGCAAGACATCGCCGCTCACTGGCGAGCGCACGATGACGCAGCCGCAGGCGCCCAGATGGCGGCGGTTCTGCTCGCCGGGTGGGAGCAATTCCAGCTTGGCGCGCTCGAGCTCGAATTCCCGTACCCGCAGGTTCGCCGTCGCAGTCTCAACCGCCGCGTGCTTTGTCCTGAAGGCCCGCTCGGCCTCGTCGAGGGTGCGCTTCGATCCGACCTTGGTCTCGTAGAGCTTGCGGGCGCGGGTGAGCTCGGCGCGGGCGAAGGTGAGCTCGGCCTCTGCGCTTCTGAGATTTGCGGCAGCCAACGCCCTGGCGGCCTCGGCGGCGCGCGCCGCGGCTTCGGCCTGGGCGCGGGTGCGCGCATCGAGCATGGTTGGGCTGACCGGCTCGATATGCGCAACTTCGGTCTTTTCGGCGACCACGGCGTCGCCGATCTCAAGCCCGATCCGCCGCGCGTTGCCGGCGATCGGAGAGGAAACGATGTAGGCCTCCTTCACCCGCGTCATGCCCTCCTCGTTGACGGTGACCGCGAGATGGCCCCGCCCCACCGCCGCGAGATCGACCGGCACCGGCCGGGGCCAGAAGGCGTAGACGATCCCGGCGACGACCAGGGCCAGCGCTCCGCCCCATAGAACCCATCGGCGCCATTTTTGCATTGGGGGTTCCTCTTACTCGCGTGTCTTCAGAACGGCTATCAGGTCGAGCTGGCCGAGCCGCCGGCTCACCACCGCCACCGAGACCGCCGTGGCGGCCAGCCCGATCGTCAGCGCGGTGCCGAAGGTGGCGGCCTCGATGACCAGCGGCACGCGGTAGAGCTCGGTTTCCATGTCGCGGACGATGAAGGCCGACAGCATCTGTCCCAAGAGGCAACCGAGCGGCAGCGCGACCAGCGTGATCATCGCGATTTCGCCCAGCAGGATGTAGCCGATCTCGAACTTGGTGAAGCCGATCACCCGCAAGGTGGCGAGCTCGCGGCCGCGTTCCGAAAGCGCGATCCGCGCGCTGTTGTAAACCACGCCGAAGGCCATGATGCAGGCGAAGGTGACGAAGAAGCTGATCGAGATCCACAAGGTCTCGCTGATGGTCTGGTGGAACAGGTCGAGAGCGGCCTTGCGCAGGATCGAGCCGGTCACCACCGGGACCCCCTTGAGCGCGGTGTAGAGCGCCGAATGCTTGAGCGAATCGGCGCGCAGATAGACGACATTTGCCACCGGTCGTTCGCGCATCATCCGGTTCACAGCGGCGACGTTCATATAGGTGGGCGTGCCGATATAAGTCTCGAACAGCCCGGCGATCCTGATCCGCCGCACCGGCCGGCGACCTTCCAGAACCTCCACCGTGACCGTGTCGCCGGGCTTGAGGGCGAGCACCTGGGCGAGCTTGGTCGACATGAGTAGTCCGCTCGCCGGCACCGGCACAACCTTGCCGGCCGCGTCGTAGGCGGGGGAGAGCCGCGCATCGCGTCGGATGCCGAAGATGGTCTCGCGCTTGCTCAAGTGACCGTGCCGAAAGCGCACGCGCACACTCCGCAACGGCTCGACCGCCAAGACGCCGGGCAGTTGTCTGAAACCGCTGACGATGCGCGTCGAGCGCGCTTCGTCGAGCGCCACGGTGACGTCCTGGTGCTGGGCCTGATTGAAATAGACGCGCGCCATGTGATCGATGGCGTCGAGCCACTGCAGCGATGTCACCAGAAGCGCGATGCTGACGCCGATCCCCATCGAGGTCAGGAAGGCACGCCCGGGCCAGCGCGAGAGTTGCCGCAGGATGATGCGGGTCGGCTGGTCGAGCCAGCGTCCCAGACCGTCATGGGCGAGGCGCCGGCGGCCGAGGAAGCCATCGTGATAGGCCGGCGGGGCGGGTGGACGCATCGCTTCGGCGGGCGGCAGCTTGGCCGCGCGCCGCACCGCCCCGGCGGCGCCCGCGAGGGTCGCACCGAGGCTGACGAGCGCTGCCACCACGAACGGCGACCAGCTGGGCCGGTAGAGCAGGAAGGGGAAATTGAAGAAGTTGGCGTAGGTCTGGGTGATCGTGTGGCCGAGCCAATAGCCGATCGCCCAGCCCATCAGCACGCCGAGCAGCCCCATACCCAGCACCAGCTTGGCATAATGCAAGGCGATCGCCCAGCTCGAATAGCCGAAGGCCTTGAGCAGCCCGATCTCGCCGCGTTCGACCGCAATCAGGCGCGCCAGCACCATGTTGGCGAGGAACGCGGCGACCGCGAGGAAGACCGTCGGCAGCACGCCCGACATCGAGCGCAGCTGCTTCATCTCGTTCATCAGGAACCAGTTCGAAATCTGGTCCTTGCGCGCGAAGGCGCCGACCCCGCCATAGCGGGCCAGCATCTCGTCGAGCCGGTCGATGACGCTCTGGGGATTGGCACCGCGGACCAGGGTGAGCGTGACGTCGTTGAAGGCGCTGTCCAGATTGAATGCCGCGGCCAGCACGTCCCGGTCCATCCACAGGATCGCGAAGCGCTTCTTGTCGGGCATCAGCGTGCCCGGGCCGATGGCGTAGACGAATTCGGGCGACAGCGCGATCCCGACCACGGTGAGCTTCCGCCGCTTGCCGTTGAGCAGCGCCGTCACGTGATCGCCGAGCTTCAACATGTGCGCATTGGCGAAGGGCTCGTTGATGATGACTTCATCGGGCTTCTTCGGCGTTACGTGCCGACCGGCGCGCATCACCAGGCGGTTCAGATTCGAGGCGTTGTGCGGGGCGACCGAAACGACGTTGCCCATGATGGGTTCCTCGAACCCGCGGACGTCGAGGGTTGCGAATTTGACCACCCGCGTTTCGGCCCATTGCACCCCGGGGATGGCCGCGATGCGCGTCCGCAAATGCTCGGGCGCCCGCTTGACCGTCGCGAACACCTGGGCGAAGCGGTAGCGCTCGTAATAGGCGGCGGTTGTGTCGTCGAGCGCCTCGAGCGCGCTCAGGAACATGATCAGCACCGCGACGCCCGAGGCGACCACCATCGAAATCGCCGCCACCTGGCCGCGGAGCCGCCACAAATCGCGCAGGAGCTTTCGGTCGAGGGGATGCATCGCGCGGCCTACCAGCTGAGCTCCGCCGCTGCGCGGCGGGCAGGGTTGACCGTCTCCTCGACGATATGGCCGTCGCCGAACCGGATCACTCGGTCGGCCATGTCGGCAATCGGCGCATTGTGGGTGATCAGCGCCGTGGTGGTGCCGAGTTCGCGGTTGGCGTTTTCGAGCGCTTCGAGTACCAGCACACCGG
This sequence comes from uncultured Alphaproteobacteria bacterium, assembly GCA_964494065.1. GTDB lineage: Bacteria > Pseudomonadota > Alphaproteobacteria > JAPULJ01 > JAPULJ01 > DATKZM01. The sequence continues at coordinate 4,500 of CAZBRE010000117.1, forward strand.
TCTCGCTGTCGAGCGCGCCGGTCGGCTCGTCACAGAGCAAGACCTCGGGTTTTTTCGCCAGCGCCCGGGCGATCGCCACCCGCTGCTGCTCCCCGCCAGAGAGCTGCGCCGGAAAATGGTCGAGACGCTCGCCGAGCCCCACGGTCTTCAGCGCCTCGGCGGGGTCCATCGGCGCGCGCGCGATCTCGGTCACGAGGGCAACGTTCTCGTAGGCGGTGAGGCTGGGTACGAGATTGTAGAACTGGAACACGAAGCCGACATGCTCGCGCCGATATCGGGTCAGCGCGGCTTCGCCCAAATTGGTCAGCTCGGTGTCGTAGAAGAACACGCGACCGCTTGTTGGCGTGTCGAGACCACCGAGGATATTGAGCAGCGTCGATTTGCCGCTGCCAGAAGGCCCGAGCAGCACCATGAGTTCGGATTCGTACAGCTCGAGATCGATGCCGCGCAGCGCGTGCACCTCCACCTCGCCGGTGTGGTAGACCTTGGTCAGCCCCTCGGTGCGGAGCGTGACGCGACGCTCGGTTTCGCTTCGCTTCGCCGCCATGGTTGCGTTTATCGGCATTCGGTCCCCTGCACTCTCCCGCCGCGCTGCCGAGCCTCCAACTCAAAGCGCGCTCGCGGCGGCGATGCTTCCACGCGAGTTCTATTACCGGCCGATCCACTGCCAACCGCATTCTCTCGCACCTGAGCCGACAGCAATGACCCCCCGGCGCGCAACAACGTTGAGCCCCCTTATCTAGCGCGATGCGTCGGGAACGACGACCGGCAGTCGCGCAATCGTTGCCGATAGGGTCCTCGAACATAGCCCCGGTCACTTCCCTGGCATTGACGCAGGACAACCGGGCCATTCACGTCATTCGAACACCCAAGGTTGATATCCTGGGTAAGTTCGTTGCCAACAATAATACTGAAACGCGCGTAGATCTGGGGTTGGACGGCGCTAGTCTTACTGCAGTCTCTCCAGTCCCGATCTCGGCAGCGCTTCCGCTGTTCGCGGTCGGCCTTGGGCTATTGGGCCTGTTGGGCCCGCGCAGAAAGCAGTTTGCTGTCGCCTGAAGTGGCCTGCCGTTCTCAACGGGTTCTAAGAGTTAAGGTAGAAAAGATTACTTCAGGACCGCCTGGAAATGATCGCCTTGCAGCGGCGACTGGGTTCGCGTTTCCTGGACGCACCCTGTTCGGGCGCAGTGAACTCGGAGATCCGGGTCGGGTCCAAGCACCCTGATTGTGTACACGCCCGGACAGGTGGTGCGGCCAACCAGCCATCGTCAGCGAACGATCTCGAATGGCCCCCGCAACAGTGCGTTCGTCGCCCCGGGCAATGGCCGCATCACGTGGGCGCCACCACTGCGAACGACCCGGAAACAAATGTGCCGATTGATTGACCAGCAAACCTGATCGTTGCTCATGGTCCAGTTGAAGCTTTGCCCATCGGCTCGACAGGGAAAACTGCGAGCCGGGTTGCGGTCCGGATGGAACCGGCAGGCGACGCGCAGCACGCCGCCATTTGAAAAGGTCAAATCGAAGACCAAATATCCGGGCTTGAACCGATGACGGCGCCGAAATCGGGCCGTATGTCCCACCAATAGCGATTGCAGCCGCCTCCCGGAGAGAGCTCCCGGTACAATTGCGAGCTGGGACCCGGTACCGGATGATCCGGCCACGCTCTGTCTGTCCTCGACGGCAGCGCGTCGTCTGGCGAGTTCGGCTGCCCGACGCTTCGCCGCGGCGGCAGCCTTGCGCCGCGCCTCGGCTTCGGCACGCTTGCGCGCCTCGTCGGCTTTGCGTCGAGCCTCCTCTGCTGCTCTCCGCCGTGCTTCTTCTTCCGCCTTGCGCCGTGCTTCCGCCTCGGCACGCTTGCGCGCCTCTTCGGCTTTTCGTCGAGCTTCCTCCGCCGCTTTCCGCCGCGCTTCTTCTTCCGCCTTGCGCCGTGCCTCCGCCTCGGCACGCTTTCGGGCTTCCTCGGCTCTTCGTCTTGCGTCTTCTTCGGCGCGCCGCTGGGCTTCCTCCTCCCGGCGTCGCCGCTCTTCGGCCGCGCGCCTTCGCTCGGCCGCTACCTGCCGTTGCGTCTCCTCCAGGCGGCGGCGCACTTCTGCTGCTTCCTTCGAGGCGGCCTCGGTCTTGACCCGCAGGGCCTCGGCGCGCGCGGCGGCCCGCTCATTGGACCAAACCGCATAAGCGCTAACCCCAGCCGCCGCGAGTATGATTGCCACGATCGCACCCGCCCAGATACGTCGACGGTTGGACGTGCCCCGCTCACGCGTCAGGACCGGAGCGTTGGTAAGCTGGAAGGCGGCGACGGGATGCGGAATATTCTTAACGGTTTGCGGGCCGATATCCGAGAAGCCGATCGAGAGCTTGTTCTTCACCTGCTCGAAGGTCGAGCCGGAGATGCAGACACTGCCCGGCGCTGCAACGCTCTCGAGCCGAGCCGCAACATTCACCGCATCGCCGAATATGTCGTCCCCTTCGACAATAACGTCGCCTACATTGATGCCGATGCGAAACAGCATGCGGCGGTCCTCGGGCAACTCGGCATTGCGAACCGCCAGCTCCTCCTGGATCGAAATCGCACAGCGCACCGCCTCAACGGCGCTGCCGAAATCCGCCAGCACCGAATCGCCGGCCGTATCAACAAGCCGACCTTCATGCTTTTTCAGCAGATCAAAGATGATGGCCCGAAAAGCCGTGAGCGTGCGATGGGTCGCTTCCTCATCGGCTGCCATCAGGCGGCTGTAGCCGACGACATCCGCGGCCAGGATCGTAGTCAGTTTGCGATGTACGCCTTCTGCGGCCATTCGGTTGATTCGCAATGCGAGTGGTCGTACGCCGGACTCTGCGCCGAATTATAGCTTGGATCGAAAAGCACGCCTCGATCAAATGCGCATCAGCAGGCCAATGGCCGCCTAGGACATGCTCGCCTGGTCCCGCGACGTTCTGACCGAGCGCTCAAACGTCTCAAAGCGCACCATCGTCGACTTCGAGCGCGGCGCCCGCTCCCCCTCTTCGCCATCGAGACGGCCTTCGAGAATGCGGGGATCAGCCTCATCGAGGAGGAAGAGGACGAAGACGCGAAAGGAAAGGTCGTCAGGATCCGTATCGGAGCGGCGTTGGCCCCTCGCGACCTATGATAGGACGGCCCGCCCGCCTGGCACTAGTGAAGGCGGAGCGGACCATCGTTGGCTTGCGACACCTTGGACAGCCCCCTCGGCTTGACGTAGCAAGCAAACGCCAATAGCGAAAATACTAACATCGTCGACGCAAGCGAGGCGTCGCCGAGTACGGGCATCATGCCGACCACGGTTGCCCCGACCGCAGCACCAGCCATCTGAACAAATCCAAGAACGGCGGCCGCGGCTCCGGCGCAATGCGGGAAATCCTGAAGCGCCGCGGCGAACGCAAGGGGCAGCACAATACCGAGCCCGGCCACGAAGACGAACATTGTGGCAACCATTCCGGAAACGGAAAGCGTGCCGGTAATCGGCATTGCGAGCATGGAGCAGGTGCCCAGCACCATGGTCAACGCACCGACGATGACGAGCTTGCGTTCAGATACCCGCTTGACCAGTCGTCCGGCGGTGCCGCCGCCGAGGAAGTATCCAAGCACTGTTATGGTCGGATAGATGCCGTATTCGGTTGCGCTCGTACCTAGCCGCTCGATGAAGAGCGATGGCGAGGCCGCATTGAAGGCAAACATCGCGGCCATGCCGCATGCCGCCACAAGACTGTTCTGCCAGAAGGCGCGCGAGCGCAAAACATCGCCGTGGTCCCTGCGCAGGCGGCCGAAGGACCTGTGGGTTCGGGTGTCGGCGTTCGATTCCGGCAACCAGAACCAGGCGACGAAGGTGATCATGATGCCGAGCGCACTCGTCGCCAGGAACGTCGCCCGCCAACCAAACCCATCCTGGATGATCCCGCCCAACAGCGGAACGAAGCCGGGCACGACCGCCACCGCCGTCGCGATCACCGCCATGACAACGGAAAGCGATTTTCCGGAATACATATCGCGCGCGATCGCCCGGGCGATCACCATCCCGGCACACGCGCCTACCCCCTGGGCCAGACGGGCGGCGATTAGCGTATCGATATCGGCGGCGAAGGCACAAACGACCGACGCCGACACGAAGATTGCAAGCCCGCAGAACAGCACGACGCGCCGCCCATACTGATCGGAGAGCGGCCCGTAGACGAGCTGTGCCACGGCAAAGCCCAACAGGAACACCGACAGCGTCGCATGCGCCGCTGACGGACTCGCCTGCAATGCCTCGGTTATCGCGGGCAGCGACGGAAGATAGGCCGCCGAGGCCAGGTGCCCGAGCGCCGTCAGGGCGGTGAGTATGGTGATGAACCACCGCTGCCCATGCAGCGCGACCGGCGGTCCACCCGCGACGGCCATGGCGCTCGGACGTGCCATCACATGCCTCCCACGCGCCCGACGCCGCCTCTTGGCCTACACCCGTCTCTGCACATGCATGGCGACGCCGCCGATCGGCCGTAGCGAGATCATCGGCTCCAGCCGCAGCCGGTATCCCGGCGCGACCTGAAGCGTGAAGCGCTGAAAGATCATCGCGGTTAGCAGCACGAGTTCGGTCAGGGCGAAATGGTCGCCGATGCAGCCGCGCGGGCCGCCCCCGAACGGCACATAGGCGTGCCGCGGCCGCTGCTCGATCGCCTCCGGCGTGAAGCGCTCGGGAACGAAGGCCTCGGGGTTGTCCCAGTACTTCGGATTGCGGTGCATCACATAGGGGCTCAGCATGATCGTCGAGCCCTTGGGGATGCGGTACCCGCCGATCTCGTCGTCCTCGATCGCCTCGCGCGAAATGGTCCAGGCCGCCGGATAGAGGCGAAGAACTTCGCGGACCACCATGTTGATGTATTTCAGCTCGCTGACATCGTCGAATGTCGGCCGGGCGCCGCCGAGCACGGTGTCGATCTCCTCGACAATCCGCCGTTGGACCTCCGGATACTTCGACACGAGGTAGGTGATGAAGCAGGCGGTGCTGCCGACGGTTTCGTGCCCGGCGATCAGGATCGTCCGGATCTCGTCGCGGAGCAGCGCCGCCGGCATGGCGTCGCCCGTATCCTCGTACCGCGCCGACTGCAGCATCGACAGCAGGTCACCGCGTTCTTCGGTGTCGCCGTCGCGTTCGGCGATCAGCTTGTCGACGATCTCGTCGAGCTGGCGCGCCGCCCGCCAGGCCGCCACGTTCATCCGGGTCGGGAACCAATAGGGCAGCGGCAAAGCCGACCAAATCTGACCTTCGGCCCGGCGCAGGATCGCGCCGATGGCGCCGTTGATCGTGTCGAAGTCGCCGCGCACATCGGCCCCGAACATGGCCCGCGTCACGTTGCCGAGCGCGAGCTTCATGCACACCGCCAAGGTATCGATCGAGGCGCCGCTGGCCGCGGCTTCGTCCCATTGATCCAGCATGGCGTCGATTTCTTCGGTCATGCCCGCCGCCATATTGGCCAGGCGCCGGCGGTGGAAGGCTGGCTGCGCGAGCTGGCGTTGGCGCTTCCAGGCCTTGCCCTCGCTGGTCACCAGGCCGCGCCCGAAGATCGGTCCCACGGCCTTGTAGAACTTGCTCTTCTGATAGTTGCGGTAGTTGTCGGCCAGCACATGCTGGAAGAACTCGGGCCGGTTCAGCATGAACACCCGATTGGGGCCAAGATTGAACCCGGTTATGGCGCCGTAGGTCAGCGCCATCCGCACGGAAAAGGCCAGCGGATCGCTGCGTATCTCGCGAATTGGGCCGATCAACGGAAGTCCGGACGGACCGGGAACCTGCCGGTCGAGTGGATGGCCGGACGCATGAACATGTCCTTGTGTGGAAACGGACTCCGTGAGCATGGCGCCAATCCTGTTCGATGGGAAACCTGAAGGACGCCAAGTCTGTTTTATGATCGAAGTCTGCGCCAACTGTAACAAATGACAGGTCCGCCCAGCGCGAGCAGGACTTATAGAATTAGGCAATCGCGAATCAGCGATAACATCGCGTCATGAAGGGAGGGTTTGCATAGATGGCTGTTGCTAGTCGCTTCTTTTCCGACGCAGTCTTGAACGAGTTCGAAGAACAGCTGCAACGCTCAAGATCTCTCACCGCCCTGAGGTCAATGATGGAGCGCAGTCTGTCCAAGCTGGGGTTCGGCGCATACGCCTATGTGCGCTTCGCCCAGGAACCGAGCGAAAATCCGGAAATACAAGGACTGTCCAGCTATCCCCGCGCCTGGTGCGAGCGTTACAAAAGCGCCAATTACTTCGCGACCGACCCGACACTATGGTATTGCAAATACCAGATTATTCCGGTCGCTTGGCATGAGCTGGACAAAATCAACGCTTGGCAGGGTGCGAGTTCGAACATGTTCGAGGAAGCCAGAGACCACGGTCTTCGTCATGGGATCACGGTGCCGCTGCACAGCGGCAACCAGTGGGTATCTGCAATGAATGTGGTAACCGATCTCCCGCTAAGGGAGGCGAGTAGTCAAATCGCCGCCTGCAGAGATATGATCCATGTCATGGCCATCCTGTTTCATGGGACGGCCGAAGACCGAATTCGAACGGCGAATAGTTTCGTTCCAAATGCCCCACCGTCGAACCCTGCAGCGAAAAATCTAGGTACGCTAAGGAGCAAGCGGGAATATCATTGAGGGCGCCAAGCAAGGGGGATGTGATGCTTTGCCTGCCGCATGAGGTGAACGAACACATAGCCGCGTTTAACAGTTGCCCGGATTTGGACGCGGTGCGGGACAAGTTTCATACCGCGTTCGAGGCGTTCGGGTTTTCGAACTCAACATATGTTCGCTTTCATCTCTCCGAATACGACCGACTATCGTCGCAGATATTCAGCCAACAGATGGTCTTCAGCACGACCTGTCCGGACGATTGGCGAAGCCGCTATCGGGAGCAGAACTATCACCAAATCGATCCGATTTTCCGGCGGTGCCGGCAGAGTGTGGTGCCGCAGGTATGGCCCGATGCCGCGCGCGATCATGAGCTCAACCGGATGCAACGCCTCTTCTTCGGCGAAGCGACGGAATGCGGCCTGCCCTGCGGATTGGCGGTGCCCGTGCACGGGCCCGGAGGTGAATTCGCCGTCGTAAGCTTGATCACGGATGAGCCGACCAGGGAATTCGTCCAAAGGATGGCGACCTACAAGCACACATTCCACATCCTGTCGTTCCATCTCCACGTGGCGATTCACGAATTGCTGCACGAGGTTGCGGACGAGCCGTTCATCCGGCTGACGCCGCGCGAACAGGAATGCTTGAAGTGGACCGCCAGGGGCAAGAGCTCGTGGGCGATCTCGGAGATACTGGCGCTCTCCGAACGCACGGTGAATTTTCACATCGCCAATGCCATGAACAAGCTCAACGTCACGAGCCGCACCCATGCCGTCGCCAAGTCGCTCTATCACGGGCTGATCGAGCTCTAAAGCGCATCTCGCACGGCCGATTTTCGGAAGCGGCCTGCCGCTTCCCGCCGCGTGCGCGCCTTCCGCGCTGCATACACCGGCGTTCACTGCACACACCTGTAAATTCATACAGCTGTTCACCTTCCGCCGATTACGATGAGATTGCCACCATCCCTACTGTCCAAACGGTGGCTAGCATGTCGAAAGTTCAAGTATTCAAGGGCGATTCTCCCAATGTCGCTCCCCACCTCCTCGATGAGATGTACCGCCTGCGCTACCAGGTCTTTCGGGAACGCATGAAATGGAACATTCCGGGCGTCAACGGAATGGATATCGACGAGTTCGACGAGCTGGACCCGCTCTACGCCGTCTATCTGGACGACACCAACGCGGTCCTGGGCAGCTGGCGGCTGCTGCCGACCACAGGTCCCTACATGATCCGCGACGTGTTCCCGCAGTTGCTCGGCGGCGACGAAGCGCCTGCCGGCGCCCAGATCTGGGAGATCAGCCGGTTCTCGGCCCGTCCGAGCGACCGCGCCGAATCCTTTGCAGCAGTGCATCCGATCACGAGCGCGCTGCTGATCTCGTTGGTGCAGGTCTGCCTGCGCGCGGGGATAACCCGCGTCGTCTCGGCCTCCGACCTTCTGTTCGAGCGCGTCCTCAAGAAGGCCGGCGCTATCGCACATCGGCTCGGTCCGGTCTGCAAAATTGGAAACACGCGCGCTGTAGCTGGCTGGATCGACATCAGCTCTGAACACCTGCAGAGCCTCGCAGAGGCCTCTCCATTAGCAAGCCCCCTGCGGGTTTTGGACGTGGCGTCGCTTGACTACGAATTCGACGTATATCCAGAGCTTTTGCTTGACGCGCTCGCCGGTCGCGAGCCTCCGGAAAGCTCGCGCGCCATTGCTTCATAGATCGATTGGAGGCAGCCAATGAAGACGGCTCGGAAAAATGGCTCTTTTGGAACCATGCGCGATCACGACCGCGACGCGGCGATGGCAACCATCGGGCAGTTGTTGGAGCAGACCGAACAACTGGCCGCTGAGGTCGACCTTACCGAGGTCGCTTTTCTTATCGGGGTAGCTCTCGCCTCTTTGAGGCAGGAGAGCCATGCGGGCGTCGATTTTGATGTCTGCTGTGAGACGAGTTCTCAGATTATGTAGCGCTATCGGCGCCGTCGCCGGTTTCAGCAGCCCGGCCGTCTGCATGCCGAGTGGTTCACTAGCGCGCTTTTTCGATCGGCGCGAGTCCACAATGCTGACGAAGCAAGTTTATCCCCATTGCGCCCTCCTCGATCGCGACGCCCAAGGTACCCATTGCCCCAGCCTTGCGCTCGGTTTTGCGCTTTGTTGCTGATCGGCTGGTCGCGCTCACAAGCGCCCCGCCTTGCGTTTTGATGCCGAAGCTCTTCAGGCAAAGCGCCGAGATACCAAGTGGGTTGTGGTTCAGGTGGCGCTCAAAGCATGCGTTCATCCATCGAATATCGAAGGCGCCCGGACACCCCATGAAGACAGGTCGGCGGGCTTAGTGGTATGGTGGCTTAATAAGCGCGAGGGCTGTCTTTCAGGGTAGTGAGGCGCCAAGCGGACACAACCGTCACGGAATATTCAGCTCATGATGTGGCCCGCTGGCATTGAGACCTCCCGGCTATCGGCCGTCGCATCAGGCGCGAAGACGCGGGCGGAGGATATCCGTCTTCAATTGGCCGACGAGATCGTGCTCGGCCGGATACCGCCCGGCGAACGGCTCGACGAAGCCGGCCTCGCCGCCCGTTTCGGGGTCTCGCGCACGCCCATTCGCGAGGCGTTGCGCCAGCTCACGGTGATGGGGCTGGTGGACAGCCGGCCGCATCGCGGCGTCATTGTCACTGAGATCACCGCCGAAAAGCTAGCCGAGCTCTTCGAGTTGATGACCGAGCTCGAGGCGTTCTGCGCGCTGACCTGCCCTCGGATTTAGTACCACTCATAGAGTTAGAGACGTAGCTCCTTCGGTTGCCGGCGATCTGCGCGCAGCCTTTGCTGTGCGGAGCGCAGATCGCCCTCGCTCGGCATCAGAGTTTGCGGCGCCGGCGGTCTGTAGCCAAGCGCACTGTGCGGTCGGATGGTATTGTAGTGGCGCCGCCACCGCTCGATCAGCACCTTGGCTTCCTTCAGGCTGTAGAAGATCTCGCCATTGA
>CAZBRE010000118.1:0-9264 GCA_964494065.1 uncultured Alphaproteobacteria bacterium
GCGACGACATCCGCACCTTTGACCGCCAGCTTGCCCGAGGCGCTGTAGATCGCCGGCTTATCGGCAGCCGCGAGGCTTGCAGCCGTGAGCGTGGCGACCAGGGCAATCATGACCAGAAGGTGGGTAGCGAGGTGTCGGGCGGGCTGGGACATCGTATCCGTCTCCGTATCGGCGGCCGGGAAATTTGGCGCGTTTGCCAAGACTTGTCGGCGTGCGCCGCAATGTCCAGACGCCGCGCCATCACGCTTTGTCAAAGCCGCGTGAGCGGACCGCGCGGCCCTTCGACGAACCGTCATACCGCAACGGTTGCCCGCCGGCCCGGCATCTCTTATGAGAGCGCGCTCAAACGCTCAATCCGCCGCCCAATAAAGGCCAATAAAGGAAAGCGCCAATGGTCGAGCTGCCTCCCGAACCTACCGGCTTCCGCGCGCGTGTCGCCGAGTTCATGGAGACCGATCGGGTTCAATACGCAATTACCGCCGTCATTATCTTCAACGCAGTGACGCTCGGCCTGGAAACCTCCTCGACTGTGCAAGGTGCTGTCGGCCAGACCCTCGACGTGGTCGACGATGTGATCCTCGGCATCTTCGTGATCGAGCTGGGTCTCAAGATATTCGGCCAGGGCTGGCGCTTTTTCACCCGCGCCTGGAACGTCTTCGACTTCGTGATCGTCGGCGTCTCGCTGGTGCCTTCGTCCGGACCGCTCTCGGTGCTGCGGGCGCTCCGGGTGTTGCGGATATTCCGTCTGGTCTCGGTAGTGCCGGCGATGCGGCGGGTCGTCACCGCGCTCCTCTCCGCCATCCCGGGCGTATCCTCCGTGGCCTTGCTGATGCTGCTGGTCTTCTACGTTTTCTCGGTGATGGCGACGAAGCTCTTCGGCGAGGCCTTCCCGAAATGGTTCGGCACAGTCGGCGAGTCGATGTATTCGCTGTTCCAGATCATGACGCTGGAAAGCTGGTCGATGGGCATCGTGCGGCCGGTGATGGAGCAATACCCCAATGCCTGGATCGTCTTCGTCGGCTTCATCCTCATCACCAGCTTTGCCGTCCTAAACCTCTTCATCGCCGTCATCGTGAACGCCATGCAGGAGCAGCACGCCGCCGAGGTCGAGGAGGAGCGCCAAGCCATCGAGGAGATCGCCCACAAGGAGCGCGAGACGATCAGCAGCGAGATCGCCGCATTGCGCGCCGAGCTCGTCACGATCCGAAAGCTGGCGGAATCGGCGAAGAGCTAGTAGGCAAGACGGGAACGAACGAGCCAGAAAGAGACCCGTGATGCGCTTTTCCGAAGCCCAGAACGTGCGCGATCTGCGCACCATCGCCAAGCGGCGCCTGCCCAGCATCGTCTTCGACTATATCGATGGCGGTGTGGAGGACGAAAAAGGCCTCGTCCACAACCGTAAGGCCTTCGACAATATCCGCATCGTCCCGCGCTATCTGGTCGACATCTCCGAGCGCAAGCTCGGCAAGAGATTCTTCGGCCAGGACTACGACCTGCCCTTCGGCATCGCACCCACGGGATTGAACAACCTCGCCTGGCCCGACGCCGATCTGGCGCTCGCCCGCACCGCGGCGAATGCGAACATACCGTTCGTGCTCAGCACCGCGTCGACCACCTCGTTCGAGAAGATTGCCGCCGCGATCCCCGAGCATGCCTGGTTCCAGTTATATGTGCCGCGCGACCAACCGGTGCGCGAGGATATCCTGAAGCGGGTCGAGGCCGCGGGCGCCAAGGGGCTCATGGTGACGGTCGACATCCCGCTCGCCGCCAAGCGTGAGCGCGACAACCGCAACCGCTTCACCCTGCCCCTTCGGCCGAACCTCGCGGTGATGGCAAGTGTGATCGCGCATCCCGGCTGGGGTATGCAGATCCTCCGCCATGGATCGCCGCGTTTCGAGAACCTCGCCCCCTATACCGATCCCAAAGCCGGCGCTCAGTCGCTCGCGGCTTATGTGATGCAGCAGCTTTCGCCGTCGCTCAGCTGGGAGATCTTCGACTGGGTCCGCGACAACTGGAAGGACAAGCCGCTGCTGATCAAGGGCCTGATGTCGGCCGAGGACGCGGAGCTCGCGATCAAGCATGGCGCCGACGGCATCGTGCTCTCCAACCACGGCGGTCGGCAGCTCGACAGCGCCCCCGCCCCCATCGAAGTCCTGCCCGAGATACGCGAGGCGGTCGGCGACCGGCTGGTGATCGCCCTCGACAGCGGCGTGCGGCGCGGCTCGGATATCGTGAAGGCCCTGGCCCTGGGCGCCGATTTCGTCTTCGTCGGCCGGGCTACGCTCTACGGCGTCGCGGCCGCAGGCCAAGCGGGCGCGGAAAAGGCGCTGGGCTTTCTCCGCGACGAGCTCGACCGCTGCATGGGCCAGATCGGCCGCACTGCGATCGACCAGCTGCCAGACGCAGAACTCTGGGTCGACGTGCCGCACCCGGTGCCCTAACCCAACAGCATCGGCCGCCGACGGCTCGCATGAATGCCACCGGCGGCTCGATCCAATCCAATGCTTCAGTCGTTCTAGGAGCGCCTCAGCGTCCGCTGAAGCGGACGGTGCCGGCAGAAGCCGTTGCGCTGCACGATCACGTAACGGGTCCCGCGAATGAAGCGGACGGTGAGCTTGTAACGCTTGTGCCCGCGACACGCCGAGAAGGTGACGAACTTGGCGCAGCGCGGCAGGAATGTATGCGTGCCCGTGTAGTGGACATTCCGGTAGCCGGCGAAGCGTAGCTTCCGGCTTTCGCGGCGGATACTGACGCGCGGCAAGTGGCAGCGGTTGACGAGAACGTTGGGGCCGGCATGCGGACGCACCGGCGACTTGAACTCGGCGTTGCCGGCACCCGGGGCGGCCGATGCGCCGCCCGCGGCGGCAAGCGTGGCGCCCGCGAGGGCGAGAGCGATTAGGGTCTTCATGGCACTTCTCCTTCAGCGGTTCTGATCGGCGCAACGGAAGCGTGCGTGCCGATCGTTCGCGGCGGAGAATGGCGTTCGTGCCTTGAACCGGTGCTGAAGGCTCCGTTCATGCAGCGTTCACCAGCGGCAAGTGCCGTGAACGGGCCGGAAAGTCGCTGCGGAGGGAAACCCTTCTAGGTGCGAAGGATCTTGCCCGGGTTCATGATGTTGTCGGGATCGATCGCGGTCTTGATCGAGCGCATCACCGAGATCGCGTCACCGCCATGCTCGGCAATGAGGAAATCCATCTTGCCCATGCCGATGCCGTGCTCGCCGGTGCAGGTTCCCTCCATGGCCAGCGCCCGCATCACCAGCCGCTCGTTGAGCGCATTGGCGCGCTCCATTTCCGAGGGGTCGTTCTCGTCGGCGGACAGGACCAGATGGAAGTTGCCGTCGCCGACATGGCCGACGATCGGCGCTACGAGACCGCTCTCCTTGACGTCGCGCTGGGTCTCGGTGATGCATTCGGCAAGCCGGGAGATCGGCACGCAGACATCGGTCGCGATCATCTTCGCGCCCGGCCGCATCGCCATCGCCGCATAGGCGGCGTCGTGGCGGGCCTGCCACATCTTGTTGCGGTCCTCCAGCTTCTCGGTCCACTGGAAGTCGCCGCCGCCGAACTCGTCGGAGATCGCTTTCACCATTTCCGCCTGCTCGCGCGCGCCGGCCTCGGTGCCATGGAACTCCAGGAACAAGGTCACCTCGACGGGAAAGTTCGTCTTCGAGTAGTTGTTGATCGCCTCGATCTGAACCTCGTCGATCAGCTCGATCCGGGCGACCGGGATGCCGGACTGGATTGTGGCAATGACCGTATTCACCGCGCTCTCGAGGTCGGGATAGTTGCAGACCGCCGCGGTGATCGACTCCGGAATGCCGTAGAGCCTGAGCGACACCTCGGTGATCACCCCAAGCGTGCCTTCCGAGCCCACGAAGAGCCGCGTCAGGTCATAGCCTGCCGAGGATTTCCGCGCCCGCTTGGCGGTGCGGATGATCCTGCCGTCGGGCAGGACCACTTCGAGCGACAGCACGTTCTCGCGCATGGTGCCGTAGCGCACCGCGTTGGTGCCCGAGGCGCGTGTGGCGGTCATGCCGCCGAGCGAGGCGTCGGCGCCCGGATCGATCGGGAAGAAGAGCCCGGTGTCTCGCAGATATTCGTTGAGCTGCTTGCGCGTCACGCCCGGCTGGACGCGGCAGTCGAGATCCTCGGAATTGACCTCGAGCACCTCATTCATGTGGCTCACATCGAGCGAGATGCCGCCCTGGAGCGCGCTGACATGGCCCTCCAGCGACGTGCCGGTGCCGAAGGGGATGATCGGCACTTTGTGGGCAGCACAGATCTTGACGATCTCCGCCACCTCCTCGGTCGACTCGGCGAAGGCGACGCCGTCGGGCGCCAAAACGGGATGATGGTCCTCGCCCTGGCCGTGCTGGTCGCGCACCGCCTGGGCCGTGGAGAACCGGTCGCCAAGCCGCTGCTTGATCGCCTTCAAGGCCGCGTCGTAGTTGGAATCGGACCGGTGCTGAACCGTCGCGTCGAGCTGGAGCGCCATGGGCTTACAGGCCTTTCCGAGATGAGGGGCCGCCCGCCAATGGGGGCGCCGTGTGGTCTAAGACTAGGCCCCGCCGCAGGTACCGGCAAGCCTGCCCGCATGGCGGGCCATTCCAACTAGCCCACCCGCCTCGATTGCCTATTGCCGACAGATGACCCATCATCCGAAGTCCGTCCGCCCATCGGCTGATCGGAGCAAGGACCCATGGAAACCTTGAATATCGGCGATGAGATCGAATTCAACGACGCCCGTCAGATCCGCAAGCGTCTGGTGATGTCCGAGCGCATCGAGATGGAGATGGTCTGCTACGAGCCCGGCCAGCGGACCGTCGAACACCATCACGTCGGGCAGGACGAGATCTTCCACATCCTCGAAGGTGAGGGCACGGTGATGGTCGCGGATGAGGCTGTACCGGTCAGCGCAGGCAGCGTTGTCTACATACCCGCCGAGGTGAGGCACTCGGTCGAAACCGGCGACACACGGCTGATCATGGTGTTCTTCAAAAGCCCCGGCCGGAGCGGCAAGCGGTCCGGCCAGAGCTGACCACGTCACCTGAACGGCGAATACCGACATAGGCGCTTGCGCCGTCCGGCGCCTGCCGTCATCCTTCGGCCAAACCAAAAACAGGGAGGGTGCCGGCATGGGCGATGCCGCGACTATCTTGCTGCCGACGAGCCTTGTCGGCTCCTATCCTCAACCCGACTGGCTGGTCGACCGCGAGAACCTGCGCGGCCGTTTTCCGCCGCGTGTGCGGGCATTGGAGCTCTGGCGGGTCGATCCGAAATATCTGGAGCAAGCCCAGGACGACGCGACGCTGATCGCCATTCGCGACCAGGAGCGTGCCGGCATCGACATCGTCACCGACGGCGAGATGCGGCGCGAAAGCTACTCTAACCGCTTCGCGACGGCGCTCGAAGGCATCGATATCGACAATCCCGGCAGCGCGCTCGACCGGTCGGGCCACCCAAATCCCGTGCCGCGCATAGCCGGTAAGATCAGGCGCAAGCACCCGGTCGAAGTGCGCGACACGGAATTCCTGCGCGCCAATACCGACCGCAAGATCAAGATGACCGTGCCCGGTCCCTTCACCATGTCGCAGCAGGCCCAGAACGACCACTACGAGCACCTGGCCGACGCGGCGATGGACTACGCCGCCGCCGTCAACGAGGAGATCAAGGATCTCTTCGCGGCCGGCGCCGACGTCGTGCAGATCGATGAGCCCTACATGCAGGCGCGGCCCGAGCCGGCGCGCGAATACGGCCTCGCCGCCCTCAACCGGGCGCTCGACGGGGTGACCGGCACCACCGCCGTCCATATCTGCTTCGGCTATGCCGCGATCATCCACGAGCGGCCGGAAGGCTATTCCTTCCTGCCCGAGTTCCAGGAGTGCTCATGCAACCAGGTCTCGATCGAGACGGCCCAGTCAGGGCTCGACTGCAAGGTACTGGAGACGCTGCCGGAAAAAACGATCATCCTCGGCGTCATCGATCTGGAAGACATGACCGTCGAGACGCCAGATCAGGTCGCCGAGCGCATCCGCCGGGCCCTGCCCTTCAAGGATGCGAGCAAGATCATCGTCGCCCCCGACTGCGGCATGAAGTACCTGCCGCGCGACGTCGCCTACGCCAAGCTAGAGACGATGGTCGCCGGCGCTGCGATCGTGCGGTCTGAGCTGGCGAAAGCGGCTGAGTAGCGACAGCGGCCCCACGTCTCATGGAACGCAGCACCGAGCGCTTCCTGACCACGCATACCGGCAGCCTGCCGCGCCCGGACGACCTCATCCAGATGATGTTCGCCAAGGAGGAAGGCGTGCCGGTCGACCACGCCGCCCTCGCCGCGCGGATCGAAAGTGCGGTCGCCGAGATCGTCGCCAAACAGGTCGAGGCCGGGATCGACATCGTCAATGACGGCGAAATGAGCAAGCCGAGCTATGCGACCTACGTGAAGGACCGGCTCGCCGGCTTCGGGGGCGAGAGCCATCCGCTGACCTACCAGGACCTCGTCGAGTTCCCCGAGATGGCCGCGCGCGTCTTCGGCGATCCCGGCCGCAAGCGCCGCAAGACGCCCGGCTGCAACGCTCCCATCACGGTCGCCGACCGGGAGGCGGCGCGCACCGACGCCCGCAACCTAACCGCCGCCCTCGCAGGCAAGAACGCGGTCGAGGGCTTCATCAGCGCCGCATCGCCGGGCGTGATCTCGCTCTTCTTCCACAACGGCCACTACCCCGATCACGAAGCCTACCTTTTCGCCATCGCCGAAGCCATGCGCGACGAGTACGAGGCGGTGGTCGAGGCCGGCCACGTCCTCCAACTCGATTGCCCCGACCTCGCCATGGGCAGGCACATCCAGTTCGCCGAGCTACCGCTCGCCGACTTCCGTAAGCACGCGGAAATGCATGTCGAGGCGATCAACCACGCGCTCGTCAACTGCAACCCGGCGCGGGTTCGCGTTCATCTCTGCTGGGGCAACTACGAGGGCCCGCATCATTGCGACGTCCCGCTGGCCGACATCATCGACATCGCCTTCAAGGCGCATGTTGGCGGCATCTCCTTCGAGGCGGCCAATCCCCGTCACGCCCACGAATGGACGGTCTTCGAGACCGTCAAGGTGCCGGACGACAAGGTCATGATCCCCGGCGTGATCGAATCGAAGTCGAACTTCATCGAGCACCCCGAGCTGATCGCCCAGCGTATCGGCCGCATTGCCAAGCTGGTCGGCCGCGAGCAGGTGATCGCGAGCAGCGATTGTGGCTACGGCACCTGGGTCGGTCAGGCGGCGGTCGTCCCGGAGATCGTCTGGGCGAAGTTGGCAGCGATGGCCGAGGGCGCGCGGCTGGCCTCGAAGGACTTCTGGTCGTAAACCAGACGCGCTTAGAGCAGGTCGTGATTAGGTCGAATCACTTCTTGATTCGACCTAATCACGTGAATCTGCTCTATTATCAAATAGTTAGATCGGATTCACGCATTTCTGCCGGATCAAATTTTGATCCGGCAGAAATGCGACCCGATCTACGGACGGCGAAGCGCCAACAGGTCCGCTGGACCGATGCGACCTGCAGCGCAGGCGCAGTGTAACGAATGGACGAACTCGAGCTCTTCAAGCGGCTGGGCGTGGCGCTCGCCGCAGGCATGCTGATCGGCCTCGAACGGGGCTGGCACGAGCGCGCCATGCCCGAGGGCTCGCGCGTCGCCGGCATCCGGACATTCGCCATCATCGGCCTGTTGGGCGGGCTCTGGGCCCTGCTCGGCGAACTGGTCGGCGAGATCGCCCTCGGATTCGCCTTTCTCGCCTTCGCCGTCGTGATGATCATCGCCCGCGTCCGTGCCACGGCGAAGATCGACGATTACGGCATCACCACCGTTGTCGCCGCCCTCGTCACCTTCGCGCTCGGCGCGATTGCGCTGCGGGGCCAGCTGTCGATCGCCGCCGCCGGCGCCGTTGTCACGGCCCTCCTCCTGGGCATCAAGCCGGCGCTGCATGAGCTCGTCGAGCGTATCGAGGCCGCAGAGCTGAACGCGGTTTTGAAGCTTCTCCTGATGACGATCGTGCTGCTCCCCGTCCTGCCCGACAGGGGGTTCGGGCCATGGAAGGCGCTCAATCCTTACGAGCTTTGGTGGATGGTCGTGCTGATCGCAACGATGCACTTCGTCGGCTATGTCGCGGTCAAGCTGGTGGGCGAGCGGCGCGGCATCCCGCTGGCGGGTCTGGCGGGCGGGCTGGTCGCCTCCACCGCGGTCGCCGTCAGCTTCTCCCGCCTGGCGCGGAAGGCGCCCGCGGCGTCACGCCTGCTCGCCGCCGGCATCGTGCTGGCTTCGGCCACGATGTTCGTGCGCGTCATCGTTATCGTCGGTGTCATCGAACCAAAGCTGCTTGCCATACTCGCCTGGCCATTTGGCGGCGCTGCTCTTACGGCGTACGCAGCGGCGGTCCTTCTATGGCGTCACAAGAAGTCGTCGCCCCCGGCGAAGCACGACGCCATCGCCCGCAATCCGTTCGAGTTTGGGATGGCGCTCAAGTTCGGCCTGCTGCTGGCATTCGTGATGATCGCGGCGCGGGGGCTGAAGGACTGGTTCGGCGCTGCCGGCATCTACGCCTTGAGCCTGTTGTCGGGCGTGGCCGATGTCGATGCAGTGACGCTGTCGCTATCTAAGCTGGCTGGCGCCGATCTCACCTTGACCGTGGCGGCCGCCGGGATCGCGCTCGCGACGGTCGCCAATACGTTGGTGAAGGCGGGCATCACGATCGCGGCCGGCGGCATGGCCATGGCCCGGACCGCCGGTCTTGCATTTGCGGCCTCGCTCCTCGGTGGAGCGGCGGCGACTGTCGTGATGCTGCTACTGCGCGCGCCCGCCGCCGGATGATCGCTGCGCCTTTATGGATCGCACCAAGGCTTCACCGACGCCCGCGGCTATGCTACGTCGCGTGTCCCAGACCGGCGAATATCCGATACCGCGAGCCCGAGCCGCCAATGAACCAGGAAACACCCGAGCCCAAACCCAACTTCGAGACGACCGATCCCGAATGGGGCACCGATTTCGGGCCGCCGATCAGCAAGCGAAAGCGGCTGCTTTGGGCGACCGCCTGCATCGTCTTCGTGCTCGGCTTCCTGGCGGTGGCGATCATGATGGGTGGATCGAGCCCGACGCGGCCGGCGAAATGGGACACCGGCATCCCGACCTGGGTGCTGTTCATTCCCTTCGCGGTCCTGCTCGTCGTGATCGGCCTCACGGCCGAACGCATCGCGCTCTGGATCCAGCGCAAGCTCAA
>CAZBRE010000118.1:9364-13972 GCA_964494065.1 uncultured Alphaproteobacteria bacterium
TCGTGATCGGCCTCACGGCCGAACGCATCGCGCTCTGGATCCAGCGCAAGCTCAACTGGAAACCGGACATCGACTGACACGTCGACAGACGCGCCGGCGGGCTAGAGCATTTTTGATCGTCACGGAACCGGCCCTCTCTCCCGCCCGGCCTCCCATGAGGATACTGGCGTTGCGTGGCCGGGCGGGAGAGAGGGCCGGCGCCGATTCGACGAAAGTCGAAAATGACCTAGCCGCCGTAGAAGACGTTGTCGCCCAGCTCCCACATGGTGAGGATGGCCTGATCGGGCCGGCCCTCGGGCGTCTTGGCGACATGGGCCTCGACGACCTCGCCGATGACGATGTGATGGTCTCCGCGTTCGACGATCTGGGCGACCTTGCATTCCACGCTCGCCACCGCGTTCTCGAGGATCGGCGCACCGGTAGCGCCCGTCCGGTAAGGCTCGCCGCTGATCGTATGGCCGTCCTTTTCCGCCGGCTTGAAGAAGCCGAAGGCGATACCCTGCTGGCCCTTGCCGAGCATGTTGAGGGCGAAGTGGCCCGCACCTTTGAGCGCCGCATAGGCGCCTGAATCGGCCTTGACGCCGACCGCCACCAGCGGCGGCGCGAAGGCCGTTTGCGTGACCCAGTTGACTGTCGCGGCCCCGATTGTATCGCCGGTCTCTGCGGTCAGCACATAGATCCCGTAGGGGATCATCCGCAAGGCCATCTTCTTTGCATCTTCGTCCATCGACGTCGTTCCTTTTCTTGTTGTCGTTCGCCTGACCGCTATCGCCCGTTCGCGCTCCTTTCTCACGGTCCAGGCAGCCGCGGTCAAGCCCGCGCCGAGCGCAGGAGCCCTTCGCCGTGGGAATGGATATCAGCCGGTACGGTGGATCAGGTGATAGCCGAAATCGGTCTGGACGACGTCGCTGACGCTGCCGGTATCCAAAGCGAACGCGGCCTGCTCGAACTCCGGCACCATCATGCCGCGTCCGAAGGATCCCAGATCGCCCCCTTGCGCGCTCGACGGACAATCCGAATGCTCGGACGCTAATGCGGCGAAATCCGCGCCCCCGGCGATCTCGGCCTTGAGCGCCTCGATCTGCGTCTTGGCGTCTTCCTCGCTGCGGGCGCTGTCGGCGCCGAAGCCGATGAGAATATGCGAAGCGGTAATCCGGTCGGACATTGGCGTGGTCTCCTGAGTTTGGGATTGGTTGGTTGTAGGTCGGGCGTCGGAGACCGTGTCCGGCTATTCCGCCGCCGCCTTGCGTTCGGCCACTTTACCATAGCCGCCGCCGGCGGGCGTTTCGATGACGAATACGTCACCGGCGTTCATCTCGGTGCTGTCGGTGCCGGACAGCTTGGTGCGGCTCCCGTCGGCGCGTTCGACCCAGTTGCGGCCGAGCGCGCCGGGCTCGCCGCCGGCAATGCCGAAGGGCGGCACGCTGCGATGCGAGGACAGGATCGCGGCGGTGAGCGGCTGCAGGAACCGCATCCGCCGGGTGGTGCCGTCGCCGCCTCGATACTGTCCTGCCCCGCCCGAGCCACGCCGGATCGCAAAGGATTCGAGCAGCACCGGAAAGCGCCATTCGAGCACCTCGGGATCGGTCAGGCGCGAATTGGTCATATGCGTGTGCACCGCATCGGTGCCGTCGAAGCCGGGGCCGGCGCCCGAACCGCCGGCGATCGTCTCGTAGTACTGATACTCGTCGTCGCCGAAGGTGAAGTTGTTCATCGTTCCCTGCGCGGCGGAGAGCACACCGAGCGCGCCATAGAGCGTGTCGGTGATCGCCTGGCTGGTCTCGACATTGCCGGCAACGACGGCGGCCGGATATTTCGGGCTCAGCATCGAGCCATCGGGGATGATGAGCTCGATCGGCTTCAGGCAGCCCGCATTCATCGGGATGTCGTCGTCGACCAGTGTGCGAAAGACGTAAAGCACGGCGGCACGGCAGACAGCGGACGGCGCGTTGAAGTTGTTGGGCTGCTGGGGCGAGGTGCCGGTGAAATCGACCTTGGCCGTCCGCGCCTCTTTGTCGATCGAGATGGTGACCTTGATCTCCGCGCCCTGGTCCATCGGATAGGTGAAGCTGCCGGGCTCGAGCACGCCGATGACGCGACGCACCTGCTCCTCGGCATTGTCCTGGACGTGCTGCATGTAGGCATGGACGACGTCGAGCCCGAAATGGGCGACCATGCGGCGGAGCTCCTGGACGCCCTTCTCACAGGAGGCGATCTGCGCCTTCAGATCCGCGATGTTCTGATAGACGTTGCGCACGGGATACTGACCCGAGGTCAGAAGCTCGGTGATCTCCGCCTCGCGGAACTGGCCGCGGTCGACCAGCAGGAAATTGTCGATGAGCACGCCTTCTTCCTCGACCGTGGTCGAGTTGGGCGGCATCGAGCCGGGGGTGATGCCGCCGATATCGGCATGATGGCCTCGGCTGGCGACGTAGAAGAGGATGTCGGCGCCGGCATCGTCCCCAGCTTCGTCAAAAACCGGCGTGATCACCGTGACGTCGGGCAGATGCGTGCCGCCATTGTAGGGCGCGTTGAGGACGTAGACGTCGCCAGGGTTCATGGTGCCCGCGCGCTCGCGGATCACCGTCTGCACGCTCTCGCCCATTGAGCCGAGATGCACCGGCATGTGCGGCGCATTTGCGATCAACAGACCCTCGCGGTCGAAGATGGCGCAGGAGAAGTCGAGCCGCTCCTTCATGTTGACCGAATAGCTCGTGTTCTCCAGCACCGAGCCCATCTGTTCCGCGATCGACATGAAGAGGTTGTTGAAGATCTCCAGCATCACCGGATCGACTTCGGTGCCCACCGCAACGGCGCGTTCGAGCGGCACGGTTCGGGTGAGCACGACATGGTTGCGGCGCGTTACCTCGGCGCGCCAGCCCGGCTCGACCACGATGGTCGCGGTGTCCTCGCGGATGATCGCGGGCCCATCGACCGCGTGGCCGGGTGCGAGCGCTGTCCGGTCGTAGAGTGGCGTGTCCTTATCCGAACCTTCGGTATGCATCGCCACGCGTGCGAGCGGTTCGGGGGAGCCACTGGCCGTTTCCGGCAGCTCCGGGTCCTCGACCTGTTCGGTGACGCCGACGACCTCGGCCGAAACCGCCTCCACGATCAGCGCCTTGTCCGGAACGATAAAGCCGTAGCGTTGCCGATGCGCCGTTTCGAATGCCGCGACGATGTCGTCGATCTCCCCGAATTCGACGATCAGTGCGGAGTCCGTCCCCTCATAGCGCAGATGCACCTTGCGCAGCACCGACATATGAGCGCCGTCGATGCCCTGGCGGGCCATTTCGTCGCGGCCGTCGACTGAAATTTCCTCAAGCGCCGCTTCAAGATTTCCGATCAACCCCTTTTCAAGCTTGGCTTCGACCGCTCGCTCGCGCATGACCCGCATATCGGCGAGCCCCATGCCGTAGGCCGAGAGCACGCCGCCGAAGGGATGCAGGAACACGCGCGTCATGCCGAGCGCATCGGCGACCAGGCAGGCATGTTGGCCGCCCGCGCCGCCGAAACAGGCGAGCGTGTATTCGGTGACGTCGTAGCCGCGCTGAATCGAGATCTCCTTGATTGCGTTCGCCATGTTCTCCACGGCGATCTTCAGGAATCCTTCGGCGACCTCGGTCGGCTTGCGCTCATCGCCCGTCGCCTCGTGGATCTCTCTGGCGAGCGCCGCGAATTTCTCTCGCACGACCTCGACGTCGAGCGCGTCATCGGCGTTGGGCCCGAACACCTTGGGAAAGAAATCGGGATGCAGCTTGCCCAGCATCACGTTGCAGTCGGTGACGGTGAGCGGCCCGCCGCGACGGTAGCAGGCCGGGCCCGGATTGGCGCCGGCCGATTCAGGCCCGACGCGGTACTTCGATCCGTCGAAGACGCAGATCGAGCCGCCCCCGGCCGCCACGGTGTGGATCTGCATCATCGGCGCGCGCATGCGCACGCCGGCGACCAGCGTCTCGAAGGCGCGCTCGTACTCGCCGTTGTAGTGCGAGACGTCGGTCGAGGTGCCTCCCATGTCAAAGCCGATGATCGAGCTGAAGCCGGCCATGCCGGCGGTTCGCACCGCGCCGACGATGCCGCCCGCGGGCCCGGAGAGGATGCTGTCCTTGCCCTGGAAGAAGCGCGCGTCGGTCAACCCGCCGTTGGACTGCATGAACATGAGCCGGGTCCCCTCGCCCAGCTCGCCCGCCACACGGTCGACATAGCGGCGCAGGATCGGCGAGAGATAGGCGTCGACCACGGTGGTATCGCCGCGCCCGACGAGCTTCATCAACGGGCTCGTCTCATAGGAGACGGAGACCTGCGTGAACCCAATCTCGCGCGCAAGTTCTGCAACTGCGCGCTCATGATCGTGGAAGCGGTAGCCGTGCATGAAGACGATGGCCGCCGAGCGGATGCCGTCATCGTAGGCTGCCTGCAGGTCGCGACGCGCGCGTTCGAGACCGACCGGCACGAGGACGTCGCCGCGCGCGCCCACCCGTTCGCGTACCTCGACGACACGCTCATAAAGAAGCTCCGGCAGCTTGATGTGCCGGTCAAAGAGCCGCGGCCGGTTTTGATAGGCGATGCGGAGCGCGTCGGCGAAGCCCTCCGTAATGACGAGGACCGTGC
>CAZBRE010000119.1:0-13925 GCA_964494065.1 uncultured Alphaproteobacteria bacterium
TGGCGCCGTGGTTCTTGCCCACCGTGCTGTTCTGATAGAGCACGAGGTAGTCGGAGAAGGTCACGCGCGCGAGCACGATCCCAACCGAATGGCCGATGAAGAACCGCTCCGGCAACTCGGTGTTGTAGAAGCAGTCAAAGCCGTGCAGAGCCTTGTTGAGCCCGAAGAGCTTGGTCGCGACGCGCTCGTCCTCGCGATTGCGCCAGATCGTGTTCGAGAGGAAATAGACGAGGATGCAATGCTGCGAGGAGTGCAGATAGTCGAACTCGTCCGCCCGCCACATCCGCACCGCGTTGATGCAGCGGCCGAGACGGTCGAGCGCCTCGTCCAGATCGAGTGAAATCGCGCTCCTTACCGCACCCTGATGCTTGTCCGGGAACAGTTGGTTGACCTGTGCCGTCAGGTAGTCGGTAAGCTCCGTGCGCGTGATGCCGATGAGCTTCATGACGCTGTCCTCTGCCGCGCCGCCTGAGCCGCCTCGCTGCTTACAAGGGTGGGCAGGGCGTCCTCGATGCGCCGCGGCGTAATGCTGAAGTCGCGTTGCAGGGCCGAGATGTCGATCTCGGGCGCGCCCGCGATCGGTGCCGCGCCGGTGGTCTCGATCTGGCAGCCGGTCGACGCCTCGATCAGCGCGAACAGTTGGTCGTTGCGGATATTGACGCCGCTCGCGACGTTGTAGATCGGCTGCTTGCCGCCGCGCGCGATCGCCACCAGGGCTGCGCAGACGTCCTCGACATGGACGTAGTCGCGGGCGATCGCCGGGTTGCTGTCGAGCACGAGCCGCTTTGCGCCTACCGCCCGGAGCAGGGTGTCGTGGAGAAAGTTGTCGCCGTCGAGGTCATCGGAATAGACGCAGGCGAGGCGCGCGACGCGGATATTGTCACGCCCGCAGGTGACGCCCAGCACCTCGCCGAGCCCCTTGGAAAAATCATAAAGATGCCGGCGATTGAGCGGGTTGAGCGGCAGATCGACGCTCTCGACGCCGTTGCCCGGGCCCGAATCGTAGAGCCGCGTCGAGGACAGATATGTCATCGACCGGAACTCGGCATCGCGGAGCAGCCGCGCATACAAGCCGACATGCGCTTCGACGGTGTCGAACGGCCGCGCCAGATAGTCGGCGGTGAGGCCGATGCAGTAGATCGCATGGCCCAGCGGGCGCTCGCAAAGACCGGTCGCATCCCGCGCCGGGGCATGACAGGTTATCCCGCGCGCCTCGAGATGGCGCACGAGATGACGGCCGACGAAGCCGCCGGCGCCAAGTACAGTGAATTCGGGAATACTGCCGGTCATGCCGCAGTCGAGGCCGCGAGGTCGATCTCCGCCAAGACCGGCAAATTGGCGTCGCGCTGCGACATTATCGGCTCGCCCAACTTGCCCTCGAAATAGGCGATCACGGTATCGGCAACCGCGTACATCGCCTTTTCCTCCATCGCCGAGTGAAGCGGGAGCGAGACGATTTCGTCGCCCGCCTGCATGGAGACCCGCAGATTGCCGCGCCGGCAGTTCCGCAGCACCTCGAAGTGGTGGCCGGGCAGCCAGTGGACGCCGGTGTCGATACCGTTCTCGCCGAGCCTGGAACGGAAATCGTCGCGTCGCTCGCCCGGGACGCGGACGACGAAAATGAACGGCGTCGAGTTGTCCAGGTCGATCTGAGGCAGCACCAGATCATCGATGCCGGCGAGCCGATCGAGATAGTAGGCGCAGGTGTTGCGGCGGGTCTCGGCGATGCGCTCGATCTTGGCGAGCTGCTGCAGGCCGATCGCGGCGTGCAGGTTGGGCACGTGGTAGCGGAAGCCGAAGGCATTCACGTCGGAGGTCCGGATGGGCTTGTTCTGGTACATGGCCGAGGGTGGCTGACCCATGCCGAGGATGCGCATCTCGTGGACGCGCGCCAACTCCTCCTCGTCGTTGACGACGATGGCGCCGGCATCGAGGCAGGTCAGCGTCGTGACCGGATCGAAGCTCAGCATGGAGAGATCGGAGAAGCTGCCGACCATGCGGCCCTTTGGGTCGCGCGAGTTGAAGGAGTGTGCGGCATCGTGGATGACGCGGAGATTATGCTTGGCCGCGAAGGCTTCGATCGCGTCGTAGTCGGCGAGCGAGCTCGCATAGTCGATGAAGACCACGGCCTTGGTGCGCTCGGTGACCAGCGGCTCGGCGGTCTGGACGTCGATCGTCAGCGTATTGGGGCGCACATCGCACAAGACCGGTTCGGCGCCGGTCTGCAGGATTGCCTGGAAATCGGAAACGCAGTTGAAGGACGGCGTGATGACCTCATCGCCGGGGCCGATGTTGGCAATCTCGAGCGCAAGATGAAGCGCCGAATGTCCGGTGTTCACGAGCGCCAGGCGTTTGTTGCCAAGCTCGAGATGATCGGCCAGCGCCTGCTCCATTTCGTTCACGTAGGAGCCCATACCGAGCCAGCCCATGCGCAATGCCTCGGTGGCGGCATCGATCTCGGCCTGCTCGATCAGCGGCCGGAACATTGGCACTTTGATCATCGTCGTCATCCCCTCGGTTGCCCTTGACGGGGCTTTACTCGGCCGCCTGCGGCAGTGCGAACTTGCCTTCCCCCCGGAAGCCCACGGTCTTGGCGGGCGAGCCGATATTGATGGAATAGGCGGGCACCTCGTGGCGCACCAGCGAGCCTGCGGCGAGCACCGAGCCGCGGCGCAGTATGGTGCCGTCGAGTAGCACGCAGTTCGCGGCGATCCAGACATCGTCCTCGATGATGATGCCGCCCCGGCTTTCGAGGAACCGCTGCTGGTTCATCGGGCGGTTGGGATCGCGGAATTCATGATTGGTCGGCGCGATCGTGGTGTTGGCGCCGATCGCGACATCGTCGCCGATGCGTACGCCATTGCCGAGATAGATCACCACGCCGGAGTCGATCGAGCAGTTGTGCCCGATCTCGAGGTCGCCTTCGCCGCCGGCGGGCTTGACCTTGACGAAGCTGTCGATGACGGCGCCGTCCTTGATCATGATCTTGCTGCCGTGCACCGAATCCTCGATATCCGCATGCGGCGAGATCTTGGCCTTGGGAGAGATCATCAGCATCAGACGGCTTCTTTGCGCTCGCGGAGCTGGGACAGGTAGGGCAAGTTGGCATCGCGTTCCGACATGATCGGTTCGGCGACCGGCCAGTCGATGGCGAGGTCGGGATCGTTCCAGCGCAGGCCACCGACCGACTCGGGGTGGAAGGGGCCGGCGATCTGGTAGACCACGTCGCTGCAATCGGCGAGCGTCTGAAAGCCGTGCGCGCAGCCTTCGGGGACGTAGACCATCTTGTGGTTGGTCGCCGAGATCTCGACGCCGACCCAGCTCGCGAAGGTCGGCGAACTTGGGCGCAGATCGACGATCACGTCGAAGATCGCGCCGGTCGGGCAGCTGACCAGCTTGGCCTCTTCGTTGGGTGCCGTCTGGAAATGCAGCCCGCGTATGGTGCCGCGCGCGGCGTTGTGCGAGAGGCTCGACTGATCGAACGGCCGCGTGATGCCCTGGCAGGCGAATTCGTCGCGGCACCAGATGCGCGTGAAGAAGCCGCGATGGTCGACCAGCGGCTCGGGCTCGATCAGGAAGGCGCCGCGAATGGCCAGCTTGCGGAAGTTCATGGCAACACCTTCACGTCCGGGATCGGCACGACGAACTTGCCGCCCCAGTCACGGACATGGGCCATGTCGGAGACGATCTCGTCCGTGAGGTTCCAGGGAAGTATCAGCACGTAGTCGGGCTTGCGCTCGGCGATCACGCCGGGATGCTCGACCGGAATGTGGCTGCCGGGGAGCAGACGGCCCTGCTTGTGCGGGCTCACATCGACGGTGTAGGGCAAGAGCTCCGGGCCGATGCCGCAATAGTTGAGCAGCGTGTTGCCCTTGGCGGGCGCGCCATAGCCGGCGACCGTCTTGCCGACGCTCTTGGCGCTGGTGAGGAAATCGCGCAGATCGCGTCCCACCGCGGCCGCACGACGGCTGAAGGCGCGGTAGGTCTCGATGTTCTGCAGCCCGGCCGCGGCTTCCGCCGCCATGATCCGTGCGACATTGGGCGTCGTCTCGCGCTCGTTCTCGTCGCGGCAGGCATAGATGCGCAGGCTGCCGCCATGGGTCGGCAGCTCCTCGACGTCGAAGATGCGCAGATCGTGAACCTTGAGCACGCGCTCGGCGGTAGTCAGCGAGAAATACGAGAAATGCTCGTGGTAGATCGTGTCGAACTGGTTCTGCTCGATGAGCTTGAGCAGATGCGGGAACTCGATCGTCAGCACGCCCGTCCACTTGAGCGCCATCCGCAGGCCCTCGACGAAGTCGTTGAGGTCCGGGACATGGGCGAGCACGTTGTTGGCGACCAGGAGATCGGCGGTCTTGCGGGCATTGGCGAGACCGCGCGCCGACTCCGTGCCGAAGAACTCCACCAGGGTCGGAATCTCGTTGGCCTGGGCCTCGGCGGCGACGTTGGCCGCAGGCTCGATCCCCAGCACGGGAATGCCGCGCGCCTTGAAGAATTTCAACAGATAGCCGTCGTTGCTGGCGATCTCGACGACACGCTGCGTCGGGTTGATGTCGAAGCGCTCGATCATCGCCTCGGCATAGCGCTCGCAGTGCTCGAGCCAGCTCTGCGAATATGACGAAAAATACGCGTAGTCGCCGAAGATCGCGTCCGGCGTCTGGTGCGCGGGAAGCTGCGCCAGAAAGCAGGTGCTGCAGACATAGACGTGCAGCGGGTAGCGCGGCTCGTAGCCGTTTGCCTGATCGGAGGCGACATAAGAGTTGGCGAGCGGCGTCTCGCCCAGATCGACCATGGTCTCGGTGAGGGCCGCGCCGCAGAACCGGCAGTCGCCGGCGGTCTCGATATGCTGTGCGGCTTCGCCGGGCATGGCTCAGGCGCTCCGCTTGGCGGCCACCGGCTCGCGCTTGGGCGCGAGGGTGGTCTCATAGGCGGCGATCTGTTTGTCCGACAGCGCGGCGACGTCGGCGCCGTCATAGAAGGCGCGGTACCATTCGACCGTACGCGCGATCGCCTCCTCGAAGGTCCAGGCGCCGCGCCAGCCGAGGCCTTCGGCCGCGCGGGCGCTGTTGAGGGTAAGCAAACGCGCCTCGTAGGGCTTGCTTCGCTGGTCGACCTCCCAGCCGGCGCCGCCACCCCAGTGACGGCTCAGCGTCTCGATCACCTCTGCGACGGGCCGGGCGCTGTCGTCGGCGGGACCGAGGTTCCAGGCGGTCGCAAAGGTCGCGGGCTCGGCGTGAAGCTGTTCGGCGAGCACCAAAAGCCCGCGCACCGGGTCGAGCACGTGCTGCCACGGCCGCACCGCATCGGGGCTGCGGATCCAGAGCTTCTTGTTGCTGGCGAAGGCGCGCACCGCATCGGGGACCAGCCGTTCGTCGGCCCAGTCGCCGCCGCCGATCACGTTGCCGGAGCGGACGGTGGCGACCCCGACCGGCGCATGACGGACGGCGAGATAGCTTTCCCGGTAGGCTGCGACGGCCATCTCGGCTGCAGCCTTGCTGGTGCCGTAGGCCTCACGGCCGCCGAGGCGGTCATTCTCGCGGTAGCCCCATTCCCATTCCTGGTTCTCGTAGACCTTGTCGGTCGTGAAGACGACGACGGCCCGCACGCTGTCCGGGCGGCGCACGGCCTCCAACAGGTTGACCGTGCCCATCACGTTGGTCGCGAAGGTGTGCGCGGGCTCGTGGAAAGCGGTGCGCACCAGCGGCTGGGCGGCCAGGTGCAGCACGACCTCGGGCTCGGCGTCGTTGATTGCCTGGCTGAGCGCCGCGAGGTCGCGCACATCGCCGTAGATCGAGGGGATCCGGTTGCCGAGGCGCGCGGCGTCGTAGAAGTTGGGCTGGCTCGGCGGGTCGATCGCATAGCCGGTGACCTGCGCGCCGAGGCGGTTCAGCCACTGGCAAAGCCAGCCGCCGATGAAGCCCGTATGGCCGGTGACGAAGACGCGGCGCCCGCGCCAGAACCGCTGCTTTACGCTGACAGCCTGCATGTTTCCCAACTCTGCCAAGGCGCATCGCCGCTGGCCCAAAGATCGTTCAGCAGCTGCATCTCGCGGGCAGTGTCCATGCACTGCCAGAAGCCGTCATGCTGATAGACCGAAAGTTCCGATTTATCGGCGAGCTTCTCCAGCAAGCCGGTTTCGAGCGGAACGTTGTCGTCCGGCCGCAAGCCGTCGAAGGCACGCCGGTTGAAGACGAAAAAGCCGCCATTGATCCAGCCGTCGGCGACCTGGGGCTTCTCCTGAAAGGAGCGCACCATGTCGCCTTCGATCGCAAGCTCGCCGAAGCGGGAGGACGGGTGCACGGCGGTGACCGTCGAGAGTCGGCCGCTTTGTTCGTGGTGGGCGACGAGCGCGTTCAGGTCGACATCGGCAAGCCCGTCGCCATAGGTCGCAAGGAAGGTATTGCCGCGGACGTAGCGCAGCGCCTTCTTGATGCGCGCGCCGGTCAGTGTGTCCGCGCCGGTATCGGCGAGCACGACCCGCCAGTCTTCGGCAAAGCTGTTCGACAGCGTCTCGATGCCACCGGAGCGCAGATCGACGGCGACGTCGGAATGATTGAATTCGTAGTTGAGGAAGAAATCGCGGATCGCCTCGCCCTTGTAGCCCAGGCACAGGATGAAATTCCGCACCCCGTAATGGTGGTAGTGCTTCATGATGTGCCAGAGGATCGGGCGGCCGCCGATCTCGACCATCGGCTTGGGCTTGAACTCGGTCTCCTCGCGCAGCCGCGTGCCGAGGCCGCCACATAAGATGACGACGTCGAGATCGCCCAGAGGGCGGGAATTGGGCTCGGCGTGCTGAGGCCTGGCCATCGCGGTCTGATCCTCCTCGCCCGGCCTCAGCACGGCACGACGCATCTCGTTGATCGCCGTATCGCGCCGGCCGCCTTCGTTGCCGCGGCCGCGGCGCCGGGTTGAAGGTCGATGATGGCGCGCCATGGTAAAGTTTCGCTTAAGCTATTGGGCCTCGAGCTAAAGCTCGTGTTGGATCGGATAGGCGCCGTTTTGGCTGACATGCTGGTAGGCTTGGCGCGAGCTGGCATCGATGATGAGGGGCGCGCGCAGGTTGACGGTCAGCTTGGTGGCGTCGGCGGTCTTGCGGACCGTGACGATCAACAGGATGAGCCCATCCTCGCGCTTGACCGACAGCGCCTCGAAGGCCGCGTTCAGGTCGTCCTCGTGGATGTGATCGGGCAACGCGTCGAGCGGCAGCACCAGGAAGGCGAGGCCGGAGCCGTCGAGCGCCTGCATGAGCTTGAAGTTGCCGAGCGCCGGGTCGGGCAGGTTGGCGAGCGCGAATTCGCCGACCCCGCCGAAGCCGAGCAAGCCGTTCGGGAAGGTGATGATCGTGTCCTTGCGGAACGTCATCGGCCCGAACTGCGTATCGACGGTAATCGAGTCCTCCAGGGCGGCTTTCGACGCGTCGTCGCCCCCCTTGGCGACGGCTGCGTGGTTGCTTGGCATTGCTTACGTCTCCCTCAATAAGTAAGCGGCGTGCGCGAGCCGTCCTGGCTCAAAGGAAATTCAACAGCGAGATCGACCGCATCTGCGCCAGGGTGGCGAGCGATGCTTCGAGCGATGACCGGTCGGCGCTCATCAGCGTGATCGCTTCGGCGACATCGGTGGTCCGCAGGTCGCTGATCGTCTGCTCGGTGTAGAGCAGCGTCTCGGAATGGACCGCGCTCGCGGTCTCCAGCGACTTCCGCGAGGCACCGATCTTGGAGACGATCAGCGGGATTTCGTTCGCTGCCTCCTCGGCCACGCTCAGCGCGTCCTGCAGGCGGGCGGTGTCGGGCACCGGCGACACGATCGAAGTGGCCACCATGTGCAGGGTGCGGATCAGCTTCTCGATCGCCGGATCACCCGCGGTCACGCCATAATTGACCGTGAGTTCGGTATCGGCGCGGACCGAGAGGATCTCCTGGTCACCCTGGTAGTAGTTGAGATCCGGCGTGCTCGGGTAGGTGCCCGGGGGCACCACGAACATCGGATCGGTCAGGTCGACGGGCGCTGTATTGGTCATCGAGCCGGAGAATAGGTACCGACCATCAAAGGTAACGTTAAGGATCGACGAAACCTGATCGAGAAGGTTCTGGGCCAGCACGTCGATGCCGGAAACCGGTGCATTTCCGCTGTTTAGCGCGCTGACGAGCTGGGTACGGATCTCGCTGGCGATCTCGCCCAGCTGGCTGACATTGGTCTCCATGGCCTGCAGCCGCTGGTCGACGATGGTGTTGTTCTCCACGAACCGGGACAGCGCGACATGGGTCGCTTCCAGGTTCACCAGGCGCTTTGAGTCCTCGGAGACCCCGGAATACCGCTGGGCGGTCACGCCGCTGGTGATCGCGATGTTCTGGTCCGCGATCCGCGATTGCAGCTTCTTGATCTGCTCGAGCGTGAACTGCTGCTGGGCTAGGGCTGTGACGCGCATGGTCTGTCCTCACTCTTCGGCGTGCTAGACGGCGATGTTGTTGAGGGTGTCCATCAATTCCTGGGTCACGGTGATCACTCGTGCGACCGCGGCGAAGGAATTCTGGAGCGTGATGAGGTCCGCCATCTCTTCGTCGATGTTCACGCCGCTGAACGATTCGGCGCGGAACTTGATGTCGGAGTAGAGGACCTCCTTGAAGGCGATCTGGTTATCCGCCTCTGCGGCCTGCGTGGCGTTGAACGCCAGGATCTGCGAGGCGTATTCGGACATCTTGACATTGGTCGCGCCCAGCTCGCCGGTGGCGCCGAAGGCGATGGTGGTGTTGAACACGTCGGCCAGGCGCTGGGCGACGGAGATGCCGCCATCGGTGATCGCCTGATCGCCGGCGATCGCCGCGGTGGCCGACAGCTCGGTATGCGAGATCAGCTCGGGCGTCGTGACGATGTCCGACCGCACGGCGATGTTCGAGGCCAGGTTGACCGAATTGTCGCCGATGAAAAAGTCGTTGAGCCCGAAGTAGTGCGAGAAGCCCTGGGTGCCGATCGCAGTGTCGTTCTCGTTGATGACGACGCCGTTGGTCGAAACCGCCGCGTCGATCACCAGCTTGCCGCCGACGATCGAGGCCGTGCCGTCGGCGCCGAGCGCGGTGTCGATCGCGGTGACGAGGGCGCCCACGGTGGCATACGCGGTCAGGTCGAGCTCGACCGGCGGCGCCACGAGTTGTCCGTTCGCATCGGTGATCGCGATACGCGTGGTGCCGCTGCCGGCAAAGGCGTCACCGCCGGCGACGGTGCGCGTGCCGGTCAGCGTGTTCGGCGGCGGAAACGCCGCGCCGTCGTTGTGGATCGCGTTGATCTGGTCGAAGATCGTGTTGGCGAGCACGTCGATCTCGGCGGCCAGATTGGGCAGGGTCGTGTCGCGCTGCCGGATCATTGCGCCGAGCTTGCCGTTGACGAGCTCGGTGGTGATGTCGACGCCGTCGAGGTAGATGCCGTCGATCGGACCGGGATAGGTCACCGAGACGTCGAGGCCGGCCGAGGGCGTATGGGTGAAGGTGGGCACGCGGCTGTCGACCAGAATGCGTCCGCCCTCGGTCACCAGCACCATCTCGCCGGTCGAGCGTTTGAAGGTGTCGAACTCCATATATTCGGCGATTGCGGAGACCGCCTTGTCGCGCTGGTCTTCCAGGTTGGCGGTCGGCAGCCCGGAGGCGAGATCGCGCGCGATCTGCGTATTGAGCTCGGCGATCTCGGCGACCCGCAGGTTGACCGTGTCGATGGCGGCGGTGATGCCCTGGTCGGCGTCCGTCCGCATCTTCTGGATTTCCAGCGCCATGGTGTTGAACTGGCGCGTCAGCGTCTGCGCCTTCTGCACCAGATCGGCGGCCCGGCCGGCGTCCTCGGGCGCGGTGGCGTAGGCCTCGAACGTCGCCGTCAGTTCGGTGATGCGCGCCGTCAGCGAAGTGCCGCTCTCCAGCGAGCCGAACAGGTCCTGCATGCGTACGAAAAACTCGTCGTCGAACCGCAGCCGGCCGAGATCCGAGGTCTGGCCGCGCAGCTCGCGCACCAGAACGTCGTTCACATTGCGGCTGATGTCCGACAATTCGACCCCGACGCCCTGACCGGCGATCAGGATCGGCAGGGGCGTCACTTCCTTGCGCGTGTACCCTTCGGTATTCGCGTTGGCAATATTGTTGGACGCGATCTGCAACGCGGACTGAACGGCGGTCAGTCCGGTGAGCGCGGTGCTGAGCGATGTCCCGAGGCTCATGGATCAGGCTCCCTTAGAGCCGCTCATCGAGCGACAGCGCGAGCCCTTCGCGGGGGCGGGCGTCTTTGATCGTGGAGGTGCCATCGGCCGCGTAGCCTTCGGTGCGGCCGCGGCGCTCGCTGACGATGTCGACGATCGCCTGCATCAGGCGCTGGTTCGCCTCCTGGGCGGCGTGGACCGCGATCGCGTTGGCCTTGGCGGCGTCCTCGAACCGGTTGACGGTCGCCCGGAGCTCGTCGCGGATCGCCTGATCGACCGCGTCCAGGTCGCCGCTATGCTCGTTGAGGTCGCGCGTGCGGGCTTCGTAGGCGCGGGTCAGCGCCAGCTTCTCGACCTGCAGCGCCGCGATATCCTTGATCTTCATCTGGCGCAGCAGCTGCGTCTCCTGGCCCAGCAGCGTGATCAGGCGCGAGGCGATATCGATCAGCGCGTCAAGCGAGGGCCGCCCATCAGGCGGGCCGGCGGGCCGGCTGGCGGGCTGGGGCGGGGGAAGGTTTCCGTAGTTCATTTCGCTCGAGCCTCCTGCAGCTGAATGATCTCGCGCATCACCGCATCGGCGATGCCGACGCCGCCACTGGCGGCCATCGACTTGCCGTACTCCTGGATCATCATCGCGCGATAGGCGTCCTCGCCGTGCCCGCCGCCGAACACCTTGTCGGTCTTGATGCCCGCGAAAATGTTGGAGAGCATCTGCGAGAGGAAGACCGCCTCGAAGTCCTCGGCCGCCTCGCGGGCCTTGACCAGGTCAAGCCCCTTGGCGGGCGTCTTGGGCTGCGCGCCCTGGATGGACAGCAGCGATTTGTTGAGCGCATCGGTGCCGGGGTTCATCACCGCACCTCGATGTCGGCTTGCATCGCGCCGGCGGCCTTGACCGCCTGCAGGATGCTGATGAGGTCGCGCGGGCCGATGCCGAGCGCGTTCAGGCTGGCCACCATTTGCTGCAGCGTCACGCCCTGCTTCAGGATGCCGAGCTTGCGATCGTCCTGGTCAACCTTGACCCGCGTGCGCGGGACAACGGTGGTCGCCCCGCCGGTGGTGAAGGGGCCGGGCTGCGAGACCTGCGGCGTCTCGGTGATACGGATCGTGAGGTTGCCTTGCGCGATCGCGACCGTGCTGATGCGCACCTTGTCACCCATCACGATCACACCGGACTGCTCGTTGATGATGATCTTGGCGACCTGGTCGGGCGTGACGGAAAGCTGTTCGATGTCGGTCAGCAGGCCGACGATGTTCTTGCCGTAGCGCGCCGGCACGTTGAGCTGCACCGTGGCGGGATCGAGAGGCGTGGCCGCCTTCGCCTTGAGCTTGCGGTTGATCGCCTGGGCGATCCGGCGCGCGGTGGTGAGATCGGGGTTGCGCAGCGCGATCTTGACGCTCGAGAGCTTGGCGAGATCGAACCCGACCTCGCGCTCGACGATGGCGCCGTTGGCGATGCGGCCGGTCGTCGGCGTGCCCTTGGTCACTGATTCGGCCGCGCCCTTTGCCGTGAAGCCGCCGATCGCGACGGGGCCCTGCGCGACCGCATAGACTTCGCCGTCGGCACCGAGCAGCGGCGTGACGAGCAGCGTGCCGCCCTGCAGGCTCTTGGAATCACCCATGGCATTCACGGTGATGTCGAGCCGCGTGCCCTGGCGGGCGAAGGGCTTCAGCGTCGCCGTCACCATGACCGCGGCGATATTCTTGGTGTCGAGCTTGGTGAGGTTGTCCCGGGTATTGACGCCAAGACGCTCCAGCATGGCCACCAGACTCTGCTGGGTGAAGGGGGATTTGCTCAGCGTATCGCCGCTGCCGTTGAGGCCCACGACGAGGCCATATCCGACCAGCAGGTTCTCACGAACGCCCTCGAAATCGGCGATATCCTTGATCCGCGAGGCCGCCGAAACGGGCGCCGCAAACGACATCGCGGTGAACCAAAGCGCGGCGGCCGCCAAAGCGGCCCGCAACAGCGCCGGTCCGGGCGAAGAAATCCGCGTTTGCGATGCGAAAACGGCCTTCATGGACGGAATCCTACTGTCGTGTGCGTAGCTATCCTCCCCTATTGAAGCGAAAGTCGTGCCATCCGGCCGACTCGTTTAAAACATTGTTATATAAGGATTTATCGAAAATATCGGCGAGTGAGCGTTGGATCTTGCGGCAATCGCTGCCGGGCTAGGAAATTACTGCCGGGTGGGGCTCCGAGCAGCGCATTCGCCCTTAATCAAACCGTCGCAATTCGGCGGATTTCAGCTTTCAACTCGGCCTAGCGTGGGCCAATATCCATTGGGAGAGTTGCGCTCGGGGTCGCCATGCGTGTATGTCCCGCGGTTCGGGGCCGCATCAAGCAGGTGTCCCGGCACCCGCTGGAGGCGGCATCCGCGCGCAGGGCGGGACTTCTGCGCGTGCCTAACGCAGCAAATGCATGGGAAGCATATGTCGGACGTTGAAGCCAAGATCCGGGATATCATCGCCAAGGAGGCACAAATCGACGCCTCCAAGCTCACCCTCGACGCCAAGCTCGCCGAACTCGACATCGAATCGATCGATCTGGTCAGCATCATCTACAATATCGAGGAGGAGTACGACATCTACATCCCGCAGGATGACGAGCAGTTCAAACTGGAGACCTTCCGGGATGTCGTCGACGGCGTGAACGATCTGATCACGAAGAAGGGCGCGGAGCCCTCGTCGAGCGCGGCGTCCTGACCAAAAACATGCGGCGTGTCGTCATCACCGGGGCCGGATGCATCTCGGCCCTAGGCTCAAACATGAACGAGATGTGGGACGCACTCGCCGCCGGGCGCAGTGGGATCGGGCCCAGCGACCGGCCGGATTTCGACGGCCTTCAGATCAAGAGCGTCGCGGCGGTCGAGGACTTCGATCCCGAGGCGCATTTCGATGCCAAGGACCTGCCGATCCTGGACCGATATACCCAGTTCGCGCTGGTCGCGGCCCGCGACGCGGTCGCTCAGTCGGGTCTCGAATTCAATGACGGGCTTGGCGCCCGTACCGCCGTCATTACGGGCGCGGGGTCCGGCGGCATGACCACGGTCGATGCCGCTTACAAGCGCCTCTATCAGGATGGCAAGCTGCGTGTCTTTCCGCTGACGGTGCCGCGCCTCATGGTCAGCGCCGCTTCGAGCCACATCACCATGGCTTTCGGCATTCGCGGTCCCGCCTATACGATCTCCAGCGCCTGCTCGTCCGCCAACCATGCGATCGGCGAGGCCTTCAACATGATCCGCCATGGCCGGGTCGAGGCCGCGATCACCGGCGGCGCGGAGGCTTGCCTCACACGTGGCACGATGGGGGCGTGGCAGTCCTTGCGGGTAATGGCCACCGATACCTGCCGGCCGTTCAGCGTCGACCGCAAGGGCATGGTGTTGGGCGAGGGGGCAGGGATGTTCGTGCTCGAAACGCTCGAGGCGGCTCAAGCGCGCGGTGCCGATATCCTGGCCGAGATCGTTGGTTTCGGCATGACCTCCGATGCCGGCGATATCGTCCAGCCCTCGCTCGACGGCGTCTGCGGGGCGATCTCCGCCGCACTCGACGATGCGGACCTTGCGCCCCAAACCGTCGACTACGTGAACGCCCATGGCACCGGTACCGACATCAACGACGTCGTCGAGACGGCGGCGCTTCATCGGGTGTTGGGTGATCATGCCAAGTCCATTGCGGTCTCGTCGACCAAGTCGATGCACGGCCACGCCCTCGGCGGCGCCGGCGCGCTCGAGCTTGCCGCGACGCTGAA
>CAZBRE010000120.1:0-13888 GCA_964494065.1 uncultured Alphaproteobacteria bacterium
GCGCCCTTGTTGTTGCCGCTGCCGCCGGCGATCAGCATCACCCAGATGAGGAAGGTCGCGGTGAGCGGCTCGGTGTCTTCAGGTAGGAATTGCTTGAGGTAGTGGGCCGAAAGCGCGCCTGCGAGCCCCATCAGCGCCGAGCCGTAGACGAAGGCCTGCAGGCGCATGCGCTCGACATCCTTGCCCGCGGCGGCCGCCGCCGTCTCGTTCTCGCGGATCGCCCGCATGACGCGGCCCCAGGGCGAGTTGATGCCGCGCTCGATCACCCAGTAGCAGACCGCGACCACGGCGACCACGACCAGCAGGAAGCCGACCTCCGCCCAAGGCTGGGGCAGGCTCTCGAAGGGCTTGGGGATGTGGTGAATGCCGTAGGAGCCGCCGGCCAGCCCGCCCCAGTTGCGGAAGGTGATGCGGATGATCTCGGCGATGCCGATCGTGGCGATGGCCAGATAATCCGCCCGTAGCCGCAGACAGATCTTGCCGACCACCCAGGCGATCGCCGCCGAAAGCACCATCGCCGCCGCCCAGCCCACCGGGATCGGCAGCTCGTAGCCGCCCAGATGCGGGTTCGAGGGCACCGAGGGCTCGGCCGTCAGGATCGCCGAGGTATAGGCGCCGACGGCGTAGAACCCGGCGATGCCGATATTGAACAGCCCCGTCACGCCCCAGCAGATGTTGAGCCCCAGCGTGCTCACCGCCGCGATGCTGGCGATGGTGAAGTAGCCGAGGATGAAAAGGATCAGACCGCCCAAGGTTTCCATCAGAGGACCCTTCCTTTGAAGATGCCCTGGGGCCGGAAGATGAGGACCAGCACCATGACGCCGAAGGCGACGGCGCTCTTGTAGTCGCCCGGGATCACCAGCGTGGAGATCTCCTCCAGCCCGCCGATCACCATGCCGCCGGCGATGGCGCCGTAGGGCCGGCCGAGCCCGCCCAGGATGGCGGCGGCGAACATCGGCAACAGCAGGTTCCAGCCCATGTCGAACTTGACCCGCGTATCCATGCCCAGCAGCACGCCCGCGGCGGCCGCCAGCGACGCGCCGACGATCCAGGTCCAGACCACCACGCGCTCGGTCGGGATGCCGGTCACGCGCGCCAGGTCCGGGTCGTCGCTCATCGCCCGCATCGCCTTGCCCGTGCGCGTATAGGCGAGCAGGTAGTGCGTCGCCGAGATCAGGATGATCACCGCGCCCGCGATGTAGAGGTGCTTGGCGCCAATCAGGAAGGGCTCGAACATCTCCATCGGCGGCTGGATGCCCCAGTAGTAGAAGTCGTCGACGCCCCAGAACAGCTGGAAGCAGGCGCGCAGCATCAGTGCCACGCCGAAGGACGCGATCACCATGATGATCGGCCGCGACTTGCGGAACGGCCGGTAGAACGCCTTGTCGATGCCGACCGCGATGATGGCCGTGAGCACCATGGCGAGCGGGATCGCGAAAACCGGGTGAATGCCGAGCAGGTAGATCTGCTCCAGCGCGAGATAGGCGCCCAGCGTCAGGAAATCGCCATGCGCGAAATGGGCGAAGCGCAGGATGGCGTAGATCATCGAGATGCCGATGGCGCCCAGCGCATAGATGCTGCCGAGGACGAGCGCGGAGACGATGTAGTCGTTGAAGAACTCAATCATCTCGGTCGCCCTGGGGGCCGGTGCTCCCGGCGTCATTGTTCACATTGCCGCCGCCACCACCCAAGAAGGACTCGACCACCTCGCGGTCCGCCAGCAGGTTGGGCCCGGTGTCGATGTAGCGGTTCTCGCCTGTCGCCAGCACATAGCCGCGGTCGGCGAGCTCGAGCGCCTGGCGCGCATTCTGCTCGACCATCAGGATACCGACGCCGGTCTCGTTGACGGCGATGATGCGGTCGAAGATCTCGTCCATGAAGAGCGGCGAAAGCCCCGCCGTCGGCTCGTCGAGCAACAGCACCTTGGGGTCGGTCATCAGCGCCCGGCCGAAGGCGACCATCTGGCGCTGGCCGCCGGAGAGCTCGCCCGCGGCCTGCTTGCGCTTTTCCACCAGCGGCGGGAACAGCGTGTAGACGCGCTCCAGCGCCGGAGCGATATCGTCGCGCCGGATATAGGCGCCCATCTCCAGATTCTCGTGGACGGAGAGGTTCGGGAAGATGTTGCGCTCCTGCGGCACATAGCCGAGGCCGATGCTCACCAGCCGGTCGGGCTGGGAATTCGTGATGTCCTTGCCGTCGAAGACGACCGAGCCCTCGCGCAGATGAACCAGGCCGAAGATCGCCTTCATCGCCGTCGACTTGCCCGCACCGTTGGGCCCGACGATGACCACGATCTCGCCCGTATCGACCGCGAGCTCGACATTGTGCAGGATATCCATCCCGCCATAGCCGCCGGTCATGCCTTGCGCGGTGAGCAGCGTCACGGCGTTGCCCCGTCGCTGGTTGGGCCGCCGGGTTGGCCCGGCGCGCGCGTGCGCTTGCGGCGCGCCTTGGCGCCGCTGCTGCCGCCGTGGCCGAGATAGGCCTCGACGACCTCGGTGTTCTTGCGGATCTCCTCCATCGTGCCGATGGTCAGCACCGAGCCTTCGGCCATCACGACCACCGGATCGCAGAGCTGGCCGATCAGCTCCATGTCGTGCTCGATGACGGCGAAGGTGTAGCCGTGCTCGGCGTTGAGGCGCTTGATGTCGGCGGCGAGCTTGACCAGCAAGGTGCGGTTGACGCCGGCGGCGATCTCGTCGAGCAGCACCACCTTGGCGTCGGTCATCATGGTGCGGCCGAGCTCGAGCAGCTTCTTCTGCCCGCCTGAGAGATTACCCGCCTTTTCGTAAGTGAGGTGGGTGAGGTTCAGGAAATCCAGCACCTCCTCGGCGCGGGCGCGCACCTTGCGCTCCTCGCTCTTCACCGCTCCCCAGCGGATGCAGGAGGCAAAGAGGCTCTCGCCCGACTGTCCCGGCGGCACCACCATCAGGTTCTCCAGGACGGTCATCTCCGAATATTCCTGGGCGATCTGGAAGGTGCGCACCAGGCCCATGGCAAAGAGCTCGTGCGGCAGCTTGCCGGTGATCTCCTTGCCGTCCATGCGGACCTTGCCGCTGGTCGGCGGGAACACCCCGGCGATGATGTTGAAGAGCGTTGTCTTGCCGGCACCGTTAGGACCGATCAGCCCGGTGATGGTGCCTTCTGCGATTTCGAAGGAACAGTCGTTGACGGCCTGAACGCCGCCGAAGGACTTAGAGACATGGTCGATCGAAATCATGGGCGCTCAGCTTCGGGATTTCGATCGAACCATGGCCCCGCGCCCTAGACCATGAACTTCTTGAGGCCGGCGACCAGCGCGTCGTTCTCTTCCGGCAGGCCGATCGTGATGCGCAGATACTCGTTCAGCCCGTAATCGTCGACCTGGCGCAGGATGACCCGCTGCTCGGCCATGAAGGCGAGCGCGGCGGCGGAGGTGTGGTTTGTGCCGGTGGGGAACTTGACCAGCAGGAAGTTCGCCGCCCCGGGCACCACGCTCAAGCCGAGCGCTTCCAGCTGCGGGGTCAGGCGCGCGCGTTCCTCGGCCGTCTTCTCGGCGACCATGCGGACATGGGCGAGATCGCCCAGCGCGGCCTTGGCAGTTTCCTGCGCCAGCGCGTTCACATTGCCGATGCCGCGCATCCGGTTCATGAAGCCGATGATCCGCGCCGAGCCGTGCGCCCAGCCGACCCGCACGGCGGCGAGCCCGAAGGCCTTGGAGAAGGTGCGCGTAACGACCACGTTCTCGCGTCCCTCGACGAATTCGTGGCCGGCGGTGTAGTCGTCCGCCAGCATCGCGTATTCGGCATAGGCCGAATCGATCACCAGCAGCACCTCCGACGGCACCGCCTCGACCAGACGCGCAAGCTCGTCCGCCGGCATGTAGCGGCCGGTCGGGTTATCGGGATTACCGAGAAAGAGGATCTTTGTCTTGTCGCTGAGGCGCTCGATGAGGGCGTCGGCCTCCGGCGCCAGCTCGCGCTCGGGCGCGCGGACCGGGGTCGCCCCCACCCGCGCGGTGACGATCGGGAACTGCAGGAAGCTGCGCTCGCAGAACAGGATCTCGTCGCCCGGCCGGGCGAAGATCCGCGCGATGATGTCGAGCAGCTCTTCGGAGCCGTTGCCGCAGACGAGCTGGTCGAGCGGAAAGCCGTAGGCCTCGCCGATCGCCGCACGCAGCGCGCCGCTGGCCGGATCGGGATAGCGCTCCAGGCGCTGGCAGCGCTCCAGGCCCGCGGCCATCGCCGAGGGGCTCGCGCCATAGCTCGATTCGTTGAGCGAGAGGTCGATGAGCGGGGCCTCGCCCTCGCCGACCATCACCTTCTTGACGACCGCCATGCCGCTGTCGGGCATGTAGGACCGCGGCGCCCCCGCCGGTGCGTTCATTCACCACCCTCCGACTTCCCCGCTATCAGTGATAAACGCCGCGCCCGGCCGGGACAAGGGCTGGGTGGCGCATACGTTGTTGTGTCGTTCCGGCGGCCGATGGTGTGGTGGCCCGGCCGACGCGGGGTCGGGCGCCGGACTTGACCTCGGTCAAATACAGGTTGGGCGGGCAGGCATAGTGTAGGCGCGCTGTTGCAAACAATTCGCATTCGCGACAATGACCGAGACAATCCTGACACCTGCAAACATTGCTACGCGCGCAGCCCCGGTATCGGCCGGGCGTCGCCGCGTACCGGCGGGGGAAGCGCGGCGGCTCTCGGCGCGCTTCACGGCGCCGGTCGAGGCCTTCCTCGTCCGCAACCGGGCGCGCCTGGCCTGGCTGCACGCGGCGATGTTCGTGCTGTTCGTCACCCTGCTGGTCGGGCCGCTGCTGCTCGCCGATCCGCCCGAGCACGCGACCGCGCTCAGCCACCTCGCCACCTTCGCCAACTACGCGATCTGGGGGCTTTGGTTTCCGCTCGTCCTGCTCTCGGTGCTGTTCACCGGGCGGAGCTGGTGCGGCCTTCTGTGTCCGATGGGCGCCGCCGCCGAATGGGCGAACCGCATCGGCCCGCAATATGCGATCCCCCGTTGGCTCCGTTGGGAGGGCACGCCGATCGTGAGCTTCATCGTCGTCACCATCCTGGGTCAGACGCTGGGCGTCCGCGACCACGCCGAAGCGATCGCGCTGGTCTTCGGCGGCACGTTGCTGGCGGCGATCGCGATCGGCTTCCTTTACGGGCGGCGCAAGCGCGCCTGGTGCCGGCATATGTGCCCGATCGGCCTGCTGCTCGGCGTGTTCTCGCGGCTCGGCGCGGTGCAGTTCGCGCCCAAGCGCCCGTCTCCCGGCGGCGACGCCTATGCAACGTCGGGCCCGTGCCCGACGATGATCGACATTGCGCGCAAGACCGAGTCGCGCCACTGCATCGAATGTTTCCGCTGCGTGAGCCCTGCGGCGCGCGGCGGGCTCTATTTGCGCTTGCGGCGGCCGGGCGCCGAGGTCGAGGCGATCCGCGCCCACAATCCGCGTCTGGTCGAGGTCTGGTTCCTCTTCCTCGG
Source organism: uncultured Alphaproteobacteria bacterium (assembly GCA_964494065.1). Taxonomy (GTDB): domain Bacteria; phylum Pseudomonadota; class Alphaproteobacteria; order JAPULJ01; family JAPULJ01; genus DATKZM01. The sequence continues at coordinate 5,464 of CAZBRE010000120.1, forward strand.
TGCCGGCGCCGCGCTGGGGGGCTTCCTCTGGCTCGTCCTGCCGCTCTACGAGCGTCTGCGCCAGAGCGTCGGTGAATGGTTCATCGAGCGCGGCTGGAGCTTCATCGGCGAGGCCGGCCCGTGGTGGCTGATGAGTGTCCATCCCGAGCGGCGCGAGATCTTCAACTGGCTCGACTTCATGATGATCGTCGGCTTCATGGCGGCCTGCATGGTGGCGCTCGCCGCCGTGCTGACGCTGACGACGAGCGCGGCGGCGTGGCTATCGGGGCGGCTCGGCGGCGACAGGGATTTCAAGGCGCGCTTCGTCGAGCTCGGCTACCAGTACGCGCCGGTCGCGATGGTGTCCCTGCTGCTCGGCCTGGGCGGCGCGCTCTTCGAGCCGCTGGCGGCAATGGCCGGTGGCGCGGCCGTCGGCGGTCTCAAGGGCGCGATCCTGCTCGCCGGCTTCCTCTGGAGCGCGCATATCGGCCGCCGCATTCTGGCGCGCCAAGGCGTGTCGCGCGGCGGCGCGGCGCTCGCGCTCATGCCCGGCCTGATTGGCAGCGCGCTGGTTGCGCTCGCCTGGTGGCCTGCCGTCGTGGGGCTGTGAGCGCGGGGCGTGTCGGGACAACACAAGACATCAATGCGAATTCGGACGGATGGCATCACCGCGAATGAAGGAACAACGAAATGACCAAACGCACTCTCGGATACGCGGCGGCGCTGCTGATCGCGGCGGGCATGGCGGCTCTTCCGGCCCGGGCGGCGGAGAAGACGATCGGCAAGCCGGTCCTCAAGAACGGCATGTCCATCGGCGCGGTTTACTTACAGCCGGTGAAGATGGAGCCCGCGATGCCGATGGCCAAGCGCGCCAACGTCCATCTCGAGGCCGACGTCTCGGCGGCCAAGGGCAACCGCCACGGCTTTTCCGAAGGTGCCTGGGTGCCCTATCTCACCGTCAGCTATCACATCGCCAAGGCCGACGGCTCGTGGGCGGCGACCGGCAGCTTCATGCCGATGGTCGCCAATGACGGCCCGCATTACGGCGCCAATGTCGCGCTCGCCGGGCCGGGCAAATACCGGCTGACCTACCGCGTCCACCCGCCGGTGATGGCCGGGCTCTTCCGCCACACCGACAAGGAAACTGGCATCGCCGCCTGGTGGGCGCCGTTCTCGGTCACCTGGGACTTCATCTATATCGGCGTCGGCAAGAAGGGCACGTATTGAGGGGTCGAGCGGGTTTTGGGGTGAGCGGCCGGTTCCCGGCCCTCACCCCACCTTGCGGTCGCGGCCTTCCCAATGCGGCGCGCGGAGCTCGGCTTTGCGGACCTTGCCGGCGCCGGTCTTGGGCAGCTCGGCGATGAACTCGAAACTGCGGGGGATCTTGAAGCCGCCGATAAGCTCGCGGCAATGGGCCTTCAGGGCCTCTTCGTCCCGGGGCGCTCCGTCCTTGAGCACCACGACGGCATGCACGCGCTCGCCGTATTTCTCGTCGGGCACGCCGACCACCGCGGCCTCGACCACATCCGGGTGGCTCGTCACCGCGTTCTCGACCTCGGTCGAAAAGACGTTCTCGGCCCCGGTGATGATCATATCCTTGCGGCGGTCGACGAGGGTGATGTAGCCCTCCGCGTCGCGGCGGCCGAGATCGCCCGTATGCAGCCAGCCGTTCCGCAGCGCCTCGGCGGTCTCCGTCTCGCGCCGCCAATAGCCCTTCATCACGTTGGGTCCGCGCACCAGAAGCTCGCCGACCTCGCCCGCCTTGACCGGCCGGTCGTCCGGGTCGCCGATGATCACCATGACCCCCTCGGCCGGCTTGCCGCAGGTGCGCAACAGCTCCGGCCGCTCGACCGCGCGGCGATGGTCCTCGGGCGGCAGCAGGGTGATCACCTGGGTCGCCTCGGTCTGGCCGTAGCCCTGCATGAGATCGCAGGGCAGCACCGCGAAGGCGCGCTTCAGCACCGCATCGGTGATCGGCGAGCCGCCGTAGTTGATGCGCCGCAGGCTCGACAGGTCGTGGCGCTCGCAGGCATCGCCGCGCAGCGTCATGTCGAGCATGGTCGGCGGCAGGCCGATCGTCGTCACCTTGTGCCGCTCGATCATGGCGCAGGCGCCCGGCCCGTCGAAGCGCGGCAGGAAGCAATGCGCGCCGCCGGCCAGAAGCTGGGCGAAGGTGCTGCCGAGATCGGCCAGGTGGAACATCGGCGCCGCATGCAGGTGGATGTCGCTCGGCCCATGCTCCATGGCGGGAGCGAGATGGTTCGCGTTCGACAGCATGTTCTGATGCGTCAGCATCACGCCCTTGGGCAGCCCCGTCGTGCCGCCGGTATAGAAGATGCCGAGCGTGTGATCGCCGGACAGGGGGACCAGTTCGACGGGCCCGTCCGCGCCCGCGATCATCGCCTCCAGCTCGCCGCCGTCGGCGGTGATGGCGATCCTGGGCACATCGATGTCGGTCGCCTCCGCCAACGCGGCGAAGCTTTCCTCGACGAACCAAAGCGCGCATTCGGCGTCATCCAACTGAAAGGCGAGCTCGGCGGCGGAAAGCCGGTAGTTGAGCGGCACGATGACCGCGCCGATCCGCGCGGCCGCCATCGTCACTTCCAGGAAGGCGCGGCCGTTGGGCGCCAGCAGCGCCACTCTGTCGCCCGCCGTCACACCGCGCGCGGCGATCGCCGCGGCCAGCTTGCCGACGCGCTCGGCGAATGTCAGCCAACTCATTGGCGGTCCGTCATCGTGCAGCACGGCCGTGGCTTGCGGGCGTTCAACCGCGTTGCGGTCGATCAGGTAGCAGATGTTCATGACCGTCCCCGTACCAGCCGAGTGCCCGCGACCAGCGCCTGCATCTTCTGGCGGGCGAGGTAACGGGGCAGGGCGGAAAAGCCGCAATCGCAGGTCGCGCCGAGCCGGTCGATGGGTGCGTATTGCAAACAGGCATCGAGGCGGCGGGCCACGTCCTCCGGCGTCTCCAGATAGAAGTTCTTCACATCGATCACCCCGGCTGCGACGTCGAACTTGCTGGCGAGCTCACTCAGCAACTCGACATCGGACATCTGCTTGGCGGCGAATTCAAGGAGGAGTTGATGGCATGACAGGGTCATCAGCGCCGGCACCATGGGCTTGAGCCGCCGATCGGCCATCGGCCGCCCGGCATTGTTGCCATAGCAGATATGAATGGCGATGCGCCCCGGCACACCCTCGATGGCGCGGTTGATGATGCGCGCGCCGTCTTGGAAGCTGAGGCCATATGGCAGATGCGCGAAACCCGGCTCGTCGAGCTGCAGATAGCTGCAGCCGGCCTGGGCCAGGGCGACGAGCTCGGCGCGGACCACCGCGACCAGCTCCTCCAGCACCACCTCCGGGCTGCGCTTGCCGTGCGCGATATAGCAGGCGAAGGTGAGCGGGCCCGGCAGCGCGATCTTGATCCAGTGATCGGGGGCGATGGCGCGGGTGCGCTCGAACTCCGCCACCGTGCCGAGCCCGTTCTCGGCCGTGATCGGTCCCTCCGACAGGAAGCTCGGCGCCTTGTCGTAGCCGGCGATGCCGAGGCGGCGCGGCGGCGGCACGCGGGTCAGGTTGGAGAGCCGGCCCAGCACCTCGAAGACGAAGCGCTGGCGGCCGAGCTCGCCGTCGGAGATGACGTTGAGCCCCGCGCCGATCTGGTCCTCCACGACGACGCGCGTCGCGTCCTCGATCAGCTCGCGGGCATCGATCTCGCCCAGATCCTCGGGCCTCAGCATCTTCTGCAAGGCGATGAACCAGCCCGGCGCGGCGTAGGAGCCGACGCCCATGGCAGGCAGCTGCAAGTCGCTCATTGATCCCCCGGGTCAATGGTTGCGAGCAGCACTATACCCATTGTCGCCGTCCGCCGCGATGATCGTGGGCGGCGGCGCGCAGATCAGTCAGCGCACGCGAAAGCGGCGCCTCCGAGCCCCATGGCGCGGTGGCTTTGGTCGTAATGACGATGTCGGGAGAAAAGGGGTCGGCATAGGGCCCGGCCAGACGTACGGCCGGGCGTATGGCTCATGCGGGTGCCGCGTCAGCGCGAGGCACCCGTCACGGCCGATTAGCGAGGGCTACTCCCAGGCGACGTTCTGGACCAGGTCGACCAGGTCGTCGCTGTAGTAATTCTCGACCTCTTCGTAGATCGACTCCTCGAGGATTTCCTCGTTCTCGAAGTCGTTGGGTCCGATCTTCATGGCTCAATTCCTTCCCAAAACGCGTGGCTTGTTGACGCCTTTTGTAGGCCCCCAAGCCGCTCCCCGCAGTGACCGGGATCACAAGCGCGCAACCGCGTCCGGCCCCGCATGTTTGCGGCGGCCCGAAGAATGACCGGAAAAAGGAAACCAAATGGTTAACGCGTGAGAACCTTGTTTTTGGCCCCTTGGCCGGGCGTTTTGCGGGCGCGGGGTGGTTGATCACCGCGGGTGGTTTCGCGCAATATCGCCTGGCTCCGCCCCGATGGAACGCGTTCAAAAAAAGGAATCCCCGCCCATGACCACCGCCGCCACCGCGCTCAAGCCCTCGAACGACGTCCGGCCTGCCGGCATCGACGAAGCCGAGTGGGCGCTGCGCGTCCAGCTCGCCGCGGCCTACCGGATCTTCGACCACGTCGGCTGGATCGAGCTCATCTTCAATCACATCACCATGCGCGTGCCGGGGCCGGAGACGCACATCCTCATCAACCCCTACGGGCTCATGTACAGCGAGGTGACGGCCTCGAACCTGGTCAAGATCGACCTCGACGGGAACGTCGTCGGCCCCTCGAACTTCCCGATCAATCCGGCGGGCTACATCATCCACAGCGCGCTGCACCGGGCCCGCGAAGACGCGCATTGCATCATGCACACCCACACGACGACGGGCATGGCGGTGGCCTGCAAGGCCGAGGGGCTCACGCCGACAAACTTCTATTCGGCGATCATCGGCGACGGCGTGGCCTATCACGACTTCGAGGGCACCACGACCAACGCCGACGAGCAGCCGCGCCTCGTCGCCTCGATCGGCGACAAGAACTACGTCATCCTGCGCAATCACGGGCTGCTCGCCTGCGGGCGGACCATCCCCGAGGCCTTCACCCGCCTGTGGACCCTGCAGCGCGCCTGCGACGTCCAGTGCGCCGCCGAGGCGATCCCCGGCGAGACCATCCGCTACGACGAGGCGGTGGTCGCGCAGTCGCGGCGGGCGATGGAGGATTATTCCGACAGCACGACCTCGGGTGTCGATACCTTCAACGCCATGCAGCGCCTCATCGACGCCAAGGATCCGAGCTACCGGACCTAGGCCCGCCTCGGCAGGCTCCCCCACGCCCGACTCCATCAAAGTTTCGCCATACTGAGCGCTTCAGATGGCGGCAGGATAAGTGCGTTGGAACCGACCGGGGGGTCGAGCCATGAACTTGCGGAAAACAGCGATCATCCTGACGACATTCTTCCTCGCCGGCTGCGGCAGCACGCCGGGTGAGCGGGGCCTGACGGGTGCGGGCCTCGGTGCGGCGACGGGTGCCGTCGTCGGGGTCGCCTCGGGCGGGCTCAGCGTGCTCGCCGGCGCCCTGATCGGCGCGGCGGCGGGCGGCACCATCGGCGCCGTCACCACCCGCGACCAGATCAATCTGGGCGACCCGCCGTGGCGCTGGGGTCAGCAGCGGGCCAAGGTTGCGCGTATCCAGACCGGTTTGCGCCGCATGGGCTATTACAAGGGCCGCGCCGACGGGCTGACCGGCCCGCAGACCGCCCGGGCGATCCGGCGTTATCAGCGGACCTATCACCTGCCGGCGACCGGTCGGCCCTCCGAAGGGCTCTACCGGCACATGCAGGCCCACGGCGCGGTGGGTTAGACCAACAAGACCAAGCCTTCAAGCCGGGCGCGTAAGCCCTTATCTTCTCTGCCATGACGGCACCCAAGGAGATCGGGCCTGCGCCCCTCGACCGCCGCCTTTCGGTGGCACCGATGATGGACCGGACCGACCGGCATTGCCGGACCTTCCTCCGGCTCATCTCCGCACGCGCGCTGCTCTACACCGAGATGATCCCGACCGGCGCCATCCTGCATGGCGACCGGGCGCGCTTCCTCGATTTCGATGCGGCCGAGCATCCGGTCGCGCTCCAGCTCGGCGGGGCGGATCCGGCTGAACTGGCCGACTGCGCCGCCATCGCCGAGGACTGGGGTTACGACGAGGTGAACCTCAATGTCGGCTGCCCGTCGGACCGGGTGCAGAACGCCCGCTTCGGCGCCTGCCTTATGGCCGAGCCCAAGACGGTCGCCGCCGCCGTCAAGGCGATGCAGGCCGCGACCAGGCTCCCCGTCACTGTCAAATGCCGTATCGGCATCGACGACCGCGACGCTTACGCGGATCTGGCCGCCTTCATACGGACCGTCGCCGAGGCGGGCTGCGCGAGCTTCGCCGTCCATGCCCGCAAGGCCTGGCTCAGCGGTCTCAGCCCCAAGGAGAACCGCGAGGTGCCGCCGCTCCGCTACGGTCATGTCTATCGCCTGAAGGCCGAGGTCCCGGCGCTCGAGATCGTCATCAACGGCGGCGTCGAAAGCCTCGATGCGGCCGAAACCCATCTCGCGAAGGTCGACGGCGCGATGATCGGCCGCGCCGCCTACCAGAACCCCTATATGCTCGCCGAAGCCGACGCCCGGATATTTGGTGTCCGGGACGCGGCCGCCCGCCAGCGCGCCGAGATCGCGGCCGCCCTCATCGACTACGCGGGCGTGCAGCTCGCGACCGGCGTCTATCTCTCGCGCATCACCCGCCACATCCTCGGCCTCTATGCCGGCGTGCCCGGCGCACGCGCCTGGCGGCGGCATCTCTCGATGAACGCCCACAAGCCCGGCGCGGGTGCCGAAGTCATTGAACAGGCACTGGCGCTGGCCGAGGACGAACGCGCCGCCCGGGCCGAGGCAGCCTGACAGACACCGCATGCTCGATCTGACCCCTGCGCTCCGACTGTTCGCCGGGCGGCGGCGGGCCAAGCTCGAAGCGCTCGATCCCGCCGCGGCGCAGGAAACGCAGCTCCTGACGCTGGTCCGCAAGGCCGCCGGTACGGCGTTCGGCCGCGACCACGGTTTTTCGGAGATCCGCTCGGTCAAGGACTTCCAGGCCCGCGTGCCGCTCCGCCGCTACGAGGATTTCTGGGAGCAGTATTGGGAGAAGCCCTTCCCGCATCTGACGAATGTGAGCTGGCCCGGCACGATCCCCTACTTCGCCGTCACCTCGGGCACGACCAAGGGCGTGACCAAATACATCCCCGTCTCGCGGGCGATGGTCAAATCGAACATCCGCGCCGGCCTCGACGTCCTGGTGCATCACGTCACCGCGCGCCCGCACTCGCGCATCATGGCGGGGCGCGGTTTCGTGCTGGGCGGCTCGACCGATCTGACCGAGCTCGCGCCCGGCATCCGCTCGGGCGATCTGTCGGGCATCGCCGCCGCCGAGGTCTCGTGGTGGGCGCGCCCGCGCTACTTCCCGCGCAAGGATCTGGCGCTCCTCGCCGACTGGGAGGAGAAGATGGCCAGGCTCGCGCCGGCGTCCCTCAGGGCGCATGTCACCTCGGTCAGCGGCACGCCGTCGTGGCTGCTCATATTCTTCGATGCGCTGCACGACCTGCGCCCCGACCTGCCGCACCGCCTGGCAAGCTACTATCCCGACCTCGAGCTGGTCGTGCATGGCGGCATCGGCTTCGAGCCCTATCAGCGACAGTTCGAGACGCTGCTCGAAGGCAGCCATGCCGAGCTGCGCGAGGTCTACGCGGCGAGCGAGGGTTTCATCGCCACCGCCGACCGCGGCTCGGGCGAAGGCATGCGCGCCAATCTCGACACCGGTCTCTTCCTCGAATTCGTGCCGCTCGAGGAGCTCGATGCCGAGAACCCCACGCGCCACTGGATCGCCGATGCCGAGCCCGGCGTGAACTACGCGCTCGTGCTCTCATCCTGTGCCGGGGTCTGGTCCTACGTCGTCGGCGACACGGTGCGCCTCGTCGAGCGCGACCCGCCGCGGCTGCTGGTCACCGGCCGCACGTCATACATGCTCTCGGCCTTCGGCGAGCATCTGATCGGCGAAGAGATCGAGCACGGGGTGGCAACGGCCGCCGAGGCGATCGGCGAGATGGTCGCGGACTTCTCGGTGGGTGCCGTGTTCCCCAAGGCCAAGGGCGAGCTCGGCCGCCATCTCTACATCGTCGAATTCGGCGAGCTGCCCGATAAGGACCGGCTCGAGAAGTTCGAAAAGACCCTCGATGCCGCGCTCTGCGAGACCAACGAGGATTACGCGGCCCACCGCGCCGGCGGCTTCGGCCTGCACGCCCCCCGCATCCACGCCGTCCCCCACGGCACCTTCGCCGCCTGGATGAAAAAGCGCGGCAAGCTCGGTGGCCAGAACAAGGTCCCGCGCATCATCAACGATGAAGCATTGTTTCAGGATTTGCGGGCGTTTACGAAGGCG
>CAZBRE010000121.1:0-13835 GCA_964494065.1 uncultured Alphaproteobacteria bacterium
GCTCGCTGTTGATCCGTCAGCGCACCATGCTGGTCAACGCTATCGTAAGGGCCGCGATGAGGCGATGAGCGAACTGGCGCAGCTTACCGGCTTGCGCATGGCAATCGTGGAAATCTGATGCCTATCAGAGCGTCACTGGATAACAGATCACGCCCTTATAGGGGCGTGTGATCCTGTTATCCAAGGATGACAAGGATAACAAGCGGAAACCAAGTGCCGGAAACCCGCAGGAACCCTAGGACTTTGGAGACATGATCACAAGGATAACAGAGGATAACAAGAAGCACTCGTTATCTTTGGATAACAAAACGCTCGATAGGGGGGCATGACATCGCTGGAGAGCCTCAAGGCGGGACACACGCCCCTCGCACGGACAGAGTTTTTTTATCATTTGGTACAAAAAATGTAGTGAACTGCACCATTAAACGCGGCGGAGATTGGCCAAAAACCCGGAGAAAGCCATGGATCGCAAAGAAATGGACTGCGCGGTTAAGGTGATTGCCGACACCGTTCTTGCAAGCGGCTAGCGCGTCGGCGTCAGCCCTGAGATGCTGGGCCTCGCAATGCTCGACGCGGCCGTGTTCACAGTCGTTTCCGCGTATGACGTGGCGACGGCGCATGAGATGGTCGCGCTCTTGCTCGAACGCATTGAAAGCGGCGGTTAAGCGGTATCGCTCTGTATCGAACCAATCGATCCGTCTGCTTATCACCCATGAGCGGGAACTGGGCTCTTGGGTGTGCTTCGTCAGCTTATGGCTAGGTGCGGACGCCGTTGACCGGATTTTGCATGTCCGCTTTAAGCCGAAGAGCGGACATGGTGGGCACCAATGTTGATGTCAGCTTCTGACCCGTAGCAGACATTTGCTTGCTGATTGGACGTGTTATGACGGCATAAGATCCTCAAAGGAACGCGCTACCGAACCGTGACGTACACGCAACCGACTCTCGCCAGAGACAAATGCGGAATATTCTGCGCGAGCCCGATGACTGACCAAGCACCAAGTGGGGTAGAGAGCTGGCAATGACAGCAGGGGCAACCGGGTTGAAATCGACATCGCAGTTCGACGGCTCGCAGCTGACGCCGCGCCCAGCTACCCGCATGCTGGTGGCCGGGGGATGCGGCGCCATCGGGCGCGGGGTCGTCGACGCCGCCCTCAAACTTGACCTCGACGTCTGTGTCTTCGATCTCCCGCAATCGATCGACCGATACCCGGTCCCGGAGGGTGTCGCCGGATTTCCCCTGGATGCGACCGACGAAGGCGCGGTGACGTCGGCCTATGAGTGGCTCGGCCGGCGCTGGGACAGCATCGACTGTTTCGTATTCCTCGTCGGGATCACGGTGGTGCCGCCGACCCCCTTGGGCGAACTGGATCCCTCCCGTTGGGACGAGGTGCTGGCGGTCAATCTGCGATCCGCCTTCCTGCTGAGCCGCGGGGCGCTCCCCGGACTGCACGCCTCCGGCGCCGGCGCGATCGTCAACGTCTCGTCCAGCCTCGCTTTCAATCCACAGAAGGGCAGCAACGTCTATGCCACCACGAAAGGTGGCCTCGTCTCCCTGACCAAGGCGCTGGCGATGGAAAATGCGCCGACCGTCCGCGTCAATGCCGTCGCGCCCAGCGCCCTCGACACGGCCTTTCTCGCCGGAGGGACCGGACGGGGCGGCGAAGAGGCGGCCGAGCGCGGCGAGGCCGACTGGTTCCATGCGACGGCGGATGCTTACACCGCAACCATCCCGATGGGCCGCATCGCGACGCCCGCGGACGTCGTGGCCCCGATCCTCTTTCTGGCAGGACCGGGTGCAGGGTTCATCACCGGGCAGGTCGTGCATGTGAATGGCGGCCGCATCACACCCTGACGCCACAGTCTCGATATCTCGATATGAAGCGCGCTCATGCGACGAATGAGATTTATGACTTGGACTGCGGTTGTGGTTTGGGCGAAACCTGAGCTGGCGCGCCTCGCGGCGGCGATAAACGTGGCATAGGGGCCGGTTTGTCCTACGAGCGATTTCTGGACCGGTTGAATCCGCCCGCCGATACGGCGGCTCTGATCGAGAAGGCCCGGGCTCTTGCACCCAGGCTGCGGAGCCGCGCGGCCGAGGCCGAACGTGTGCGCATGGTCTCCGCCGCGACGATCGCCGACATCCGCGACGCAGGCCTCTTCCGCCTGCTGCAGCCGAACCTCTATGGCGGCTTCGGCCGGGAATTCGCCGACTACATTCTGGTCGCCGAAGAGCTGGGCGCGGGCTGCCCCTCATCGTCCTGGATCCTCGCCAACGTCGTCCTCAAGTCCTGGATGGTGCCGATGTTTCCGGCTGCAGCCCAAAACGACGTCTGGGGCGACGACCGCAACACGCTCGTCTCCTCGATCCTGCGTCCCACGGGCCGGTCCGTTCCGGTGGAGGGCGGCGACCGCCTCACCGGCTCCTGGGCCTATGTATCAGGGGTCGACCACACCCAGTGGACGATCATCGGGTCGATCCGCCAGCCCGGCGTTAAGGGTGGACCCCCGCAGCCGGTGGTGCATCTGGTCCCGGCAGATGATTACGAGCTGGAAGACGACTGGCACGTAGTCGGCCTCGCTGCAACCGGCAGCAAGAGCATCCGCATCGAGGACGCGTTCGTGCCCGAACACCGGACTATCACCATCGCCCAGGCGCAGTCGGGCGATCCGCCAGGTGCCGCGGCGCATAGCGGCCACCCGATCTACCGCGTGCCGCTGATGAGTGCGTTCGGCTTCTTCGTCTGTGCGCCGGTCATGGGGATGGCGCGCGGCGTGGTCGAGCTGTTTCTCGAACGGGCACGGTCGCGGGCAACGCTCGGCGCCGCGGCCGGCGGCGGCGGGGCGACCCTGGTCGATCTTCCCACGATTCAGCTGCGCGTGGCCGAAGCCGAGATGCGCGTGGAGGCCGCCCGCGCGGTCACGCTCGATGCCGCGATGGCCACCATCGCCGAGGCCTGCAGCGAAGGCGGCGTGTCCACGGATCGCCGGATTGCCAACCGACGTGCGCAGGCCTACTCGGCGCGGATCTCGGTCGAGGCGATCGATGGCCTGTTCGAGGCGCTCGGCGCAGGCGGGCTCTTCCAGTCCGAAGAAATCCAGCGCTACTGGCGCGACGCCCACGCCGCCGCCGCCCATTTCGGCCAGAACTGGGACGCCATCCGGGTCATGTGCGGGCAGTATGCGGTTGGGCTGGAGCCCGAGCTCAAATACTACTAAGCCGCCACCATCGAACTGCCACCGCCGCGCCACGAACCCATCCGCCGCGATCCCATTCCTCCGATTGGGCGCGTTAGGTTATGCTCACGGCTCATATCAGACCGTGAAAGATATGTCCGATGTGGCTAACAGAGATACGCAAGACGGACCTCAATCTGCTGGCGATCTTCTATGCCATCTACACGGAGCGGAGCATCACCCGCGCCGCCGAGCATATGGGGCTGACCCAGTCCGGCGTCAGCCACGCCATGCGCCGGTTGCGGGACCTCTTCGGCGACGACCTCTTCGTACGCACGGCCAACGGGGTGCGACCCACGCCGCGCGCGGAAGAACTGGCGCCGCCGATCAAGGACGCGCTGGAGAAGTTTTGGGTCTCGGTGGCGCCGAAAGAGCCCTTCGACCCGGATCGCAACACCGCCGTCTTCCGGATCGGCATGTCCGACTACGAGGATTTTCTGCTGTCTCCGGCAATCGCGCGGCTGATCGGAAAGGCCAGCGGGAATATCCGCGTCGACGTGCTCGACCACCGTCCGCAAACCGGCTTTAATGCGCTCGAGAATGACGAGCTGAACGTCATCGTCGGCCCCTTCCCGCACATTCCGCCGCCATTCAAGCGCACGGCGCTATTCACCGACGAGCTGGTCGTCATCGTTCGAGACGGCAACCCTCATGTTGGCCGGGAGATGGATCTGGAGACGTTGGGCCGCTTGCGCCACCTCCGGGTCCACCTGCACGCCCCCGGCGAAACCCTGCCGGAGCGGGTCCTGACCCAGCACGGGATTGCCGTCGAGTATGCGATGACGTCGTCGCATTTCCTGGCAGCACCGCACATCGTCGCCGCCAGCGATCTGGCCGCCGTCGTGCGGCGGAACACCCTGCGCGTGGCGCAAGGACTGCCAATCACGATCCATCCCATGCCGGTGCCGACCCGGAGCTTCACCATCTGGGCGGTCTGGCACAGCCGGTTCGACGCGAGCCAGCAACTGGCTTGGCTTCTCGGTACCCTTAGAGACGCGAGCCGGGGACTCGCACATGAGAGCCAGTCATCTACATGATGATACTTATGAATTGGACTCACGTTCGCGGTTAAGACACTCTCATGCGGTCGTTGCCCCGAATCCCGGGGGAGCGCGCCGGTTTTGGCGACTATCCTACGCCAGGAACCGTGACGGGCGGGGACTGTCGGAATGGAGTTTAGAAATTTCCTCGGTGTGCTGGAACAATCCGGCGATCTAATTCGGATCGCCGACACCGTCGGCATCGACTACGAAGCCGGCGCCTTGTGCCGCCTGCTGTCGGACCGGGACGGGCCGGCCGCCATCCTCGAAAAGGTCGACGGGTTCGCCCAGCCCATCGCTGTCAACCTCTATGGCACGCGCGCGCGGCTCGCCCGCGCCCTCGGCGTCGAGGAACCGGAGCTGCTCGAATTCGTCGCCGAACGGCTCAAGGCGCGCATCCAGCCTGTGCTGACCGACGCACCTGCCCCATGCCAGGAGGTCGTCGTGGAGGGCGATGCGGTCAATCTGCTGGACTGGCCGTTTCCCTTGTGGAACCTGAACGACGGCGGCCGCTACATCACGGCCGGCCTCACCATCTGCCGGCATCCCGAGTTCGGCTGGAACATCGCCCACCACCGGGGCCAGATCTACGGTCCGCGCGAGCTCGGCGTGTGCATGGCGCCGGACCATCACCTGCGCCTGGCGACGGACGAGGCGCGCGACGAGGGCCGCCGGGCAGAGGCGGCGATCGTCGTCGGCGTCCGGCCTTCGATCACCATCGCCGCGTCGTCGGATTTCGCCATGGGCGACTACGAGCTCGACGTGGCCGGCGCGCTCGAGGGCAGGCCGATCGACGTGGTCAAATGCCGCACGGTGGACGTCGAGGTGCCGGCGGATTCCGAGATGATCATAGAGGGCTATTTCGACGGCGAGATCCGCGACGAAGGGCCGTTCGTCGAGTTCACTGGGTATCAGACCGAGGTCATCCAGAGTCCGGTCTTCAAGGTGACGGCCATTACCCACCGGGCGGAGCCGATCGTGCACGGTATCTTCGCCGGCAAGCCGCCCTGTGAGACCAACACGCTGTGGCGCGAGCTCGAGGAAGCGGAAGCCTATGGCGTCCTGCGCCGCCGGTTTCCGCTGCTGAAGTCGTTGCATCGGCCGCCCGAGGTCGGCCGGGACTTCTGGGGCGTGCTTCAGATCGATCCGTCGCGCGCGAAGCCCGGAGTGGTGCGCACGATGCTGGCCGCCACCTCCGCCGCAATGCCGCGGCTGAAATACGTCATCGCCGTCGACGACGACATTGATCTCTACAACCTCACCGACGTCGTCTGGGCGATCTCGACGCGCTGCGATCCCAATCGCGACATCGAGACTATCCGCGGCACCATGACCAGCTGGCTCGACCCGTCGAGCCGTGGTTTCACCGGCAAGGTGCTGTTCGACGCCACCAAGACGGGTGAGTTCACCGGCAGGATTCCCGGCTATCCGGACAACGCGCTCGACCGGATGAGGACGCTCATGGACGACGCCCTGTCGGCACGGGGCAAGTCCCCGAAGGCCTAGATCGATGCCGCCTGCCGCGCCAACGACTGTGCGACCGGCCGCGCCCTGGCTGATCGGCATCGACGTTGGCGGCACCTTCACCGATCTGGCGCTGGTCGACGCCGATGGCGCGCTGTGGACCCACAAGGCGCTGTCGCGGCCCGAGCATCCGACGGACGGCGTCTTCGGCGCGCTCGGCGGCTTGGCCGACGCGCTCGACCTGTCGTTGCAGGAGGTGGTCGGCGGCGCCCGGCGGGTCGTGCACGGGCTCACGGTGGGGACGAATACCCTGCTTCAGCAGTCGGGCGCGGTCACCGGGCTGCTGACGACCGAAGGGTTCCGGGACGCCCTCGAGCTGCGCCGCGGCATCCGCAAGAAGCCCTGGGACCACCGGACGCCCTATCCCCCGGTGCTGGTACCGCGTTACCTGCGGCTGCCGGTGGCCGAGCGCATCGACCGCCATGGCCGGATCTTCAAGCCGCTCGACGAGACGAGCATCCATCGTGCCGTCGAGGTGTTTCGCACGGAGGCGGTCGAGAGCGTCGCGATCTGCTTCCTCAATAGCTATCTCAATTCGGCGCATGAGCGGCAGGCGGCCGATCTACTACAGGAGCTCATGCCCGATATCTGGGTATCGGTCTCGAGCCAGATTGCGCCGATTGCCGGTGAGTACGAGCGTCAGTCGACCGCGGTGGTCGATGCCTATGTGGCGCCGAGGCTGGCTGACTACCTGAGAGAGCTCGATGCGCGGCTGTCGGACAACGGGCTTCGCTCGCCGCTGCTCCTCGTCAAGAACAACGGCGGCACCAGCGTGGTCGACGAGGTTTCGAAAACTCCTGTCAACCTCACCCTCTCCGGCCCCGCGGCGATCGTCGGCGGGCTCGCCCGGTTCGCCGATGCCCTCGGCACCGACGACCTGATTTCGCTCGAGGTCGGGGGGACCAGCACGGATGTCGCGCTCATGCATGGCGGCGTGGTGGATACCAGCGACCGGCTCAGCATCAGCGATTACGACATGGCGATCCCCTCGATCGAGATCCACACTGTCGGCGCAGGGGGCGGCACGATCGCTGGCACAGATCGCGGCGGCGCGCTGTTCGTCGGGCCTGAGGGCGCGGGCGCCGACCCGGGACCGGCCTGCTACGGACTGGGCGGCAAACGGCCGACAATTACCGACGCCCAGCTCGTCCTCGGCCGCCTGCGCGCGGGCAAGTATGCGGGCGGGGCGCTTGCGCTCGATCCGGACCTGGCGCGCGCGGCCATCGAAGCGGAGGTTGCTACGCCCCTGGACCTTGGCGTCGAAGAGGCGGCCGCCGGCATGGTCCGGGTCCTCGAGCAGCGCATGCTCCACGCGGTACAATATCTGAGCGTGCAGCGCGGCCTCGATCCGCGGCGCTTCGTCCTTCTCGCTGGCGGCGGCGCCGGCGCTATGCATGCCTGCGAGGTCGCGCGCCTGCTCGGCAGTCGTCGCGTCTACGTGCCGCGAGTCGCCGGCGTGCTCTGCGCCTTCGGCATGCTCAACGCCGATGTACTCCAGGACTACGTGCACAGCCGTGCGGGGCTGCTGGACGAGACCGCCGTGGCACCGATTGCGGACGTCTTCGCTGGACTGAGGGATCAGGGCGCCCTGGCCCTGCAGCGACAAGGCTTCGAGGCGCCCGATATGACGTTCCGCTACGGTCTCGACCTGCGCTACGGCGGCCAGCAATGGGACGTGCGAGTCGAGCTGGCCGACAGCACCATCGACATCGGCGCGGTCCGCAAGCGCTTCGAAGTGGAGTATCAGCGCCTCTTCGGCCACGCACAGCCGGAGGCGCCCGTCGAAACCGTGAAGCTGCGCATGACAGCATCGGGACGGGTCGACGGGTGCCCGACGAGCCTGCTCGCGACGGCCGACGGCGACGCCGCGCCCGCCGATCACCGGGAGGTCTACGTCGATGCCGAGCAGGGCTGGAGGTCCCTTCCGATCTTCGACGGCGCCGAACTGACCTTCGGACACGCCGTCACCGGACCCGCGATCATCGAGGAGGCCACGACCACGGTGCTGATCGGGCCCGGAGACAGGCTCCGCGTCGATGAGACCGGCAACTACCTCATCGACCTACAGCCGGCGGAGGCCGTGCGCGATGCCGCTTGATCCGATCCAGCTCAGTCTGGCCCAGAACCGGCTGGACTATGTGACCGCCCAGATGGGCTGGATCATGATGCGCACGGCGCGCAGCCCGATCTTCAGCCTGGCGCACGACTTCTCGTGCTTCATCACCGACGCCGACGGCTACATCGTCTCCCAGGCCGACGGGCTACCGATTCACACCGGCGGCGGCGGCTTCGCGGTGCGCGCGCTGCTGCGTGACTTCGCCGGCGACATCAACGCGGAGGACGCCTTCGTCCTCAGCGATCCCTACGTGGCCGGCGGCAATCATCTGCCGGATTGGGTGGTCGCGCGGCCGGTCTTCGCCGGTCACGATCTCATCGCCTTCTGCTGCAACCGCGCGCACCAGTCCGACATCGGCGGCGGCGCGCCGGGCACCTACAACTCGGCCGCGACGGAGATCTTCCACGAGGGCATCCGGCTGCCGCCGCTCCGGCTGGTCGAACGGGGCGAGGTGCGCGACGATCTCTGGCGGCTCCTGCTGCTGAACTCGCGTGCGCCCGACCTGATGGACGGCGATCTGAAGGCCATGCTCGGCTCGACGCGCATCGGCATGGTGCAGGTCTGCACCATGGCCGGCGATCTGGGCCTCGCCGCAACCCGCGATTACTTCGAAGGCATCCTCGACCTCGGCGACCGGCGCATGCGCGCCGAGATCGCCGCCCTGCCCGACGGCGTCTACAAGGGCGAGGACCTCACCAACAATGACTGCTTCGAGCCGGGCGAACATTTCGTGCGGGTTTCCGTGCACGTCGACGGAGAAACGCTGCGCATCGATTTCACCGGAACCGACCCGCAGATAAAGGGCTTCAAAAACAGCTCGATCGCCAACACCCATTCGGCGGTCTATGTCGGCCTGGCCACGTTCTTCAACCCCGACCTGCCGGGCAACGAGGGGACGTTTCGCTCCGTGGAGATCGTCGCTCCGGAAGGCACGCTGGTGAACGCCCGGCCGCCCGCGCCGATGACGATGAACACGCTGGTGCCGGGCACCGAGATAATCCATGCGGTCTGGCGGGCGCTCGGTCAGGCGGACCCGGCGCGCGCCTGCGCCGGCTGGGGCAAGAACGCGGTGCCGACGATGACGGGCCAGGGCCCCGACGAGGCACCGTTCGTGATGTATCACTGGGCGGCGGGAACCGGCGGCGGCGCAGTGGACGGCCGCGACGGCTTCAACGGCACGACCGGCCTGGTGGCACTGGGCGCGCTCTATCTGCCGGACATCGAGCTCTACGAGCAGAAGTATCCGGTCCGCTTCCTCCGCCAGCAGTTCCGCGAGGACAGTGCCGGGCCGGGCCGCTACCGCGGCGGCACGGGCGTGGACTACGCGGTCGAGGTCGAGGTACCGACGACACTGGCGCTGCGCGGCGAGGGCCTGCGCACCCGCTCCAGCTTCGGGGCCAATGGCGGGCAGCCGGGCGCCCGCGCCGAGCTGGTCCTGCGGCCGGTGGACGGCCACGCGGTCGAACCGCCTCAGTACGGGATCCTCCCGGTGGGGCCGATGACGCTCGCCATCGAGGGCGCGGGCGGCGGCGGCTGGGGCGATCCCTTCGAGCGCGAGCCGGCACGGGTGGCGCGCGACGTGCGCGACGGCGTCGTCAGCCCCGAAGGGGCCGGACGGGATTACGGCGTCGCCGTGGATGCCCGAGGGCGCGTCGACGAGGCGGCGACCGCGCGCCTCCGGGACGGGAGGGCGAGCCCATGACCACCGGCTGGCGCGTCCTGGTGATCGAGGCTTTCGATCCCGCCGGGATGGAGCTGTTGTCGTCCGCGCCGAACGTCACGGTCGACGTCGTCGGAAGCCCGTCCGAGCCCGGCTTCGACGGGCTGCTCAAGGCGGCGCACGGGGTGACCCTGCGGATGACGCCGTTTCCGGCGGAGCTAATCCAGGCGGCCCCGTCGCTCCGCGTTGTCTCGCGGCACGGCGTCGGCTACGACACGGTCGACGTCGAAGCTCTGACACGCAGGCGCATTCCGCTCGCGGTGGTCAACGAGTCCAACCCGGCGACGGTCGCCGAGCATACGCTTGCCCTCATGCTCGCCCTGGCGCGGCACCTCAAGGCGTATGACAGCGCGCTGCGGGCCGGCGATTTCGCCTGGCGTCTCCGCGCCGAGAGCGTCGAGCTGTTCGGCAAGACGGTTCTCCTGGTGGGCTTCGGGCGGATCGGACGCGAGGTCGCGCGGCGCTGCGCTGCCTTCAGCATGGAGGTCCTGGTCTACGACCCGCACGTCCCGACAGGCGAAATCGCGCGGGCCGGCGGTAGCCCGGCCGGGGGCCTGATGGCGGCTCTGGGCGCGGCGGACTTCGTCAGCTTGCACGCGCCGCTGGGTCCCGAAACCCGATCGCTGATAAACGCGCAGGCGCTTGCCTGCATGAAGCCCGGCGCGATCCTGGTCAACACGGCGCGCGGCGGGCTGATCGACGAGCCGGCCCTGGCGGCGGCGCTCGCCGAAGGCCGCCTCGCGGGCGCCGGCCTCGACGTATTCGCGCCCCAGCCGCCGGCGCCGGACAATCCTCTGTTGGGTATGGACAACGTGATCCTGACGCCCCATAGCGCCGGCATGACCCGCGAGGGCGCCGCGCGTATCGGCAAAGCCTGCGCGCAGAATGTGCTCGATGGTCTTGAGGGCCGGCTTGATCCGGGGAACGTGGTCAATCCCGAAACCCTCGAAGCCGAGGCGTCGTCGGTAGGTGCGCCATGACCGTGCGCAACGCCGCGATGTGCAACGCCAACCGGCTGAAGCTGGGGATCTTCGCCCAGAACTGCTCCTCCGGTATGGCGGCCACCCGGGTGCCGGAGCGCTGGAACGCGTCCTGGGACAACAATCTGGCGCTGGCGCAGATGGCCGACGAAGCCGGCATCGAGTTCCTGCTACCAATCGCGCGCTGGCGCGGCTATGGCGGCGAAACGGACTTCGAAGGCGAAACCCTCGAGACGCTGAGCTGGGCGTGCGGGCTCCTCGCCCATACGCAGCGGATCAATGTGTTCGGCACTGTCCATGCGCCCATGGTCCATCCGATCTTCGCCGCCAAGCAGATGGCCACCATCGACCACATCGGCGGCGGGCGTTTCGGCCTCAACCTCGTCTGCGGCTGGAACTCCGACGAGTTCGAGATGTTCGGCATCGAGCAGCTCGAGCACGACACCCGCTACGCCTACGGCGAAGAGTGGCTGAGCGCCGTGCGGCGCCTCTGGTCGTGCGACGAGCCCTTCCTCTTCGACGGTAAGTTCATCCGCCTGCCCAACGCGGTGAGCAAGCCCGGGCCGTTTGGCGAGCGACTCCCGCTGGTCATGAACGCCGGCTCGTCGGCGGTCGGCCGCAGCTTCGGCGCCCGCAACTGCGACATGCTGTTCACGCGATTCGTCGACGTCGACTCTGCGCGGGAGGAGATCGCCGCCATTCGTGCGGCCGCCGCGGAAGCCGGCCGGGAAATCGGCGTCTACACCGCGACGTACCTCGTCGTCCGGGACAGCCGCTCGGAGGCCGAGGACTACCACCATCGCTATGCCGTCGAGATGGAGGACACCGTCGCCGTCGATCACCTGACGGAAATGCACGGGCTACACACCCGATCGCTCAGTCCCGAGGAATACAAGAGCTACCGCGTCCGCTACGCCGCCGGTCACGGCTGCTACCCGGTCGTCGGCACGCCCGACGACGCGGTAGAGATCCTCGCCTCGATCAGCGCCGCGGGGTTCGACGGCACGACGATCTCCTTCGTCAACTATCTCGACGAGTTCCCCTATTTCGCCGCCGAGGTTATGCCTCGGCTTGTCGAGCGCGGCCTCCGGCAGCCGCCCGGAGCAACCGGCCTCGACTGAACAATAACTGCGCCACGGACAAGAGACCGGGGCCAATTTGGGAGGAAGTAAAAATGAAAAAACTGCTACTTGGATTCCTTGCAGTCTGCTTCACGACGAGTGCTGCTCAGGCATTGGATGAGATCCGCGTTGGATTCATCACGACGCAGACCGGTCCTGCCACCATCCTCGGAACACAACAGCTGCGTGGCTGGCGTTTAGGCCTGGAAAGCGAGGGCTGGACTAAGAACGGCGACAAGCTCGGCGGCGTGCCAATGAAACTGTTCCTCGGCAACGATCAGCAAAAGCCGGATGTCGGCCTAACCGAGGCCCGACGCATGCTGAATTCTGACAAGGTGCACGTCGTTGCGGGCATTGTCTGGTCAAACGTGTTGATTGCTGTCCGAACGCCGGTCGTCCGCAACAAGCGGGTCCTCTTCACGACCAATGCGGGCCCCGCATTCTTGGCCGGCAAGGGCTGCACGCCCTACTTCGTTTCGTCGGCCAACCAGAACGACCAAAATGCCGAGCCAATCGGCCAGATCCTGACACAGGAAGGCGTCAAGTCGGTCTTCTTCATGGCGCCCAACTACCAAGCAGGCAAGGATATGCTCTCCGGGTTCAAGCGCTATTACAAGGGCGGCAAGATCATCGGCCAGATCCTCTTCAAGCTCGGCCAGCGTGACTTTCAGGCGGAGCTCTCGCGGGCCCGCGCCTCCAAGCCGAAGGCCCTTCTGGTCTTCGCGCCCGGCGCCATGGGGATCTCCTTCATGAAGCAGTGGAAAGCCTCAGGGCTCGGCAAGCAGATCGACCTTTACACGATCGCGACGGTCGACAACCTGACCCTGCCGGTGATCGGAGCGGACGCGGTGGGCTCCTATCACACGCTGCTCTGGGATCCCGGCGCCGACAACGCGGCCAATCGGAAGTTCGTCGCCGACTACAAGGCGAAGTACAAGGCCATGCCGTCGATCTACGCAGTCAACGCTTATGACGGCGCCCGGCTTTTGGCGGCGGCGCTGCGTAAGGTCGGGTCCCAGCTCACCAATTCCAATCTGATCGAGCTGGCGAAGACCATGCGCACGGTCGAGTATGAGTCGGTTCGTGGCCCCTACACCTACAACGTCAACGGCTTCCCGATTCAAAATTACTATCGCCGCGAGGTCGTGATTGGCAGCGACGGAAAGCCGACGATTGTCGCCAGGTCCGTGGTTTTCAAGGGGCATCGGGACAGCCATTGGAAGAACTGTCCGGTCGCCCAGCGGTATCCGACGGAGGTCAAATAGGGGTTTCTCCCCCGGCTGCGGGCCGCGTTGGCCGAGGGTCGGGACCCGCGCTAACGCGGCCATGCCTGATATCGTGCGAGGTGTGGGTGGCGGCGGGCGAGGTCGATGTTGCCCGCCTCCCGCGCGGCCTAATCGCCGTCGGGCAGATGATGTGTTTCAGGGTCTGTAGAGGCTGACCGGTGCATCGGCCTCGAACGGCAGGGTCGCGTATTCGACGAGCTCGAGCTGATTGTCCCACGGATCGAGAAAGTAGTTCACGCGCAGGCCAGCGCAGGGACCGCGCTCGATGACGATGGGCCCGGCCATGACCCTGCATCCATTGGCCGCCAGATAGGTCTTGGCTGCCTCCAAATCTTCGACCTTGAAGGCGATGTGGTGACCGCCATAGTCGCAGTTGCGCGGCGGCGTCGTGCGGCGATCGGCCGGCGCGTCGTACTGGAACAGTTCGAGCATGATGTTGGTTCCGATCTTTAGCATGGCGATGGTGCGGACGGCGCCCGGTACATTGAGGTGAGCCTCGGACCAATCCCGGCCATCCGGCAACGGAGAATGGTCGTCGGGTCCGAGCGGACCCAGCCGATAGAGCTCGGTGCCACCGATGACCTGTGTGTAAAAAGAAACCGCCTCGTCGAGGTTAGGTACCGTTAGACCAATATGGTCGACATGGGATAATGCCGGTAGCCCGTCCGCCATCTCGTTCTCCGCAAGAATGCCTCATGGCCAGTCTGCTCAGGACTGGTTTACCCTGTGACCATAGCGAATTGAATTGTCTGGTTCTGGCTAGTACCTGACTTCCCGCGGGCGATTGGTGATGTCCGCTGTCGGCCGTTGA
>CAZBRE010000122.1:0-5860 GCA_964494065.1 uncultured Alphaproteobacteria bacterium
ATCACCGGCAGCATCACCAGCACCGAGACGACCGCCCGGTAGAAGGCGATGTCGAGCGCCGTCAACACATCGGAGACATAGCGGATCATCACGATCATCGCCGTGAAACACCCCATCGCGCCGAGCGCCCACAGGGCGGATATGCCGGGGTGGGTTTCGGGCGGATCAGGCGCCTCGATGATCTCAGGTTCCGATGGGGCCGGCTTGTCCATGCGGCTCGCCGTGCAAAGTTGTGCGTGTTGCGGCCTCGATAACGATCATGCCGCCCGCCCGCAATCCCAAGCATCTGCAGGCCAGCCATGCCGACCAGGACAGCCGCACACTCCGGTATGTCGCGAGGTCATACGACAGGCACGCATTTTTGATCGATCGGCCGTTGAACCGCACGGGCGAATTTCCTGTATACTTGATATCGCTCGGTGGTTTTGCGGCGACCTGCACCGTTCGGGAGGACAATGGCCCTACGAACAAAAGACGCCCTGCCTCGAGGCCATCAATTCGAGGGGTACCGCATTGAAGGCGTGCTGGGCACCGGCGCTTTCGGCATCACTTACCGTGCGCGCGAGATCGAGCTTGGGCGCTGGGTGGCGATCAAGGAGTACTATCCACGCGAGCTGGTGAGCCGGGCCAAGAACGGCACCGCCGTGCGGGCGACTCACCGCGACGACAGCGAGACCTACAAGTTCAGCGTCGAATCATTCCGCGACGAGGCCAAGGTCCTCGTCAACTTCGATCATCCCAACATCATCCCGGTCTACCGCTATTTCATGGCGAACGGCACAGGCTATCTGGTGATGCCCTTCGCCAAGGGCGAGACGCTGCAGGACCGCCTCGACCGCGACCGCACCCTGCCCGAGGAAGAGATCACGCGCTTGATCCTGCCCCTGCTCGACGGTTTGGAGCAGGTGCACGAAGCGGGTTTCCTCCACCGCGACATCAAGCCCAGCAATATCTTCGTGCAGGAGGACGGCACACCGGTCCTGATCGATTTCGGAGCCTCGCGGCAGGCCGTGCGCGACCGCCGCCGCGAGGCCGCGAGCCCGGTCACCCCCGGCTATTCGCCGTTCGAGCAGTATTCGCCCAAGGGCCGCCACGGTCCCTGGACCGATATCTATGCGGTCGGCGCCACGCTTTATCACGCCATCAGCGGTGCCCCGCCACCGGACATCTTCGAGCGCATCGAGAACGACCGCATGGTGCCGGCAAGTGAAGTCGGCCGCGCGCTCTACAAACCGAGCCTGCTTGCAGCGATCGACAAGGCGCTGGAGCTTTCCCCGCATACGCGACCGCATGACGTGGCCTCCTGGCGCGAAACCATTGAAAGCCGCTCCCGTCCCGTGCCCGCGGGCAACCGCGGCAATTCGGGGCAGCGATCCGGAAACGACAGCGACACGCTCTTCGCCTCACCCGCCGAAGCCGCCATCGCTGCGGCCGCGGCGGTCAAGTCGCGGCGCAGAAGCAACCCCAACCGGCGGCGCTGGATCGCCGCCGCAGTGGTCCTCCTCATCCTCGCAGGGGCGGGATCGTACTACGGACCGAAGCTGTTCGACCGCTACCGGACCCAGCAGATCGCCGCGGCGCGCGCGAAGATCGTCGGCACCTGGTGTTTTGAGAAGACGCGCTATCTGCAGGTGAAGATTTCCGACGGCTACATCCAGATGGTGAACCGCCGCCTCAACAAATCCTCCGACAAGTTCGTCTACAAGGCGGTGAGGCTGGCGAACGGCGAGCTGACCGTTCGGACCACCGGCCGCGGAACCTTGGGGGAGCAGAGCTCGCGGCTGGTGCGCGTGCAGGTCATGAACGGCGTCGGCGAAAAGGGGGCAAAGCTGCGCTGGGCGCCGGCGAAGACCGTGCTGAACGGCCAGGAGGTCGCAGCCGGAGAGCCAGAAATCCTCATTCCCTGCGGCTCTTAGTCACATCCTGCCACCGCCGTCATCGGGAATTGGGCTGGAGCCGTTTCCGTTGATCTTGCGCGGCGGCGGGTGAACCCCTTCAATGGCGCCCGACCGGGCGGAGGCTAGCCGTCCCGGATCGAGGGGGGTTACCGGCCACATGAGCCAAATGGAACTGCCGCAACAGGGCTTGCCCGGCTGGCGTCACGCCCTCGCCTCGCTCGACCGCCACGCCATCAGCAACGGCATCACCGCCATGGTGCTGGCCTGCACCGGGCCGCTGGCGATCCTGCTCAGCATCGGCGTCACCGTGAAAGCGAGCCCGCAGGACATCTCGACCTGGATCTTCGGCGGCTATGCCTTCGGCGGCGTGCTGTCGATCATCTTCTCGGTGCTCTACCGCATGCCGATGGGCATGTGCTGGACGATCCCGGGCGTCGTGCTGTTCGGCAATGCGCTGCAGCACCTGCCCTTCGCCGAGGTGATCGGCGCGCTCCACGTGACCGCGGCACTCCTGCTGGTTCTCGGCCTGTCCGGTTGGGTGCGCCGGATCACGAACTTCATCCCGCTCAACATCGTGATGGCGATGGTGGCCGGCGTCTTCCTGCCCTTCTGCCTCAAGATCGTGAGCGGCTTCGATCAGGACTGGCTGATCGCCATCGCCAGCGTCGGGGCCTATCTCGTCTTCTGGCGCGTGCCGGTGCTGGAACGGAGCATTCCGCCGATCCTGCCGGCGCTGGCCGCGGGTGTCGCGGTCTCGCTCGCCACTGGCCAGTTCAACCTCAGCGAGCCGCTCAAGCTCGCCATCGCCGATCCGGTGGTCTATACGCCCGCCTTCTCCTGGGCGGCGACTGTCGAGCTCGTCTTGCCGATGGCGATCACGGTGGTCGGCATCCACAACGCACAGGGCTTCGCGATCAGCCGCGACAACGGCTACGACCCGCCGATCAACACGCTGACCACGGCCTGCGGCGTCGCTTCGGTGGCTTTCGGTACGTTCGGCGCGGTCTCCGCCTGTGTGACCGGTCCCGTGAACGGCATCCTCAACACCTCGGGCGACCCGGCGCGCCGCTATATGGGCGGGGTCGTGTTCGGCATTCTGATTCTGATCTTCGGCATCCTGGCGCCGCCGGCGGCGCAATTGGCGCTCGCCCTGCCCGCCGCCTTCATTGCGCTTCTGGGCGGGCTCGGCATGTTTCCGGTCCTGCGCGCTGCTTTCGTCTCGGCGTTCTCCGGGCGGTTTCAAGTCGGCGCGCTGGTCGCCTTCATCGTCACCGTCGCGGGCCTGCCGGTCGCCACGATCGGCGCGCCGTTCTGGGGGATCGTGTTCGGAACCATGGCCTCGCTGCTCTTCGAGCGCGACGACTTCAGACAGGCCAGCGAGGATACGTCCGCCGCTTGACCGACCGATAGGGCGTCAGGGCTTCAGGATGGTGACGTCAGGACGCCTTTCGCGCCACGACGGGGCGTTCCGGCGCGCGGCTGAACGCATTGTTGTTCTCCACGAACTTCTCCAGCAGGGCCGTCAAGGTTTCCCGCTCGTCCTCGCTCAAGGGCTCCATCATACACGCCTGAGCGCGCTCGACATCCGGCGTCATTTCGTCGACGAGGTCGGCCCCCGCCGACGTCAGATAGAGCCGTTTGGTTCGCCGGTCGACATTGCCGGAGGCGCGTCGCAGCAATCCGCGCTCCTCGAGCCGGCCCACCACCTCGCCCGTATTCGAGCGATCGAGGGCGACAAGGTTGGCGAGCGAGATCTGATCGATGCCCGGATTGCGCCCAACCGTGTAGAGGATGCCATACTGGACCGACGTCGCCCCATGGGCGCGGCAATGGTCGCTGAAGATCGAGACCGCAATTTGCTGCGCGCGCCGGATCAAATGCCCGGGGTGCCGATAGATTCTGCCATTTTTCATGGTATCGGAGTATGGCTGGACAATCTCGGCTTGTCGATAGATCGGCCATGACGGACGCGCGCCGCCGCCATGCATGTCGCGTCGCGGTCTTGACAGAACCTGGCCCACGGTCGACATCGAGGGCACCCGAAAGCAGAATGACAGGGCACTGCGCCGAATGCCGCCAGGACGCCCAGCCATGAACGAGACGCCATGACCGAAACATTTGCCTACACCGAACTCAATGCCGACCTGCGGGCGATGACCGACGATCCGGCGGCGTTCCTGGCCTCAACCTGGTTCCTCGATTTCGACACGCCGTCGGTCGCCGAGTTCGCGGCAAAGAACAGCGACGGCGCCGACGAGCGGGAGCGCGCGGTCAGCTTGTTCTACGCGGTCCGCGACGGCATTCGCTACGACCCCTATTCAGCGGTCATGATCCGCGACTACTACAAGGCCAGCCACATTCTCAAGCGCGGCCGGGGCTTCTGCGTCCAAAAGGGCGTGGTGCTGGCGGCGGGTCTTCGCTCGCTCGGCATTCCGGCGCGGCTCGGCTATGCCGACGTGACGAACCATCTGGCAAGCCCGCGGCTCATCGATCTCCTCGGCACCAGCGTCTTCTACTGGCACAGCTTCATCGAGGTGTGGCTCGACGGAAAATGGATCAGCTGCACGCCCGTCTTCAACGTCGAGCTCTGCGAGAAGTTCAACACCCTGCCGCTCGACTGGGACGGACGAACCGATTCGCTGCTCCATCCCTTCGATGGCGCGGGCCAGCAGCACATGGAGTATCTCTGCTATCACGGTGCCTTCGCCGATCTGCCCTACGAGACGTTGGAGGCCTGCTTCCTCACCGAGTATGCCAAGGCCTACAAGCCCGGCGGCGAGTTCGCCGAGGGCGGGGATTTCTACGCCGAGGCCGCCGCGATCGGGCATTCAGTGCGCTGATGGGCGGTGCGCTGATCGGCCCGAACCCCCGCCCCCTATCCATATCTGCTCCCCGAATTTATGTTAGCGTAGAAAACAGGCCCGGGCCGGCGCGCCGGGCATCAGGGAGGTCCGTGCAATGGACGCCGTAGCGGTCAAGCAGCTCGCCCGCGATCTGGGCGCGGATCTGGTCGGCATCGCCAGCGCCAAGACCCTGAACGCCTTCCCGCCCGATCCCCAGCACCCACAGACGCCGGACCGTATCTCGCCCTACACCAAAAGCGTCGTGGTGATCGTCCAGCACATCCCCGTCGCCGCCTTCCGGGCGAAGCAGAACATCCCGGTCCAGTACATCGACATGCTGGTCCTGCGCCGCATGGACAAGATCGCCTTCAAGATCGCCGAGGCGCTCGAGGATGCGGGCTATCCGAGCTTCATCACCGCGGCGCAGGAAACCGACTGGGACTACAAGAAGGCGAGCTACGGCCGCCTCTCGACCCGCCATCTGGGCATCGAGGCGGGGCTCGGCACCTTCGGCCTAGAGGTCAACATCCTGACCCCTGAATATGGGCCCCGCGTCTATTTGACCGGTATACTGACGGAAGCCGAGCTCGAGCCCGACGAGATGATCACCGAGCAGGTCTGCATCGGCGAATCCTGCTCGCGCTGCCTTTATTCCTGCCCCTCGGATGCCGTGCTCCACTTCGGCATCGACAAGCGCGGCTGTGCGGTCGAGGCGCAGGAATTCGGCTACATGCAGATCACCAAATTCTTCAACACCTTCGTTGAGAAGTCGCACGACGAGAAGGCGGAAGCGATCAAGAGCCGCGACGTTTTCGGCTTCTGGCAGGGGCTCTTGCGCGTCGTCGGCTCGTTCGGCGACTGCCCGCGCTGCCTCGCCGTCTGCCCCGTCGGCAACGACTACCACGCCTATCTCTCCGACGTGCAGAAGCGCATCCCGGAACGCACGCCAGAGAAGGAACGCAAAGCCAAGGGCTACAAGCAGGCCCGCATCGACGGCGAGGAGATCGTGGGTTTGAACGACTGGAACCGGCGCTGGGTCGGGCCCGAGGGCTACAAGGGCATGGTCGCCCGCCAGCTCCAGGCCTTCAAGAAAGAGCAACGCGCGCGTGAGGAAGCCGA
>CAZBRE010000122.1:5960-8917 GCA_964494065.1 uncultured Alphaproteobacteria bacterium
TATGGTCGCGGTCTTCCAGTCGCCGGTCACGGCGAACGAGATAAAGGACAAGGCGAAGGCGCTTGGCGCCGATATTGTCGGCATCGCCGACGGCGCGGCCATGAACGAGAACCCGCCCGATCCCGCCGACCCGCGCCGCCCCTCCGACATCACCGACCACGACGCCGACCGCGTCATCGTCATCGGCAAACGCCTCAACAGCGGCACCACCCGCCTCACCCGCTGGGACGAGCGGCACAAGTATTACAACGACGAGCTCACCCTGACGCGGTTGGAAGAGACCGCGCTCGAGCTCGTCCTGTGGCTCGAGCAGCAGGGCTACCCCGCCCTGATCGTGCCGCCGACCCATGTCGATCCCTGGCGCTATCGCGGCGATCCCGAGGAGGCGATGAAGCCCCTTCTCTCGCTCGATCACGCCGCGGTCGAGGCCGGGCTTGGCACGCTGGGCCTCAACCTCCAACTGCTGACACCTGAATATGGGCCGCGCGTCATGCTCTCGGCCGTCCTGTGTTCGGTGCCGGTCGAGCCCGATCGGAAACAGGAAGAAGCCCTCTGCCTCGGCCCCGAATGCGGGCGCTGCCTGTCGACCTGTCCGGGCGACGTGGTCGGGCATTGGGAGCGAGACTGGAAGGCGTGCGACCGCTACCGCAGCCCGCACGGCTTCTTCCAGCTGACCGAATATCTGGAAGAGATGATCCGCGCCGGCGACCCGGAAACCCAGCGCGCCATGCTGCGCTCGGAGACGAGCTTCAACCTCTGGCAGTCGATCCTGCGCGGCGCGGGCGCGATCACCGGCTGCCGCCGCTGCCAGGACGTCTGCCCGGTCGGCGCCGACTACGAGACGATGCTGAAGGACGCGCTCGACGAGATCCCCGAGGACACCGACGACAAGCGCGCGCGGCTGAAAGCGATGGCCGAGGCCGAGGCCGGCGGGACCATGCCGCCCAACCACGACGCCCAGCTGCGCTGGATCGGCAAGCGCTCGGGAGCCTGACCCAATGCCGCTTCCCCTCCCCAAGTCCCGCGACGAGATCGAGGCGATCCAGCGCGAGCGCATGCCGATCATCGTCGAGCAGGCGAAGCAGGCGCCGTTTCACAAGGAGCGCTTCGCAAACATCGATCCCTCGAAATGCGCCGACCCGGACTATTGGCGAACCATCCCGATCCTCGACAAAGAGGAGCTGCGCGTCCTCTCCTCCGAGGCGTTCATGACGACCTTCAACATGGCCCCGCGCGACCAGATCATGGAGTTCTGGCGCTCGGGCGGCTCGACCGGCAAGCCGCTCTTCTATCCGCGCACCTTCGAGGACATGAAGTACATGTATCTCGGCTTCACCCGCGGCATCGAATGCATGGGGCTCACGGCCGGCGACACCGCGCATATCTCTTTCCCGCTCGGCATCCATCCGGTCGGCCACATGTACGCCCGCGTCTGCCAGCACATCGGTGTCGGCGTGAACTGGGCGGGCTCGGGCGCCTCGACCCCGTCGCAAGTTCAAGTCCAGCTCATACAAGACCTCAAGCCCACCGTCTGGATGGGCATGTCGAGCTACGGCCTGCATCTCGCCAATCATGCCGAGGCGATGGGCATCGACCTCGCGGCCTCCAGCGTCGAGCGCATCGTCTGCTCGGCCGAGCCGATATCCGAGGCCAAGCGCGCCAAGCTCGAACGGAGCTGGGGCGCCAAGGTCTATGACAGTCTCGGCATGACCGAATGCTGCCTCATCAGCTCCGAGGACGGCGAGGATGAGGGCTTTCGCCTCTGGACCGACATGTTCCTCGTCGAGGTGCTCGACCCCGACACGCTCGAGCCGGTCGGCGAGGGCGAGACCGGCACGCTGGTCGTCACGCCGCTCTGGTCGAACAACGCCACGCCGTTCGTCCGCTGGTCGACCGGCGACATCGTCGTCAATCTCGGCTGGGGCGGCACCAGCACCGGGCCCTTTTCGGTCTTTCCGCGCTTGCGCCACGCGCACCGCACGGCCGGCTTCTTCAAGGTGCGCGGCGTCAACATCAACCACACCGAGTTCGAGGATTTCATGTTCGGCTATGAGCAGGTGCAGGACTTCAAGGCCGAAATCGTCACCGTCGACGACCTCGACCGTCTGCGCCTCTCGCTCGAGCTCAGGCGCGAGGCGGATCAGGGCGCCCTGACCGCGCGGATCGAGGACGCGACCAAAACGACCTTCGAGGTCAGCCCCGAGATCGTCATCCTGGAGAGCGGCACGCTCGCCACGGAGTTCGAGGGCGCGGTCAAGGCGCCTCGCTTCCAGGACAACCGCGCCTGACATACGGTATCCTGGCGGCATGCCGGCGGTCCGCCGGGGCCCGGCCGGGCGCATAAGCTTGTATTTCCAGAATGTTAATAGTCCGCGGGGTTTACTGCCTGCCGCATCGCCGGTGCTGACGGCTGGTGCCCATCGAAAGCCCGCGGCAGGTCCCAGACGTGAGTAATTCTTCAAGCAGGCGGCGAAAGATCGTCCTCGACGGCATCGACGTCATTACCTTCCCCGAACGCGACGATATTCATTCGGGCCTCGCGCCGCTGCATGATTTCTGGAGCAGCGAGTGCGCGGGGGGCGTGCCGATTCCGCGAGACCTGATCGATCCGGTGCGGCTACCGACCAAGATCCTGCCGCGCTTCGCGATTATCGATATCCTTCGCGAGCCGATGGACTTCCGGTATCGGTTGCTCGGAACCCAGCTCACGCAGTTCTTCGGGCGCGACAGCACCGGAAAGTATTTCTCCGAGATCGACTACCCGCAGCCGCAGGGTGAGCGCCTCAAGCGCTATTTCGAGCTCGTTGCGAACGACAATGTCGTCGTCTATCGCGAGACCACGGCCGACTGGGCCAACCGTGATTACATGGGTATCGCGTCGATGTTCTTCCCCGGCACCAGCAATGGACACGACACCGACTTCATCTTCGGCGCGGTGATCACCATCAGATAGCCGT
>CAZBRE010000122.1:9017-13823 GCA_964494065.1 uncultured Alphaproteobacteria bacterium
ACACGACGCATAACAGCGTATGAGACGCCGGCCCGAGCGGCGGGCGGATGGGTCGGGGATTGTTAACAGTCGGCGTGTCAGCATGCGACCTCGCCCGACCGGACGCCGTGCCATGGGCTCAGCGCGACCGGCTCAGGATCGTCGAGGGGGAGCACATTCGCGTGCACGGGGTCGTCCATACTCGCCGGGAATATGACATCCGTGGCCGCAAGGTCGTGGCCTTTCCCGATCGTGATGAAATAGCACCGCCCGTGCTGCCGCTGCACGACTACTGGCGCGATGCCTGCGATGGCGCGCTTCCGGTGCCAAAGCAGAAGATCGATCCGGTGGCCCTGCCCCCGCATCTTCTGGCCCATGTTCTCCTGGTCGATGTCGTGCTCGACCCACCCGACTTCCGCTACCGCCTTATTGGAACCGAGATCACCCAGCTCACCGGCCGGGACAGCACGGGCAAGCTGCTCTCCGAAATCCCCTATCCCCCGGACGTCGGGGAGCGCATCGGTGAGATTTATGCCGCCGTCGCCCGTTCGAACGAGGTGCTCTATGCCGAAGATCCGGCCGACTGGGCGTCGCGGGACTACGTCAGAATGGCGACGCTGCTGCTGCCCGCCACGAGCGACGGCAATCGGACCGATCTCATTTTCGGCGCGGTGATGAAGGTCGTCCGCGGGGTTCCCGCCGCCGACTGACGTTTCCGACACCGCGGCAATAGCAATGGCCAGGTAGCCCGCCTGTCTCCCCTGCCCGCTTCTCCCAAATGACGCCGCGGCGACGATGGGCCATAATCGGTCGTGCACTCACCATTGCCGACAGGGCCCGATGACCGCGATCACCCGTGACGACCTTGCCGCCCGCGACGCCGCTGACCCGCTCGCCGCCTTTCGCGAGCGCTTCGCGCTGCCCGACGGCGTCATCTATCTCGACGGCAATTCCCTGGGCGCCCTGCCGAAGGCGGTGAAGGACCGTATCGCCAAGGCGGTCGCGGAGGAATGGGGCCACGACCTCATCCGCAGCTGGAACCTCCACGACTGGTTCAGCCTGCCGAGCCGCGCCGGCGACAAGATCGCGCGGCTGATCGGCGCGCAAGCCGGAGAAGTGGTGGTGGCCGACAGCACCTCGGTCAATCTCTTCAAGCTGCTCGCGGCGGCGCTCAAGCTCCGACCGGGGCGTACGGCGATCGTCTCCGAGCCCGGCAACTTCCCGACCGATCTCTATGTCGCGCAGGGCCTTGGCGAGCTCGTCGGCGGGATCGAGGTCCGTCTCGCCGAGCCCGAGGGACTCGCGGATGCGATCAGCGACGATGTGGCGGCCGTCATGCTGACCCATGTGAACTACAAGACCGGCCGTGTCCACGACATGAAGGCGGTCACGGCGATGGCGCACGACGCCGGCGCGCTCATGCTCTGGGATCTTGCGCATAGTGCGGGCGCGCTGCCGGTCGACCTCAATGGCGCAGATGCCGATCTCGCCGTCGGCTGCGGCTACAAATATCTGAACGGCGGGCCGGGCGCGCCGGCCTTCCTTTATGTCGCCCACCGCCTGCAGGACGATATCCGCCCGCCGCTCTCCGGCTGGATGGGCCACGCCGCTCCCTTCGAATTCGACATCGACTACCGCCCGGCCGAAGGCATCGCGCGCAATCTCTGCGGCACCCCGGCGATCCTCTCGATGGTGGGCCTGGATACGGCGCTCGACCTGATGCTCGAGGCGGACATGAGCGAAATCCGGGCCAAGTCCATTGCGCTCTGCGACACCTTCGCCGCCCTGGTCGCACAAGAATGCGCCGGGCACGGCTTCGAGCTCGCCTCGCCACCGGCGCCCGAGCGCGGCAGCCAGGTGAGCTTCCGCCACGAAGACGGCTACGCCATCATGCAGGCATTGATCGCGCGCGGTGTGATCGGCGATTTCCGCGCGCCCGATCTCATGCGCTTCGGCTTCACGCCGCTCTACATCCGCCATGTCGACGTGTTCGACGCGGTTGCGATCCTGAAGGAGATCATGGA
Source organism: uncultured Alphaproteobacteria bacterium (assembly GCA_964494065.1). Lineage (GTDB taxonomy): Bacteria > Pseudomonadota > Alphaproteobacteria > JAPULJ01 > JAPULJ01 > DATKZM01. The sequence continues at coordinate 11,021 of CAZBRE010000122.1, forward strand.
GAGCGGCACCTGGAATGCGGCCGAATTCCACGCGCGCGCCGCGGTGACGTAACGGCGATGCGCGCCCTCCTCTCAGCCGCTTGCCTCGCCGTCGCCCTCACCGGACCGCAGGCGCCTGCCATCGCGGTTAGCCCCCTGGAGGCCCCAGGGGTACGCGTCGCCTACGACGACGTTTCCGAGGATGCGGCGCGCTGGCTGCTCGACCAGTTGGTGGCGGCGCGTGGCAAGATCGAGCGCTATTGGGGCAAGACCTATGACGGGCCGCTGACGGTACGGGTCACCAGCGAGCGCCGTATCGCGATGTCGCTCGTCCCCGCCTGGCGCGGGGAGCGCGGCAGCATGATCTTCCCCTCGCGCGGCGTGGCCCGCGCGCGCACGGCAACGCTCCACGAGGTCGTCCATGTCTACGCGCCGAACCAGAACCGGTTTCTGGCCGAAGGGCTCGCGGTCTACCTCCATCAGCGTCTGGGCGGCCCGGTCGCTTATCCCAATTTCGGGCGGGCGCTCGACCGCATCGCGCGCCGGCACCGCAACGCGCCCTTGCATCGGCTCGATGCGATCGCGACGCCGACCCGGCTGGAGCTGCCCGGCGAGCTCGACGGCCGCGAGGCCTATATCGTCGCCGGAGCCTTCGTCGGCTTCCTGATCGAGCGATATGGGCTCACGCGCTTCCGCCGGCTCTACGCCATGACGCCACTGGTGCCGCGCCAACGGGGGGGAAGCGGCGCGCTCGAGCGATATCATGCCGTCTATGGCAAGGCGTTCGACCAACTTGTTGCCGAATGGCGGGCCGAACTGAGACGCCGCCGCCGTCGCCGCTAGCGCGCTGGCCCGCCGCCGCTCTCATGACCCTGGGCCTCCGCCTCTATGCCGCGATCCGGCGTTTCTTCTTGAGCGCACACGATCCGTTGCCGTGGCTAATCGCCGCCACGGTCATCGGCACCCTGCCCTACCTGCAAGCCATGATTGCGACGCTTTCGGGGCCGTTCACCGTCGACGACGACGCCCGCCAGCTCGTGTTCTGGATGGTGCGCTGGGGCGATCCCGCGCTTTTTCAGAACGACCTGATCGCCGACTATTTCGCCTCGGTCTCGCCACCCGGCTTCCGCGCCGCCTATTGGCTCGCCGCCCAACTCGGCATCGATCCCGTCCTGGCAAGCAAGATCTTCCCGACCCTGCTCAACGCGGTGATGACCGTCTACGCCTTCCGCCTCGGGCTGCTGCTGAGCGGCGGCCGGATCCCGGCGTCGTTCCTCGGCGCGGTCGGCCTCGCCTTCCTGATGGCGTGGAGCCACATCATCATCAGCGGCACGCCGCGCGGCTTCGGGGTGCCGTTGCTGATGGTCTTCCTCTACTACCTGGCGCGGCGCCGCACGATCGGGCTCACCATCTCCGGCGCCCTTGTCGCGCTCGCCTATCCACCGGCTGCGGCCCTTGGCTTGGGCGCGCTCGGCCTGACGATTTTCCACTGGCGCGGCCGGCCGCGGCTCGATCTCTCGCGCGCCACCTGGTTGCCGATCCTGTGCGCAGGCGGCGTAGGCGTGGCGATCCTGCTCGTTGCCGCGCTCGACCGCCCGTTCGGCCCCATCGTCACGGCGCAGCAGGTCAAGAGCGAGCCGATGTTCCGGAGCGGTGGCCGCATGCCGCTCTTCGATGATAAGGGCGCGGTTCGCTTCAGGTCCTGCGGCGGCGCCTTCGGCGTGCTGCCGATCGAGTGGTGCCAGCTCGCCGACCGCCGACCGGCCGCGCCGATCCTGTTGGGCCTGTTGCTCGTCGCGCTAGTCTGGGCGGCAGGCAGCCTGCGTCTGCGCGGACCGCCCGGCGAACGCCCGATCGACTGGGGACCGATCATCCGCCTTCTGCTAGCGGGCGCGGTTCTTTACGGCGTTGCCTTCATCTTGATACCGAAGCTTCACGTGCCGTCCCGTTATGCGCTCACGCCGCTCCGCCTGGTCGGGCTGTTCGGGGCGACGATGCTCGGCGTATTGCTCGCCGAGCGCGCGTTGCGAAAGGCAGGCTCCGCCGGCAGCAATGGTCTCAATGGCCTCACCGGACGCCAATGGGCGCAGACCGGTCTCGCAGCCCTGACGGTAATCGCCTTCGCCGCGCTCTACCCGCTCGATGTCTCCCGCCGCAATGTGACGCCGCGCTATCCCGCCATCCTTGCCTATCTGCGCGATCAGCCGAAATCGACCCTCGTCGCCAGCATGCACGCAATCACGAGCAACATTCCCTCCTTCGCAAGGCGGCGCGTGCTCGTCGCCGGCGAATACGCGATCCCGCTCGACCACGGCTACATCACCCGCTACCGGGCCGGCGCGCATGCGTTGATCGATGCGCAGTACACCCCCGAGCCGGCAAAGCTCATCGCCTTTCTCCGGCGCTATCGCGTGAGTCATCTGGTGCTTGATCCCAAGGTGCTCACCCCGGCTGGGCTCGGCAGCGTCTGGTGGCGGCGCGAGCATGCCTCCGCGCATCGCCGGGCCGTGGCGGCGCTTAAACGCGGCGACGTGCCGGTCCTGCAGCAGTTCCTGGAACCGTGCACGGCGATCAAAGAACGCGAGTTGGTCGTCATCACCGCCCGCTGCATCATCGGCCGCGCCAGCGGCGGGGATCCTCGCTGAGCCCTACTGGGCGGCCAATTCCTGCTCGACCAACGACACCCAGTATGAGGCGCCGATCGGCGCCACATCGTCGTTGAAGTCGTAGTTCGGGTTGTGCAGCATGCAGCCGCCCGCCGCCCCGCCGTTGCCGAGCCAGACGTAGGAGCCGGGCTTTTCCTGCAGCATATAGGCGAAGTCCT
>CAZBRE010000123.1:0-13765 GCA_964494065.1 uncultured Alphaproteobacteria bacterium
GGAATAGCCTTATGTTTAGTCACGGCACCGGCCCGCTCTCCCACCCGGCCGCCCATGAGGATACTGTCGTTGGGCGGCCGGGTGGGAGAGCGAGCCGATGCCGTCGACCGAAGGTCAAATAAGCATGCCCGACTTCGTGCTCGAACATGCGGCGGGTGGAATAATTGCAGGCGTGGACGAGGCCGGGCGCGGACCGCTGGCGGGCCCGGTGGTCGCGGCCGCCGCCATCATCGACGAGGCGCGGCTCGGGCCGACGCTGACCGTCCGCATCGACGACTCGAAGAAGCTGAAGCCCGCCATGCGCCTGGAAATTTTCACCGAGCTCGCCGGCTGCGCGCGGATCGCCGTGGGTGCGGCGAGCGTCGCGGAGATCGACCGCTTCAATATCCTCGGCGCGACGATGCTGGCGATGCGCCGCGCCGTGCTCTCGCTCGGTATTCTCCCGGATCTTGCGCTGATCGACGGCAACAAGACGCCCGAGCTGCCCTGTCCCGCCCAGGCGGTGATCGGCGGGGATGCCCGCAGCCTCTCGATCGCTGCCGCCTCGATCGTCGCCAAGGTGGTGCGCGACCGCATCATGGCAAACCTGGCCGCGCGGCATCCCGGTTTCGGCTGGGAGCGCAACGCCGGCTACGGCACGGCCGCGCATCGCGACGCACTGGTCCGGTTGGGCCCAACCGCCCATCACCGCCGCAGCTTCGCGCCCGTCGCCGCGCTCATCAATTGAAGGAGTTGCGCGCGGCGGTTGGATTCAAAATGGATAATTTTTCGTTAACGCCTTGAATCAAAAACTTATTGACGGCGAATCCCCTTTGACTCAGGATCGCCGCCCATGACAGGCGACCCAGGCAATCCACCGAACGGGACCGGCGGCCCGTCCTCGAAACTGCCCACCAAGTTGCCGATCGGCGAAATCGTCGTCGGCGACTGCATTGCGACCATGAACGGCTTCCCCGAAGCCTCGGTCGACATGATCTTCGCCGATCCGCCCTACAACCTGCAGCTCGCGGGCGAACTTCACCGGCCCAACAATTCGCGCGTCGACGGCGTGGAAGAGGCCTGGGACCGGTTTTCGAGCTTCGCCGATTACGACCGTTTCACCCGCGACTGGCTGGCCGCCGCGCGGCGCATCCTGAAGCCCAACGGCTCGATCTGGGTGATCGGCAGCTATCACAACATCTTCCGCGTAGGTGCCGCGCTGCAGGATCTCGAGTACTGGATCCTGAACGACGTGGTCTGGCGCAAGACCAACCCGATGCCGAACTTCCGGGGCCGCCGCTTCACCAACGCGCATGAGACCCTCATTTGGGCGGCGCAAAGCAAGGAGGCGCGCCACACCTTCAATCACGACGCCATGAAGGCGCTGAACGACGATCTGCAGATGCGCTCCGATTGGCTGATCCCGCTCTGCACCGGATCGGAGCGGCTGAAGGACGAGGAGGGCCGCAAGCTCCATCCGACGCAGAAACCGGAAGCGCTGCTGCACCGCGTGATCCTCGCGGCGACCCGGCCGGGCGAGATCGTGCTCGATCCCTTCATGGGTGCGGGCACCACCGGCGCGGTCGCCAAGAAGCTCGGCCGCCGCTGGATCGGCATCGAGCGCGAGGCGCATTACGCCGTCGGCGCCACGGCGCGCATCGCCTCCACGCAGGCGCTCGACGACCCCGCGCTCTTCGAGACCCCGCCCAAGCGCGAAGCTAAACGGATACCGTTCGGCTGGCTGATCGAGCGGGGCTTGATCGAGCCCGGCACGGTCCTGTTCGACGCCCGCAAGAAATACACCGCCAAGGTCCGCGCCGACGGCTCGTTGGTCGCCGCCGAACAGACCGGCTCGATCCATAAGGTCGCGGCGGGGGTACAGGGCGCGCCCGCCTGCAACGGCTGGACCTTCTGGCACGTGCGCCACAAGGGCGAGGACGTGCCGATCGACGCCTTCCGCCAAAAACTGCGCGCGGAGCTGAGCTAGTCGTCTATCCGCCGAACCATCCCCTCTCCCCTAAGGGGAGAGGGGAACCACATCGACCTCAATCCGTTGCTACCCCGCCGCCGGCAGGTCGATCTCGACCTGAAGCCCGCCCAGCTTCGACGTCGTCAGCTTGAGCGAGCCCTCGTAAGCCTCGACCAGATCGCGCACGATCGAGAGACCGAGGCCGCTGCCGGGCGTCGCCTCGTCGAGGCGTTCTCCGCGCTCGATCGCCTGGTCGCGCTTGCCGGGCTCGAGGCCCGGGCCGTCATCCTCGACGCGGATGAGCACCCGCCGGTACTGCTTGTCGGGCGTGAGCTCGGCGCTCACCTCGACCAGGTGCCTGGCCCATTTGCAGGCATTGTCCATCAGATTGCCGAGCATCTCCTCGATATCCTGGCGCTCGCCGACCATCGCCGCACCCGCTGCGATCTCGGTCGAGATGTCGAGGTTCTTGTCGCGGTGGATGGCGGTGAGCGTGCGCTCCAGCGCATCGACGATGGGCCCGAGCTCGGTGCGCGCGCCGAGGCCGCTCACCCGCGCCGCGGCGCGGGCGCGCGTCAGGTGGCGGTCGACCTGCTGCTGCATCAGCGTCGCCTGTTCGTGCACGGTCTTGGCGAGCGCGCTGTTGTCGCCGGCGGTCTCGTTGGCCAACACCGCGAGCGGCGTCTTGAGCGCGTGCGCGAGGTTACCGACATGGGTGCGCGCGCGCTCGACCACCTCCTTGTTGTGGTCGATCAGCTTGTTGAGCTCGTCGGCCAGCGGCTCGACCTCGGCGGAGAACTGGCCGGTGAGACGCTCGGAGCGGCCGGACCGGATGGCGGCCAGCGCGTCGGGGATCCGCCGGAGCGGCATGATGCCGAAGCGCACCTGGATGAAGACCGCGATCACCAGCAACAGCCCCAATCCGCCCAGCGACCAGACGAGGCTGCGATTGAAGATTGCGATCTCCGCCTCGAGCTCGCCCCGGTCGCCCGCCACCAGCAGCGTGTAGCGCACGGTGCGCGCGCCCGACTCGTCGGCGACCAGCACGGTTTGGGCGAGCACGCGCAGGTCCTGATCGTCCGGCCCCTCCATGCGCAGGAAGACCGGATCGCCGCCGATCGCCTTGTGCTCGATCGAGCGGTCCCAGAGCGAGCGCGAGCGCCGCATCGCCTTCACGCCCTTGGAAATCTGCCAGTACCAGCCCGAATAGGCCTGCTCGAAGGCCGCCTCACCCGGCTCGCCCAGCATCTGCAGGTGGCCCTTCGTGTCGACCCGGCTCACCGTGTAGAGGCTGTCCCACAGCACCGCGAGGCGCGCATCGAAGCTGCGCTCGACATAGTCGCGAAAGAGCGTGGAGAGCAGGAAGGCGCCGCCGAACAGCCCTGCCGCGATCCAGAACGCGGCCCCGGCGACGAGGCGGAAGGCAAGCGAGTTGGTGCGGATCGCCAAGGCCGGCGTGCTCAGTCCCCAGCCTCAGCCATCGGCCTCGGCGGGCGGCTCGAGGCGGTAGCCAAGGCCGCGCACGGTCTGGATCAGGTCCAGGTCGAGCTTCTTGCGCAGCCGGCCGACGAAGACCTCGATGGTATTCGAATCGCGGTCGAAGTCCTGCTGGTAGATGTGCTCGGTGAGCTCGGTGCGCGACACCACCTTGCCCTGATGGTGCATCAGATAGGTGAGCACCTTGAATTCGTTCGCGGTCAGCTTGATCGGATTGCCGTCGACCGCGGCGCGGCCCGAGCGGGTGTCGACGCGAAGCGGACCGCAGACCATCTCCGGGCTCGCCTGGCCGGCGGCACGGCGGATGAGCGCGCGGAGGCGCGCAATCACCTCTTCCATGTGGAACGGCTTGGTCACGTAGTCGTCGGCGCCGGCATCGAAGCCCGCGACCTTCTCGCTCCACTGATCGCGCGCGGTGAGGATGAGCACCGGCGTGTCGCGCGCGGCCTCGCGCCAGCGGCGCAGCACCGTCACGCCGTCCACGACCGGCAGGCCGAGATCGAGCACGATGGCGTCATAGGGTTCGGTGTCGCCGAGGAAATGCGCCTCCTCGCCGTCGGGCGCATGATCGACGGTATAACCGGCCTCGCTCAGTGCCTTGGAGAGCTGGCGGGCAAGATCGGGATCGTCTTCAGCAATCAGGACACGCATCAGCGCCTCCTTCGGTACCAGAGCCGCTGGTTGCGGCGGCGGAAATTCCGTCTCCGCTCGAAGCGGGGGTTCTCCCTATATACCGGGGCGCCGCCGCTGACTCCAAGGATTCTCCCCGTCCGCGCATTGGCGGTGACCACCGCGACGCGGCCGCCGAAGGTGAGCATGCGGATGTGATAGACGAACGGCCCGCGTGGGCAGCCCAGGAGACGCACGCCGACCATGCGCCCGCGCACCCGGTAGCGCACCCGCTGCAGGATCTGGCCCAGCGGCACGATGCGGCCCTGCGCCAGCGCCTGGCGGGCGCAATTATGGCCCTCGGCCAGCGACGGCTGGGCAGCGCCCACGGCAAGAAACACCGCGGCGAATATGGCAATTACGTACCTCATGGGGGCGTTTATAGAGGTCCGCGCATGAACCCCGGATGAACGGTTTTTGCTCGAAACATTCGGAAAAATCCCATGCATTCCGCCGATTTTTCGGGCCCGCCGCCCGATTGCATACGCAAATATGCGCTATCCGGCCAGATGCCGCAGCGCGTGCGCCGCGACCTTGCGCATCAGCGAAGGCAGCGCCTGCTCGCCCAGCCGATCGACGGCGACCCAAATGCCCGCGTCATCGGAGATTTTGGGATTTTTCCCGTCCGCTTGCCCCGCGAATACAGCCAGCTCGAGATGAAAATGCGTGAAGGTATGCCGCACCAATCCGGGCAGTGCGTCGACCTTGGCCGCAAAGGGTGCGGCTGCCTGAGCAACATCGGGGCTGGGCGGTTCCTCGCCCCATTCGGTGGACGGCACCTCCATCATGCCGCCCAGGAGGCCCTTCTCCGGCCGCCGCCTCAGCAGCACGGCACCCTTGCCATCGCTGATCCAGAATGCCGCACCATGCCGGGTCGGGCGCTCGGCCTTCGGCGCGCGGCGCGGCAGGGTCTCGGCAATGCCGGCCAGCCGGCCGGCGCAATCGTCGGACCAGGGACAGACCATGCAGCGTGGCTGGCGCACGGTGCAGACGGTGGCACCCAGATCCATCACCGCCTGCGCGTAGTCGCCGGGCCGCACGTCCGGGGTGAGGCTTGCCGCCAGCTCACGCAAGCGCGGCTTGGCGTTCGGCAAGGGATCCTCGACCGCGAAGCGCCGCGCCATCACCCGCTCGACATTGCCGTCCACCACCGTCGCGGGCTCGTCGAAGGCGATCGCAGCGATCGCTGCCGCCGTGTAGTCGCCGATGCCGGGCAGCTGCTTCAGCGCCGCCGCGGTCTGCGGAAAGCGGCCTCCGTAGTCGCTCGCCACCGTGCGCGCGCAGGCATGGAGATTGCGAGCGCGGGCGTAGTAGCCGAGCCCGGCCCAGGCCTGCAGCACCTCGTCGAGTTCTGCCGCCGCCAGCGCCTCGACCGTAGGCCAGCGCCGCAGAAACGTCTCGTAGTAAGGTTTCACGGCGGCGACGGTCGTCTGCTGCAGCATCACCTCGCTCAGCCAGACGCCGTAAGGATCGGCGCGCTCGCCCGGCCGGGCGCGCCAGGGAAGGTCGCGGGCATGCCGGTCGTACCACGCCAGGAGCCGCGCCGCCGGTTCGGCGCCGGCATCGTCCGAAAGGCCTGAAATCGCAACGCTCACACTGTCGTTACCCGGGCCCGAGGCCCCTGGTGGAAACACAATTTGGCCACTATTCTCACCGAGAACGCGAGCAATCAGCATAATCCGTGCATCGCCCCGCGGCCACACCGAGCGAGCCTGAGCCAGAGTCTGAACCACAGCGTCCGACCCACAGCGTCCGACCCACAGCGTCCGACCCTATGCCAAAGCGCGTCGATAAGCGGCCCGAACAACGGGCAAAGTCGCAGCCGGAAAAGCCTCGGCCGACCGGCATGCGCGCCGTCGCGGCCCCGCTGTCGACGGTGACGCGGCCCGTCCTCAAGCGACGCGGCCTTGCCAGCGGCCGCGTCGTCTCCGAATGGACCGAGATCGTCGGCGCCACCCTCGCCGCGTGCAGCTGTCCCGAACGCCTGAGCCAGCCGCGCGACGGCGGCCCGGGAACGCTCAAGATCCGCGTCGACGGGCCGATGGCCATCGAGCTTCAGCATCTGGAGCCGGTGATCATCGAGCGCATCAACAGCTATTTCGGCTATCGCGCCGTGGCCCGGCTGTCGATGATCCGCGGACCGCTGCCGCCGCGCCGCGATCCTGCCCCCGAAGCACCGCCCGTCCCCGACGCCGCGGCGCTCGAAAGCGCGGCCGAACGCGCGGCCGGCATCACCGACGATGCCTTGCGCGAGGCGCTGACCTCGCTCGGCAGCCATGTTCTGTCACGCACACGGCAGACCGGCGAGCGCTGACGAACGGCGCAGCAGAGCAGAAAATTCGCGGATCAGACCGCGTCGGTCCGCTTGTGGAGTTTCAAGCCAATCCCTATACTGCCCCCAGATATTGGGGCGAGGAGGTAAACTTGCTCAAGGTCTTGTTGAGAGGGGCCACTCTCACCGTGTCTCTTTTTGCCTTTGCGGCATTGCCCGCGGCGGCCGGCATGCGCTCGGCCAACGACGATACGTCTTCGTCGGGCGCAACGCTGCGCGCCCCGCAGCAGCTCGCCGAGGCGAAGAAAGGCGCGGAGAAGAAGGCCGGCGAGGCCAAAGCCACCGGCCCGATGGTCGGCCTCGTCCCGCTCAAGGTAGCGCTCGCCGACAAGGTGCTCGGCAAGAAGGATGCGCCGATCACCATTCTCGCCTTCGAATCGCTGAGCTGTCCGCACTGCCATGCGTTCCATAACGGCGCCTGGCCGACGATCAAGAAGGAATACATCGACACCGGCAAGGCGAAGATCGTCTTCCACACCGTGTTCGGCGGCGTGCGCGCGCAGTTCGCAACCATGCTGGCGCGCTGCGTGCCCGACGACCGGCACTTCGCCATGATCGAGCTTCTGTTCCGCAACCAGGGGAAATGGACCCGGGCGAACAACGCCGAGGAGCTGTTCGCGCAGCTGAAGCCGATCGCCCGCCTGGTCGGTATGAACGATGCTCAGTTCAAATCCTGCATGGACAGCAAGGAGCTCTATCGCGGCCTGAGCCAGATGCGCGACGAGCTCGACGCGAAATACAAGATCCAATCGACACCGACCTTCGTGATCAACGGCAAGCGGCTGATCGGGGCGCAGCCCTTCTCTGAGTTCGACAAGCTCATGAAGCCGATGATCAAGGCCGAGCTGAGCGGCGCGAAGTAACGAGGGGAGACACCGGCCGCATTGGTTGAGTTCACCAAAGTCCGGGTGTCCGGATTCAAATCGTTCGTTGAGCCGACCGAACTCGTGATCGAGGACGGGCTGACCGGTGTGGTTGGCCCCAACGGCTGCGGTAAATCCAATCTGCTCGAAGCGTTGCGCTGGGCCATGGGCGAAGCCTCGGCCAAGCAGATGCGCGGCGGCGAGATGGACGACATCATCTTCAGCGGCACCAACGACCGGCCGGCGCGCAACATCGCCGAGGTCGTGATCTCGCTGAACAACAACGACCGCAAGCTGCCGGCGCAGTGGAACGAGCTCGACGAGGTCGAGATCGTGCGCCGCATCGAACGCGGCGAGGGCTCGGCCTACAAGGTGAACGGCCAGGACGTGCGCGCCCGAGACGTGCAGCTGCTCTTCGCCGATCTCTCCACCGGCGCCCGCTCCACCGCGATCGTGAGCCAGGGCAAGGTGGGCGCGCTGATCAACGCCAAGCCGGCCCAGCGCCGCATGCTGCTGGAAGAGGCGGCGGGGATCACCGGTCTGCATTCGCGGCGCCACGAGGCGGAGCTTCGCCTGCGCGGCGCGGAGAACAACCTGGCCCGGCTCGACGATGTGATCGGCGCGCTGGCCGGCCAGATGCAGGGCCTGAAGCGCCAGGCCCGCCAGGCCACGCGCTACCGCAATATCGGCGAGCAGATCCGCGCCTGCGAGGCGATCCAGCTGCATCTGCGCTGGCGCGAGGCGGCGGACGATCTGGAAAGCGCCCGCGACCGTCTCCGCGAGGCCGAAGCCAAGGTGACCGAGCTCGCCCAGGCCGTCTCCGCCGGCACCGGCGCCCAGGCCAAGGCGGCCGAAGCGTTGCCGGATCTGCGCCAGGCCGAGGCCGAGGCGGCGGCCGAGCTGCAGCGTCTGGCGATCGCCCGCGACACGCTCGACAAGGAAGAAGAGCAGCTCGCCGAGGCGCGCGACGAATACCAGACCCGCCTACAGCAGATCGAGGAAGACCTCGCCCGCGAGCAAACGATGAGCGAGGACGCCGCCGCGGCGCTCGCCCGCATCGAGGCGGAAGCCGAAAGCCTCGCCGGCACGAACGACGATGAGAGCGGCGCCCAGTCGGAGGCCGCGCGCGCCGTCGCCGAGGCCGAGGCGGCGCTGGAGATCGTCGAGGCCGAGCTCACCCGTCTGACCCAGGCGGCGGCCGAGGCGGAAGCGCATCGTTCGACCCTCGACGAGCGCTTCGAGACGCTGCGCTCGCGTCAGAACCGCCTGACCGAGCGCGCCCAGTCGATCGAGATCGAGCGCCAGGAGCTCGCCGAGAAAACCGGCCCGGACACCGATGCCGGCGATGCGGCCGCGCGCGCCGCCGACGAGGCGCTGGAAGAAGCGCGCGCCGAGGCCGAGGCCGCCGAAGCCGCCAATTCCGCCGCCCGCGCCCGCGAGGCCGAGATCCGCGCGGCGCTGATCAAGGCCGACGAGGCGCTCGCCTCCTTGCGCGCCGAGTCCAAGGGTCTGGAGGCGTTGCGCACCGAGGGCGACGATCTGCCCGGTGCCGTGGTCGATCAGATCCGCACCGAGCCCGGCTTCGAGGCGGCTTTGAGTGCTGCGCTCGGCGATGATCTGCGCGGCTCGACCGACGACAGCCAGTCGATCCACTGGGTGACCACGAATGGCCCCGCCGGCCCTGCCCTGCCCGACGGCGCGGAGCCGCTCGGCAACCATGTCGAGGCACCGGAGGCGCTCGCCCGCCGGCTGGCGCAGGTCGGCGTCGTCGCCAATCTGGCCGAGGGCCGGCTTTACGCGCCCAAGCTCGTGCAGGGCCAGCGTCTCGTGAGCCGCGCCGGCGACCTCTGGCGCTGGGACGGTTTCGTCGCGCTCGCCGAGGCGGGCAGCGCCGCCGAGACGCGGCTCCGCCAGGCCAATCGCCTGGCCGAGATCGACCTCATCCTGCCCGACGCGCGCGCCACCGCGGAAGCCGCGCGCGAGGCGGCGGAGAAGGCCAAGGCCAGGGTCGCCGAGACCGCCACGGCCGAGCGCACCGCCCGCGAGAACCAGCGCACGCGCATGGCGGCCTTGAGCCAGGCCCGCGAAGCCCAGGCCCGCGCCGCCAAGGAGGCCGCCGAGCGCACCACCCGCGCCCGCGCCCTCGACGAGGCGGCCGCCAGCGTCAGCGCCGATCTGGCCGAGGTCGACGAAGAGCTGACGACGGCCGAGGCGGCACTCGAGATCGCGCGCTCCGGCGAGGACAGCCAGGCGGAGCTCGAGCAAAAGCGCACCCAGGTGCAGAACCAACGCGCCGCGCTCGACGAGCTGCGCCAGACCCGCGACCGGCTGCGCGGCGAGGCCGAGGCCCGCGAGCGCCGCCGCACCGCCATCGCCGACGAGCGCCGCATCTGGGAGGCGCGCATCGAGAACGGCGCCCGCCAGTCGAAGCTGCTGGGCGAGCGGCGCAATTCGGCGAAGACCGCACTCGAGCGCCTCGCCGGCCGCCCTGCCGAGATCCAGAAGCTGCGCACCAATCTCCTCGACAGCATCGAGACCGCCGAGGCCAAGCGCAGCCAGGCGGCGCAAACGCTCGAAGCCGCCGAGGCGCGGCTCGCCGAGGTCGACAGCGCGCTGCGCGCCGCCGAAGGCGCACTCGCCGACATGCGCGAGGAACGCGGCCGTTCGGAGGGTGCAGTCTCGCAGGGCGATCAGGCGATGGAGGCGATCACCGAGCGCATTCGCGAGCGCCTCGGCTGCGCCCCGGAACAAGCCCTCGACGCCGCGCATCTCGACGAGGGCGCCACCCTGCCCGAGATCGACGAGATCGAGACCAAGCTCGACCGCCTGACCCGCGAGCGCGACAATATGGGCCCGGTCAACCTGCGCGCCGAGCGCGAATCGGAAGAGCTCGCCGAACAGATCACCACGATGGAGACCGAGCGCGAGGACCTGCTCGGCGCGATCTCACGCTTCCGCCAGGCGATCAACGAGTTGAACCGCGAGGGCCGCCAACGCCTCCTGGCCTCCTTCGAGAAAGTCGACGAGCATTTCCGCAAGATCTTCGAAAGCCTTTTCGGCGGCGGCCAGGCGCATCTGAAACTGATCGAATCGGACGATCCGCTCGAAGCCGGCCTCGAGATCATGGCGAGCCCACCGGGCAAGCGCCTTCAGACCATGTCGCTGCTGTCCGGCGGCGAGCAGGCGCTGACCGCGCTCTCGCTGCTCTTCGCGGTCTTCATGACCAACCCGGCGCCGATCTGCGTGCTCGACGAGGTCGACGCGCCGCTCGACGACGCCAATGTCGACCGCTTCTGCACGCTTCTCAACCAGATCACCAATGAGACCAAGACGCGCTTCCTGCTGATCACCCACCACCGCATGACCATGGCGCGCATGGACCGGCTCTTCGGCGTCACCATGGGCGAGAAGGGCGTCTCGCAGCTCGTCTCGGTCAACCTCAACGAGGCCGAACGACTGCGCACCGTCGCTTGAGTTAGCCGCTGACGCGAAAGCGGTTTCGGCCCGATTGTCGCAGTCATTTTTCTGCAATAAACACAATATGTTAGCCGCAGGACGTGGCCTTGACACCCCTGGTGCGAGGCAATATCGTGCGCGCGGCCTTGGACCGGGCGCCTCCGGTTCCGGGCTTGCGTTCTTTTCGCGCCGGGGAATGTCTCAAAAGAAACCGCCGCCTGGGCTTCAGGACCTTGACGCAAGATTGCGCAAGGCTCATGAGCGACAGGAACGGCGGGCAGGCAGAACCGGGCCGCGGCGGGCGCAGGATATGTCGGGGGTAGGCCTGGCGCTCCGCCTGGGGGTTGATTTCGTCGCAGGCGTTGTGGTCGGTGTCGGCATCGGCTTGTTGCTCGATTGGTGGTTGGGCAGCTCGCCAGCGATGCTGATAGTGTTCTTCCTCCTCGGCGCCGCGGCGGGTACGTTCAACGTGTTCCGCACGGCAAGCGGTCAAGGCGGCGCGGTCGGCTTCAAGCAGGCACGCGACGCCGAGACGGACGCGACGGACGGATCGGATAAGAAGCGCGGGAGCAACGCGCGAGACGACAGCAAGTCGAGCGAATAGGGGCCGGACGAACGGGGTCCGGAATAGCGGGGATAAGGACGACGAAGCATGGCGAGTCCGCTCGAGCAATTCGAGATCAAGGCGATTGCGCCGATCGAGGTCGGTGGCCTGGACATCTCCTTCACCAACTCCTCGGCGGCGATGGTCGCGACCTTGGTGCTGGGAACGGCGCTGCTCGTGCTCGGCATGAGCCGGGCGAGCGTGGTGCCGGGGCGGATCCAGTCGATCGCGGAGATGTCCTACGAATTCATCGCGGGGCTGCTCAGCGATACCGTGGGCGCCGAGGGCAAGCGCTACTTCCCCTTCGTCTTCACGCTCTTCATGTTCATCCTGATCGGCAATCTGCTCGGCCTGTTGCCCTACTCCTTCACCTTCACCAGCCACATCATCGTCACCTTCGCGATGGCGATCACGGTGTTCATCGGTGTCACCATCCTCGGCCTGGTGAAGCACAAGATGCATTTCTTCAGCTTCTTCGTGCCGCCCGGCGTGCCGCTGGCGATGTGGCCGCTGCTGATCCCGATCGAGATCATCTCTTATCTCTCGCGGCCGATCAGCCTCTCGGTGCGTCTCTTCGCCAACATGCTGGCGGGGCACACGCTGCTCAAAGTCATCGGCGGCTTCGTTTTCGGCCTGGGCGCGATCACCTTCGGCGTCGGCGGCCTGCTGCCGCTCGCGCTCATCTCGGTGCTGACCGGCCTCGAGGTCGTGATCGCGTTCCTGCAGGCTTACGTTTTCGCGATCCTCACCTGCCTCTACATCAACGACGCGCTGCATCTCCACTAGGCTGCGCGATCCCGCACACGAATCCAGATTTCAAAGCGAGAAGGAAGACAGATCCATGGACGCTAGTGCAGTCAAACTCCTCGGCGCCGGCATCGCCGTTCTCGGCGTGATCGGCTCGGGCATCGGCATCGGCAGCATCTTCTCCGCCTACATCCAGGCCGTCGCCCGCAACCCCTCGGCCCGCCGCGAGACCGACATGTTCACCATGACCATGCTGGGCTTCGCGCTGGTCGAGGCGCTGGCGCTGTTCGCGCTGATCATCGCGCTGCTGCTGCTCTTCGTATTCTGAGCGGACGCGGTGCAATCGCGCCGCTTTAAAGCCAAGAGCATGATGACGATGCGTCGCATAGCTGGATTGACGGCAGGGGCCTTCGGGACCTTGGCCCCGGCCGCGCTCGCCTTCGCGGCCGAGAAAGGGCACGGCGAGGGCGGCGGCGGTGGCGGCATGCCCCAGCTCAACCCGGAAAGCTTCGCCTCCCAGCTCTTCTGGCTGGCGGTCACCTTCATCCTCTTCTTCCTGATCGCCTGGCGCGTCGCGCTGCCGAAGATCGGACGGGTGCTGGAGGACCGGCGCGAGCGCATCGACCGCGATGTCTCCAAGGCCCAGGAAGTGCGCAACGAAGCCGAGGCGGTGCTGGCGGAATACGAGAAGCTCTCCGCCGAGGGCCGCGCCTCGGCCCAGGTCGTGCTCCGCGAGGCCAACGAGCTGGCGGCTGCCGAAGCGGCGGCCGAGCACGAGAAGATCGGCAAGCGTCTTGCCGACGACATCGCGAAGGCCGAACGCCGCATCGACGAGGCGCGGAAATCCGCGCTCGAAAGCGTCGGCGACGTCGCCGCGGAGATCGCCCAGGCGGCGGCGGCGAAGCTGATCGGCCTCGACGTCAGCAAGTCGGACGCCGAGGGCGCGGTCTCGCGCGCCGTCAAGGACCTCGGATAGCGGGCGCGCGGGAGCCGATATGAACCATCTGCTTCAAAGCGCCGAGTTCTGGGTCGCGGTGGCCTTCGTCATCTTCGTGCTCTTCATGCTGTGGAAGGCGACGAAGCCGATGATGGCGGCGCTCGATGCCCGTGCCGACCGCATCAAGACCGAGCTCGACGAAGCGAAACGCCTGCGCGAGGAAGCGCAGAAGCTGCTCGCCGAATATCAGAGGAAGGAACGCGACGCCGCCAAGGAAGCCGAGGCCATGCTTCACCACGCCCGCGAGGAGGCGACGCGGCTGCGTGAGAAGGCGGCCGAAGACTTGAAGGCCTCGGTCAAGCGGCGCGAGCAACAGGCGCTCGACCGCATCGCCCAGGCCGAGGCCCAGGCCGAGGCGCAGGTGCGCGCCCAGGCGGTCGACCTCGCCGTCGCCGCCACCCGCCAGATCCTCGCCGACAAGCTCGACGAGACCCAGGCCGCCCGCCTCGTCGACGAGGCCCTCAAAGACCTCCCCGGCAAGCTGAACTAGCGGACGCTAGACGTCTGCAAGAGACCGTGGGCCCGCCCGGCTGGGCGGTGGCGTCGGGGGCGAGGTCGTGGGCCGTCTGGAAGCGCCGGAGATCGGCGAGGAAGCGTGGGCTCGCCTCGCTGAACCCCTCGACGCCGGGCGCGAACTCGTGGAAGCCCGCCT
>CAZBRE010000124.1:0-11728 GCA_964494065.1 uncultured Alphaproteobacteria bacterium
CGTTCGACTTCTTGATGCTCTCGTAGAGGTTCACCGGGGCGAAGTCGTCGGTGAGGATGCGGGCGCGGGGGCCGATGGCGATCTTGCGCCGGCCCTGCAGCAGGATCCGCAGATCGTAGCGGAACTTGTATTGGGCCTGCCGCGCCTCGGCGCGCTTGGTCGCCTCGTAGACCGAAAGCGGCGGGCCGTTCCGCACCACGGTAATGATGCTGCCCGCTGCCGGCACGGTCTCGACATGGCCGAACACTGTGGTGAGCGTCTTCATTGTCGACTCGAAAAGCCGCGTGCCGCCATGCACGTTGAAAACCGCAACGCCGCCGGGGGTGAGCCGCTTTTTCAACAGCTCGTAGAATTCGCGGGTCAGCAGATGGAACGGCACATAGCCGCCGCGGAAGGCGTCGACCATGATGATGTCGTAGCGGGCCTTGCGGTTGCGCATCAGATGGACGCGGCCGTCGCGCTCGACGATGTGGTAGCGCGGGCCCTCCTTCAGCTTGAAGTGCTTCTTGGTCATCTTGATCACGCCGCGGTCGAGCTCGACCACGGTCACGTCCATGTCCTTCACGTGGCGTCCGACATAGCGCGAGGTGGTGCCGCCGCCGAGGCCGACCATCAGCATGCGATCGAGATTGTCGGCATAGGCGAGCGCCACGGTCATCGCCCGGGTGTAGGGCAGCGGCAGCTCGCCCAGATCGAGCAGGTTGATCACCGATTCGGTTTCGTCGCGCCGGCGCACCCGGAACGACATGGTGATGAAGTCGCCGCGCTGGGTGATGTAGATGTTGTTGTACGAGGTCTCGACCTGCTCGATCAGGCGAACCTCGTCGGTGCCGCTGTCGTAGCGCTCGAAGATGCCGCCCTGCTGTGCCTGCGCGGGAGGGACGCCGAAGGCGACGAGCGCCGCGGCAGGACACAGCACCAGGCCGCCGAGCGCCGCCGCTGCCCGCCGCATGCCGCCCGCGATCGCCGGCACTGCCATCAGGAAGGAGAGCCCCGAGAGCAGGGCCACGCCGGCGAGCAGATAGGTGATGCTGCGCGAGCCCAAGGTCGGGATCAGCCAAAAGGTGGCGAAGAGCGTGCCGAAGACCGAGCCGAAGGTCGAGATGCCGTAGATGCGCCCGGCCACCCGGCCCGACTGTTCGGTCGAGCGCAAGGTCAGGCGGATCGCGAAGGGCGAATAGACGCCCAGCAGCGTAAGCGGAATGAACAGCAGCGCCAACGCCGCGGCGAGGCTGCCCGTGCGCACGCTCTCGATCGAATCGAAGATCGCCGCCAGCACTCCGTCGGCGGCGAGCGGCACGAAGGCGAGATAGACCGCCGAGACCATGATCAGCCCTGCCAGCAGCTTGTGCGTCGGCCAGCGGTCGGCGAGCCAGCCGCCGAGGAAGTAGCCGACCATGAGCGCGATCAGCACCGTCGCGATCAGCGCCGCCCAGGTATAGATGCCGCTGCCGAAATAGGGATTGAGGTAGCGGCTGCCGAGCATCTCGAAGGCCATGATCACGGCGCCCGAGACGAAGGCGTTCAGATAGACAAGCCACAGAAAGCCTGGAGACGCGCGCAGGTCGTGCGCGTCGCTGGTTGCGATCTCTGCCTGCCTGGGATGGTCCGCCGTCATCGAGACTTCTCCGCTGCCGAAGGCGAGCGTTGTAGCACCGCCCGCCCGGCCTGTCAGTCGGGCGCGCGCGATTGTAAGAACGCCTGTCTTTTAGACGAAGGCCTGCAGCGCCAGGAAGATGAGCGCGGAGAGGATCGCGGCCGCCGGCACCGTGACGAGCCAGGCCGCGACGATGGTGACGAGGTGGCGCCGCCGCACCAGCTTCTTGCGCCGCGCCTTCTTGGCCTTCTTCTCTGCCTTGGGGTCGTTCGGACCGATAACGCCGCCGTTCAGGCGCCGCGCCTTCCGCCGCTCCAGTGCGTCGCGCAGCCAGTTGACGTGCAGCTCGCGGAAGAAGCCGACGCCGAACACGCCCCCAACGGCAATATGCGTCGAGCTCACCGGCAGGCCGAGCCCCGAGGCGACGATCACCGTGATCGCGGCCGACAGCGCGACGCAGAACGCCCGCAGCGGGTCGAGCTTGGTGATCTTCTCGCCCACCGTGCGGATCAGCTTTGGACCGAAGAGGAAGAGCCCGGCGGAAATCCCGAGTCCGCCCACCAGCAGCACCCAGATCGGGATATCGACCTGGGTGGCGATACCGCCCGTGGTCGTCGTGTGCACGATGGCGGCGAGCGGGCCGACGGCGTTGGCGACATCGTTGGCGCCGTGGGCGAAGGAGAGCAGCGCGGCCGAGCAGATCAGCGGGATGACGAACAGCGAGCTCACCGCCTTTCGCCGGTTCTCCAGGGTCAGCGCGCGCTTGGCGACCATCGGACGCACCACGGAATAGGTGACGACGAAGACGGCCAACCCGAACAATGCGACCCAGGACATGTCCGGCTTCCAGATCTTCTTCAGACCCTTGGTCACCAGATACATCGAGAAGATGCCGGCCATCAGCCCCACCAGCACCGGCACCCAGCGCTTGGCCGCCCCCAGCTTGTCCTCGCGGAAGAGGATCATGAACTTGATGAAGGCGAGGAAGGCCGCCGCGATCAGCCCGCCGAGCACCGGCGAGATCACCCAGGACGCTGCGATCGCGCCCATGGTTGGCCAGTTGACCGCGCCCACCCCCGCCGCGGTGATGCCGGCCCCCATCACGGCACCGACGATCGAATGGGTCGTCGAGACCGGTGCGCCGACATAGGTCGCGAGGTTGATCCACAAGGCCGCGGCCAGCAGCGCTGCCGTCATCGCCCAGACGAAAGTGTGCGCATCGCCGATCGCCGCCGGGTCGATGATCCCCTTGGAGACGGTCTTCACCACATCGCCGCCGGCGACCAGCGCGCCGGCGCTTTCGAAGACGGCGGCGATCAGCAGCGCGCCCAGCATGGTGAGCGCGCGCGAGCCGACCGCCGGCCCCACATTGTTGGCGACGTCGTTGGCGCCGATGTTGAGCGCCATGTAGCCGCCGATCACCGCCGCGACAATGACGAAGCCGCTGCCGGCGATATGGCCCGTATAGATCTCGACGAAGGCCCAGACCAGGACGAGGAACAGCAGGCCGAGGCCGAGCCCGGTCAGGCGATGCGCCTGCTCCAGGCTCGCCTGCTGCAGGCGGCCGATCCGCTTCAGGTCCTTGTCGAGGGACTTGAGCGGCTTTGAGTTTTCCGGCTGCTTGTCCGCCGAGTCCGATAGGCCGGATTTGGGGGTATCGCCCCTGTTGGCTGTCGGTCCGTTGAGCGCGTCGGTATCGGACGTCATTGGGGCGCTGCGGTCCAGGGCGCCGGCGCGGGCGCGTCACAAATCTGTCATGGATTTGTAACCGAACCCCCGCCGCCCGGCTACCGGCAATCGGGCTTAGACGCGACTCAATCGATGTTTAGTCCGCGATCTGCGCCGCGATCAGCCCGAGACAGGTCAGCGCGCCCAGCGGCGGGGCCCAGCGCGGTGCGCGGATCGCCAGGTCCGGCCGCCGATCCTTCATCTGCAGACGCACCAGGCTGAGGTTGACCAGCGCGAAGACGCAGAGCGTGACCGTGCTGGTCGCGGCCACGAGCGCGCTGAACGGCACCGCGACCACCAGCGCCAGGATCACCGCACCGCCGATCAGCGTGGCGCGGAGCGGCGTGCGGGTCCGCGCGTTCACGGCCGAGAACCAGTGCGGCATCAGGTCCCGCCGCGCCATTCCGTAGGCGAGCCGGGAGACCAGAACGATCTCGACCATCACGCCGTTGGCCGTGGCGATGAGCGCGATCGCGGCGAAATGCCGGCTCCAAACGAATCCGGTTGTCTCCAGCACGGCGACCAGCGGCGCGTCCTGCGCGGAGAGGTCGGCCGGCGACAGCGCGAACACCG
Organism: uncultured Alphaproteobacteria bacterium; assembly: GCA_964494065.1. Lineage (GTDB taxonomy): Bacteria > Pseudomonadota > Alphaproteobacteria > JAPULJ01 > JAPULJ01 > DATKZM01. The sequence continues at coordinate 3,899 of CAZBRE010000124.1, forward strand.
CGACCAGGGCGACCAGGCCGTAGATCAGCGACGACAGCGCGACCGCGGCGAGGATGGCACGCGGCAGGACGCGGCCGACCTCCTCCGTCTCCTCGGCCATGTTGGCGAGCGAGTCGAAGCCGATGAAGGCGAAGAAGGCGACGAACATGCCGGCGAAGACGCCCGCCCAGGCGCCGAAATCGCGCGGGATCAATTCGCCGGCCCGCGCCGGCAAGGCCTCGAGCGCCGGTGCGGCCAGGACCAGGATCAGCACGAGCCCGCCGATCTCGATCAGCGTCATGACAACGGCCACGCGCACGCTCTCGGTCACCCCCAGCGCGGCGACCGCGGTGAAGATCGCGACGATGATGGCCCCGCCGGCCCAGCGCGGCAGCGGCACATACTGTTCCAGATAACCGGCAGCCCCCTTGGCGATCGAAGCCGCGGCAATGATTGCGACGAAGATCAGCGCCACCCCGGCGAGCCGCGCCAAGACCTTGGAATGAAAGGCTTCCTGCACATAGGCGGTCTCGCCCGCCGCCTCTGGATGACGCGCGACCAGCTCGGCGTAGGAGAGCCCGGTCAGCCCGGCGACGATGCCGGCGGCGACGAAGGCGATCGGCGCGCCCATGCCGGCCCGGCCCGCCACCTCGCCCACCAGCACATAGATGCCCGCGCCGATGATGGTGCCGAGCCCGTAGAGCGTAAGCGGCCAGAAGCCGAGCGAGCGTTTGAGCCCGGGCCGGCGCTCCGGACGGATATCGTCGAAGTAGGGATTCTTCGGCTCGATCGGTCCGGTCATTCAGGACGCCGCTCGTTTGCCTGCCTTTTTCAGCGGCAGGCGGACGCGCAGGACTTCGGGCTCGTCGGGCGTGCGCTCGATTTGAAAGCCGAGCGAGCGGGCGAGGCCCAGCATCGCCGTGTTCTCCGCCAGCACGTCGCCATAGATCTCACCGATCCCGTAATCGCGCGCGTAGTCGATGAGACGGTTCATCAAGAGCGCCCCGAGCCCCTTGCCCGCCATGTCGCTGGTGACGGTGACGGCGAACTCCGCGCGCGCTTTATCGGGCTCGGAGAGGATGCGCGCGACGCCGAAGCCGCGCGCCTTGCCCGCCGGCTTGGGCTCGACGAGCACGAACGCCATCTCGCGGTCGTAGTCGATCTGGCTGAAATGCGCCGCCATCTGATGCGACATCACCTTGAGCGGCGCGAAGAAGCGGAGCCGGATTGCCTGGGGCGACAGGCGTTTGAAGGCGTCGTGGAACATCGGCTCGTCCTCGGGGCGGACCGGCCGCAGCAGCAGTTTCTTGCCGGCGATCTCTACCCTCTCCTCGAGCGCTACGGGATAAGGCCGGATGGCGAGCCGGTCCTCGGGCTTAACGCCGCGCTTGGCGCGCCGTACCCGCACCCGGGCGTCGAGGGCAATGGCGCCCGTCTCGTCGGCGAAGAGCGGGTTGATGTCGAGCTCGGCGATCTCGGCCAGATCGGCCGCCATGCGCGAAACCTTGACGAGCGTCAGCGCCACCGTCTCCAGATCGGCGCGTGGCCGGTCGCGGTATCCGACGAGCTGCTTGTAGATCCGCGTCTGCTCGATCGCGTCCATGGCGAGCTTCATGTTGAGCGGCGGCAAGGCGAGCGCCTTGTCGTCGAGCACCTCGACTGCCGTCCCGCCAGCGCCGAACAAGACGACCGGCCCGAAGAGCGGGTCTTCGGCCAATCCTAAGATCAGCTCATACGCGCGCGGGCGCAGGATCATCTGCTGCACGGTGACGCCCTCGATCTTCGCCTTGGGCAGCGCGGCGCGGACGCGCGCGAACATCGCTTCCGTCTCGGCGCGCACGTCGTCCGGCCCGTCGACGCCGAGCACCACGCCGCCGACGTCCGATTTGTGCGTGATGTCGTGCGAGAGGATCTTGAGCGCGACCGGCTCGCCGATCCTTTGCGCCGCCGCGACCGCCTCATCGGCATCGGCGGCGACCTCGGTCGCGACCACCGGCACGTCATAGGCGGCGAGCAACGCCTTGGCCTCGACCTCGCTCAGCCATTCGCGCTTCTCGGCGAGCGCGGCATCGATAGGCGCACGCGCGGCGGCGAGGTCGGGGGTGAATTCCTGCGGCAGCGAGGGCGGGGTTTCGATCAGCGCCGCCTGCGCCTGGCGGTGATGGACGAGATGCATGAAGCCGCGCGTGGCATCGCCCGGCGTGTTGTAGCTCGGCACGTCGGTCGCGGCGAAGACGCGCCGTCCGCCTTCCGCCGCCGCCCCGCCGACCCAGCTCGTCAGCACGAGCTTCCGGCCCGCGCCGAGCGCCACACCCTCGGCGACCGCGCGCGCCGCGTCCTCCGAGCTCGCCACGCCCGTCGGGCAGTTGAGCACCAGCACCGCATCGGAGGACGCATCCTCCAGCAGGATCTCCAGCGCCGCCGCGTAGCGCGAGCCCGGCGCGTCGCCGATGATGTCGATCGGATTGCCGTGCGACCAGGTCGTCGGCAGCACCGCGTTCAGCGCCTCGATCGTCTTTTTCGGCAGAACCGCCATGGTGCCGCCGGCATCGATCAGCCCGTCGGCCGCGAGCACCCCGAAGCCGCCGCCATTGGAGAGAATGGCGAGCCGTTCGCCCGCCGGCGCCTTGCATTTGGAAAGCGTCTCGACCGCATCGAACAGCTCGTCGAGCGTCTTGACGCGCAATATACCGGCGCGCCGAAACGCCGCCTCGAACACCGCATCCGCCCCCGCCATTGCGCCGGTATGCGAGCTTGCGGCCTTGGCGCCCGCCGCGTGGCGGCCCGACTTGATGACGACGACCGGCTTGGTGCGCGCCGCCGCACGCGCGGCCGACATGAACTTCCGCGCATGCGTCACCGTCTCCATGTAGATGAGGATCGCGCTGACGTCGGCGTCGCGCCCGAAATGATCGAGCAGGTCGCCGAAGTCGACATCGGCCATCGCCCCCATCGAGACCATGTGCGAGAAGCCGATGTCGCGCTCGGCCGCCCAGTCGAGCACGCCGGTCACGATCGCCCCCGACTGCGACAGGAAGGCGAGTTTGCCCGGCTCGGGCGCCATATGCGCGAAGCTCGCGTTGAGCCCGATCCCCGGCACCATCACCCCGAGGCAATTGGGACCGACGATGCGCAGGAGATGCGGCTGCGCGGCCTTCAGCATGTCGCGTTCGAGCGCCTTGCCCGCCTTCTGCCCGTCCTCGCCGAAGCCCGCGGTGATGACGACCGCGCCCCGTGCGCCCGCATCGCCCAGCTCCTTCACCACACCGGGCACGATGCGCGGCGGGGTGACGATGACGCCGAGATCGGGCGGGCGCGGCAGGTCGGCCACCGCGCGGTAGCAGCGCGTGCGCATGATCTCGTCGTATTTCGGATTGACCGGCCAGACGCGCCCCTTGAAGCCGCCGCGTAGCAGATTGCCGAGCACCACGCGGCCGAGGCTGCCGGTCTCCGGGCTCGCGCCGATCAGCGCCACCGTGGCGGGATGGAAGATGGCGTCGAGGTTGCGCGTGGTCATGAGATCGGGCTCACGGGGCGTGAGGGGAGTGCCCTCAATCTAATCTCTGGGCATGACCCCTCAAAGACGCGGAGACAAAATGACGCTGCGTTTTTGTCCCTCTCCCGCATGCGGGAGAGGGTATTCAAACGTCCAACAGCCGCCGGTAGATATCCGCCGTCTCGCCGTCGAAGGCGCAGAAAATGACATGGTCGATCCCCGGCGCGTTCGCGAGCGCCGCCTTCACGCTCCGCACCGCGATCTCTGCCGCCGCCTCCTTGGGATAGCCGTAGATGCCGGTCGAGATCGCCGGAAAGGCAATCGATGCGCAGCCATGCTCTTGCGCCAGCGCCACCGCGGCCTGGTAACAGCTCGCCAAGAGCTCGGCCTCGCGCGCATTGCCGCCTCGCCAGAAGGGGCCGACGGCGTGGATCACATGTTTCGCCTTCAGCTTGTAGCCGCCGGTGATCTTCGCCGAGCCGGTGGGACAGCCGCCCAGCGTCTGGCATTCGCGCATCAGCTCGGGACCGGCCCGATTGTGGATCGCACCGTCGACGCCGCCGCCGCCCAGCAGCGTCTCGTTCGCCGCGTTCACGATCGCATCGACCTCGAGCTTGGTGATGTCGCCCTGCTGGACCTCGATGGCTGCCTCACCCATCACTTGCTTCCTTTCGTCTTCGCGCCCGGTTTGGCGCGGTCGACTGCCTCCATGATCATGCGGGTGGCCTCCTCGGCTTCGCCCCAGCGCTTGACCTCGACCCACTTGTCTTTCTCTAGGTCCTTGTAATGCGAAAAGAAATGCGTGATCTGGTCGCAATAGACCTGCGGCAGCTGCCGCCACGAGGTGATGTCCGTGTAATAGGGATGCAGATCGTCGACCGGCACGGCGAGGATCTTTTCGTCGACCCCCGCCTCGTCTTCCATGATCAGCACGCCGATCGGTCGCGAGCGGATCACCGCGCCCACCGCCACCGGCACCTGGCCCGCCACCAGCACGTCGATCGGGTCGCCGTCATCCGACAGTGTGTGGGGGATGAACCCGTAATTCGCCGGGTACTGCATCGCCGTGTGCAGAAACCGGTTCACGAATAGCGCACCGCTATCCTTGTCGAGCTCGTATTTGATCGGCAAACCGCCCATCGGAATCTCGATGATGACGTGGACGTCCCAGGGTGGGTTGTCGCCGACGCTGATCTTGGTGACGTCCATGGCTTGCCTCGTCCCTCGGCCGGCGCGTCACGCCGCCAATGCCTCCTCGGCCGGCGTGTAGTCGAGATCGAGATCGCGGGCGACGCGCTCATACGTCACCTTGCCGCGATGAATGTTGAGGCCCGCCAGGAAGTGCGGATTGTCGGCGAGCGCGCTCTTCACGCCGTCATCGGCGAGCGCCAGCACGAAGGGCAGCGTCGCGTTATTGAGCGCGAAGGCCGAGGTGCGCGGCACGGCGCCCGGCATGTTGGTCACGCAGTAATGGATGACGCCCTCCTCGACGTAGGTCGGGTTGGCGTGGTCGGTCGGCCGGCTGGTCTCGCAGCAGCCGCCCTGGTCGATCGAGATATCGACGATCACCGAGCCGGGCCGCATCGAGCGCACCATTTCGCGGGTCACCACCTTCGGTGCAATCCCCCCAGGTAGAAGCACCGCGCAGACCACGAGGTCGGCCTCGGCGACCGTCGTCTCCGCCGCTTCTACGGTTGAATAGAGCGTGCGGAGCTGGCCGCCGAAATGAAGGTCGAGCTGGCTCAGCTTGGCGAGCGACTTCTCCAGCACGATGACATTCGCCTCGGTGCCCATCGCCATGCGTGCCGCGCTGGTGCCGGCGACCCCGCCGCCGATCACCGCGATGCGCGCGGGCAGCACGCCGGGCACGCCGCCCAACAGCACGCCGGCCCCGCCATTCTCCTTCTCCAGGAAATGCGCGCCGACCTGGACCGACATGCGTCCGGCAACCTCGCTCATCGGCGCCAGCAGCGGCAGACCGCCCTCGCGATCGGTGACCGTCTCATAGGCGATCGCGGTGGCGCCCGAGGCGACGAGCTCCTCCGTCTGGGTCTTGTCCGCGGCGAGATGGAGATAGGTGAACAGCGTCTGGCCCTCGCGCAGGCGCGCGCGTTCGGGCTCCAGCGGCTCCTTCACCTTGATGATCAGCTCGGCGTCCTTGAAGACGTCCTCGGCGCTCGGCGCGATACGCGCGCCCGCCGCGGCATAGACTTCGTCGAGGATGCCGATGCCCGCGCCCGCGCCGCGCTCGATCACCACCTCGTGGCCGTGGTGGGTCAGCTCGCGCACCGCGAAGGGCACGAGACCCACCCGATGCTCCAGCGTCTTGATCTCCTTGGGGCAGCCTATGCGCATCGCTCAACTCCGGTGCGTTGCAAATGTCTTGCGGCGGCGTCCCCCGATATCGCCCGGCGCGGGGTATCCGTCAACCGTGCGTGGTGATCATTCTCGGCTGTCCTGCGCGTCGAGTCGTCGCGCCACCCACAGGGTCAGCAGGATCGAGACCGCCAACAGGCCGAGGAAAACGATGTAGGTCCCGCTGAATCCGATCCGCGCGTTGCTCGCATTGCGCAGCTCGGCGATGAGGTCGGTCGGCAATCCGGCGAGCCACAGCAGCGTGAACTGCCAGGCGGCATAGGTGGGCGCGACGACCCGCGCGATGAAGGCCGCGAAGCCGATCAGGATCGCACCCTGCGCCACCGCGCCGATCGTGAGCGCGATCATGAACCAGGGGATCGAGGGTGCGGCCGTGCTCGCGCCGAGCCCGGAGAGCGCCGACGCGCCCGCCAGCACGAAGGTCGCGGCGAGCCCGCGCGCAGCGCCCATCCGCCACACCAGCCAGGCCGCCACGACCGCACCGCCGAACTGCGCGACGCTGCGGATCGTGCCGATGCGGGTCACATCGGCGGAGGTCAGGATCCCGGCATTGATGGTGAGGAGATGGCGCGTGTCGATATGCGTTGCCAGATCGCCGACCAGCAGCACCGCGAGGATCGCCCAGGCAAGCCCGCCCAGCCGCCGGAAGAAATCGGCGATCGGACAGACGAAAACGCCGTAAACCCAGGCAGTTACCGCCTTGCCACCACGCGAGAGGTTCTGCTCGGCGTCGAGGAAGCCCGCCAACTCCGGCCGCCCGAAAAGCTTGGGCGAGACCGCCTCGCGCCCCGGCAGCAGCCACAGTCCCAGCCAGGCCGCGAGAATGAAGACGCACAGGAAGATGCTGATCGTGAAGCTGTCCGGCGCGCGCAGGAAGACCGGCAGGAGGGCTGCGGGAATCACCGTGCCGAGATACTGCGCGCCGGCCAGGCAGCCCTGGGCGCGCTCGGGCGCAACCACCGAGCGAAGCCCGTCCGCCGCCGCGAGCACGGCGCCGGCGACCAGCATCGCCGCCAGCATCAGCACCAGGTCGAGCGGTCCGACCGGCGCACCGATCGGGTTGCTCGCCGGCGCCAGCGCCAGGATCGGCACCGTCAGGACGAGCAGCAGGCCGACAAGGATCGCCGTCCAGCGCCGCCGTCGGCCGAGCGCATCGATGAAGGGCGCGGCGATGATGCGCGCAAGCGCCACCGGGCCGATGACGAAGACCGGCAACACCAGCATCGTTTCCACCGTCCGCTCGCCCGGCAGAAAGCGGATCGCGCTCAGGCTCTGCGCCGCCGGCGCCCCCACCGCCATGCCGAAGCAGAGGAACGCCGCCATGCGTTGCCAGCCCGCGGCGCGGCCCTCGCCGTCCGCTTGCTCGGGACCATCGGGGACATCGTCGTCTGCCGCGGCCATGAGGCGTCCTTTCGTCAGCTGGCCGTTGCCTCGAGCCCCGCACGCACATAGCTCGCGAAGTTGTCGAGATCGATATTGGCGCCCGAGACGACCAGGCCGACGCGCTGGCCCGCAAGCTTGTCCTTGAGCGGGCCGAGCAGCGCCGCGGTCGAGGCCGCGCTCGCCGGCTCGGCCGCGAGCTTGCGCTCGGTGAAGAGCAGCGCCAGCGCCGCCCGCAGCGCGTCGTCGTCGACCAGCACGATCTCCTCGACATGGTCCTGGATCAGGCCGAAGGACATCGGCGCGGCATGGGGCGCGCCCAGCGAGTCCGCGATGGTGCGCACCGCGTCGATCGATTGCGGCTCGCCCGCCGCGAGGCTCTTGCTCAAGGTCGGTGCGCCCTCGGGCTCGACGCCGTAGACGCGGCAGTCCGGATTGATCAGCGCGACCGCGCGCGCGATGCCGGCGATCAGACCGCCACCGCCCACCGGCACCACGACGGCATCGAGATCGGGTAACTGGCGCATCAATTCCAGGCCTACCGTCGCGGTGCCGAGGATCGTCGCGCGGCCCTCGAAGGGATGGACGAAGGTCTTGCC
>CAZBRE010000124.1:11828-13670 GCA_964494065.1 uncultured Alphaproteobacteria bacterium
GTCTCGATCACCCAGGGCGCGACCGCATCGCGTGTCGCCTCGATATCGGCGAGGGTGATCGGCGGCTGGCTCATGGATGTGGGGCTTTCGTGGGGGCGTGGACAGCAACCGCCACAGTGAAAGCCCGTGCGGGCTGGGTCAAGCCGGCTATTCGGCCGGTTTCGCCGCGAGCGCCGTTTCGTCGTCAGGTTCGGCGCCCAAGTGATAGTCGGGCGTGCCTTCTTTGCCGCGCATCATGATGAAGAGGATCAGCAGGATCGAGGGAATGCCGAGGGCGGAGGCATAGATGAAGAAGGTGACCCAGCCGACCGCATCGACCACGACCCCCGACCAGCCGGCGACGAATTTGCCGAAGAGGCTCATCAGCGAGGTGAAGAGCGCGTATTGCGTCGCCGTATAGGCGCGGTTGGTCAGCGACGAGAGATAGGCGATGAAGACCGAGCCCGATATGCCCGCGGACAGGTTGTCGGCGCTGATGGTGATGACCAGCATCCAGATCTCGTTGCCGACCACCGCCATAACCGCGAACAGCAGGTTGGTCACTGTCAACAGAAGCGCCGAGATCAGCAGCATCGCCATAATACCGAAACGTACGATGCAGGCTGCGCCGACCGCGACGCCGATGATGGTCATCACCACCCCAAAGCCCTTGGCGATGCTCGCCACTTCGACCTTCGAGAAATGGATATCTACGTAGAACGGGTTAGCCATCGCGCCGAGCGTCAAATCGGAAAGCCGGAACGATCCGATCAGAAGAAAGATTACCAACGCCATCCAGCCATTACGCTTGAAGAACTCGACGAAGGGGCCCACGACGGCGATAGAAAACCACCCGGCAAGCTTGGCAAATCCGCCACCGAGGCGGCCGGCGCCCGCGACCCGCGCAGCCAGCGCCGCCTCGAGCTCCCTGGTCGCCGCACTGATCGGATGCAGCGGCTCGCGGACCAGCAGAATGGTGGCCATGCCGATCACCATCGAGAGGCCCATCAACAGATACGCCGTCGCCCAGTCGAAGGCGGCTGCGAGATAGAGCGCGCCGGCTCCCGCCACCAGGATCGCGATCCGATAGCCGTACTGGTAGGCCGCCGCCATTACGCCCTGCATTTCCGACGGCGCCGACTCGATGCGAAAGGCATCGAGCGCAATGTCCTGAGTCGCGGACGAAAACGAGACTAACAAGAGCAACAGCGCCATCGTCACGACAACTTCGCTCGGCGGTGGCGTGGGACCCACGTTCATGAGACCGCCGAGCACCGGGAAGACGCCTGCCCCTTCGGCTGTCAGCCCGGCGATGCGTGCGGCGGTGCTGGTGGCATTGCCGGCAACGTCGAAGACCGCCTGCGGATTGAGCGAAGCGATGCCGATGAGCCCGCCCGCGACGCCGAACTGGGCCAGCAGAATGTAGCTCCGCCGTTGGCCGAGCCAGCGCGTGAGGAGCGGCAGCGGCAGGCGGTCGACCAGCGGTGCCCAGAAGATCTTGAGCGCCCAGGGAAAGCTCGCCCAGATCAGGAAGCCGATAGATGTCCTGCTGACGCCGATCTCGCGCAGCCAGAAGCCCGACGTCGCCAGCACCATCATCAGCGGCACTCCGGCAGGGTAGCCGAGGATCAGCATGGTGATGACCGGACGTTCCTTGAACGCCGCCAGGGTCTGCAGCCAGGTCGGTCTTCCGGATTTTTCGGCGGTGGCCATCAACGTGTTCGATCGGGCGGGTGCGCGGCCCGATCTTACACGAACGCGATTTAATTGGGGGCTAACGTCGCATAGCTACCAGCCCCGACGCACCTTCACCCAAGCGTCTCCCGCACCAGCTTGTCGAGCGGCACTTCGGGGCGCGCGCCC
>CAZBRE010000125.1:0-13586 GCA_964494065.1 uncultured Alphaproteobacteria bacterium
GCGGGCGGTTCAAGCGGGAAGGGCAGCCATCGCCTGCCCGTTCCCCCGCTCACTTGGCCTAGTGTAGACTGTATTTGCAATGTCCTCTCGATCCGATCTCGACCTCGAGGCCATCAAGGCCGCGCTGGAGCATGAAATGACCGAGCTGAGCGACATCAGCGCGGCGGGGGCGGACGAGCGCCGGCCGGTCGAGCTCGACCAGCAAAGCGTCGGGCGGCTTTCGCGCATGGATGCGATGCAGGTGCAGGCGATGGCGCATGCGACGGAATCGCGGCGGCAGGTCCGCGGCCAACGGATCAAGGCCGCGCTGGCCCGGATCGCGGCGGACGAATACGGCTACTGCGTGGAGTGCGGCGAGGAGATCCCGGCGGCGCGCCTGGACATCGACCCGACGACGCCGCGCTGCGTCGACTGCTCGACCTGAGCCGCATGACCCTCCGGCGGTTCGAGGATATCGAATGCTTCGACGACTACCGTGTCGGGGATCGGTTCGTCACCGAGCCGATTACCATTACGCGCGAGGCGCTGCTGGCCTTTGTTGAGCGCCACGGGCCGGTGCCGGTGCGCGTCTATGAGGGCAAGGACCCGGACCTCGCGCGCGAGATCTTCCCCGACATCGCGGTGCTCTGCCTCTGCTTCAGCCATCTGATCCATTCCGGCTTCCTGCGCGGCCACGGTATGAGCTCGCCGGGGCTCAAATATCTCAGATGCCCGGAGCCGGTCGTGCCAGGCGACCGCGTGCGGGTCGAGCTCGAATGTCTGGAGGCGCGGCACTCGCGCAACCGCGACGACCGGGGCTATGCAACCTTCACGGTGCAGATGATCGCCGAACGCGGTGCGGTGCTGGTCGAGTTCGAGGTGGCCGAGGTCGTCTTGACGCGGCGCGGGCTCATGCAACAAGCCGGCGCCTAGCGCTCGCGGAAGGCTTCGCTCTTCAGCTTGAGGACCGGCTTCATCAGATAGTGCATCACCGTGCGCTCGCCGGTGCGGATATCGACGGTCGCCTGCATGCCGGGGGTGATCGGCAGCTTCACGCCGCCTTCGCCCAGATAGGCCCGCTTGGTCTTGATGATCACGCGGAAGTAGGGATTGCCCTTCCGCGCATCGTTGGCGTCGGCTGCGATCTGGCTGACGGTGCCCTCGAGCCCGCCGTAGCGAATATATTCATAGGTGCTGATCTTGATGAGCGCGGGCTGGCCGACCTTCACATAGCCGCGGTCGGTGGGGCTCAAGCGCGCTTCGATCACCAGGGAGTCGTCGGTGGGCACGATCTCCATGATCGGCTCGCCCGGCCGCACCACGCCGCCGATCGTGTGGTAGCGGAGATTCTTCACGATGCCGCTGATCGGGCTCTTGATCTCGGTGCGCCGTGCCTGGTCGGTGGCGCGGGTGTAGAGGGTTCGGATCCGGGCGATCTCGCCCTCGAGCTGGGCCAAGCGCTCCGACGCATCGCGCCGGAAGCGCAGATTGATCTCGTCGAGACGGCCGCGCGCTTCCTTCAAGGCCGCTTCGGCCTTGGGTACCGATTCGTCGAGCACCGACAGCTCGCCCTCGAGCCGCCGCACCAGGCGAAGGCGCTCGAGGTGCTCCAGCTTGGAGGTCAGGCCCTGCGAGACCAGCGAGCGCGACATGGCGAAAGCCCGGCGCGCCAGCTTGAGGTCGGTGGCGATGGTGGACCGCTTCGCGGAGAGCTCGCGCACCGAGCGTTCGCGCTGGACGACCTGGTCGCGCAAGGCACCAAGTCCGCTGGCGAGCTCGCGCTGGCGGGCCTGATAGGCGCGGCGTTCGCTGAGGGCGACATCGGCGCGCCGCTTGGCGATCGCCGGATCAAACTTGAACGGGGCGCCGTCGGATTCGGCCGAGAGGCGCGCGCGCTTCAGCAGCATGGCGTCGAGCTGGGCGCGAAGCTCCGCCGGGTTGAGCCCGCCCGCGCCCAGATCGAGCGAGACCAGCGCCGTGCCGGCCTTGACCGTGGCGCCCTCGGTCACGTGGATGCCGCGCACGATGCCGCCCTCGAGGTGCTGGATGACCTTGACGTTGCCTTGGGGCACGACCTCGCCGGGCGCGCTCGCGACTTCGTTCAGGCGGGCGAAATTGGCCCACAGGAGGAATGCGACGATGAAGACCATGAAGATCCGGGCGATCGCGATGCTCTTGCGCTTGCCGATCAGACCGGCGATGCCGGGCCGCGCCTCGGCGGCGACGGTGAGCGACTGCGCCCGCGGCGTGCGCCGGGTGGCGGGGGCGCCGTCGGCGGCATGCGCGGTCGGGTCCAGGCTATCGGGGCTCATCATGCGCTTCGCTTTTCCGGAAAGGGTGTCGGCGGGTTCGGGAAGAGCCGAGGCATGATTTCGGCTGCCGGGCCGGCCATTGCCAGCTTGCCGCCTTCGAGTGCCATGATGTGGCTGCACGCCGTCAGCAGGACCGGGCTGTGGGTGACCACGAGGATCGTGTGGTCGCGTGCGAGGGTCGCCAGCGAGCGGGTCAGCTCGTCCTGGGCCTGCCGGTCGAGATTGCTCGACGGCTCGTCGAGCAGGATCACCGGCGGATCGCCGACAAGCGCCCGCGCGATGGCGATACGCTGCCGGATCCCGGCGGACAGGCGCGCGCCGGCCTCGCCGATATCGGTGTCGTAGCCGTCGGGCAGGTCGATCACGTAAGAGTGCACGCCGGCCGCCTGGGCGGCGCGGACGATCTCCGCGTCTTCGGCCAGTGGATCGCGCTGCGCGAGATTGCTGCGGATGGTGCCGGCGAAGAGCACGCATTCCTGGGGCACGTAGCCGATCCAGTCGGCGAGCTGGGCGCGGCTGTACTGGGCGATGTCCGCATCATCGAGCAGCACCCGCCCCGAACTGGGCGCGTAGAGCCCGAGCACGAGCTTGAGCAACGTGCTCTTGCCGCTGCCGTTCTTGCCGACGATGCCGAGCATGCCGGCGGGGCCCATCTTGACGTTGAGCTGGTCGACCGCGGGCGGGCTTTCCTCGGCGTAGCGGAAGGTGAGGGTCTCGAAGGTGAGCTTGCCCTTCGGCCGCGCGGCGGTGACCGCATCGGACTGGCGGTCCTCGACGAGCTCGAAGGCCTCGCTCAGACGCCCCACCGCCTCGCGCGCGGAGACGAGGTTGCGCCAGTTGCCGACCAATTGCTGAAACGGCCCGACGATACGGTAGCTCAGGATATTGGCCGCGATCAGCGAGCCGATGGTGAGTTCCTTGTTGACGATGGCGATGGCGCCGATCGTGGTCACCAGCACGGTGGTGAAGACGGTCAGGCCCGCGCTCATGTTGACGTAGCGGTCGGTCTTGCCGCCGCGGTCGATGGCGTGCTCGATCGAGGAGGTCTGGCGGTCCTCCCAGAGCGGGCGCAGCGCCGGGCCGGTCGCAAGCGCCTTGACGGTCGTGCGGCCGGCGATCAGCTCCGTTACCAGCCCATCGCGGCTGTAGCCGACGGAACGCTCCGCGGTGTTCGCGCGCCGCAGCACCGAGGCGGCCCGCCAGGCGACGAACAGGAAGACCGGCATCATCAGCAGGATCACCCAGGCGACCGGCTGGGCGATCACGAACATGAAGGCGAGGAAGATCACCGCGAAGGGAAGATCCGCCAGCAGCACCGCGGTGCTTCCGGCGAAGGCGTTGCGAACGGTCTCGGTGTCGCGGAAGAGGGCATGCCAGTAGGCCGCCGCCCGGGTTTCGAGCGTGCGCAACGGCACAGCCAGCAGCTTGTCAAAGAGCCGCTGGCCCATTGCCAGATCGAAGCGCAGCGCGACACGTTGCAGCAAGCGGCTGCGTGACTGGCGCAGCACGAAGTCGAAGGCGATCGCAAAGGCCATGCCGATGGCGAGGCCCTGCAGCGTCGTGAAGCCCGCATAGAGCACCACGCGGTCATAGACTTGCAGCACGAAGACCGGCACCGCGAGCGCCAGGACATTGATGAAGAGCGAGGTCGCTGCGATCTCGACGAAGATCGGGCGCAAGGGCTTCAGCAGCGGGCGCAGCCAGCGGCGTCTTGCCTCGTCACCTCCTGCCGTTGTCGCCTCGTCGGTCATTTGCTCCGCCGTTTGCTCCGCTGTTTTTTATCAGGGAGACCAAATATTACCCGCGCCAGTCTAGCCTGACCGCCCCCCGAAATCTCGGATGCGGCGATCGATCAGCTTTTTTAATCCACGCCGGCGGCGAGGTGCCGGGGTCGTCTTCATCACCGTCTAACTGCGCCACTCGGCCCAAAATGCCGATCCTGCAATGCCCGTTTGTATTTGAGCCAGATTCACTACCTTTTTTGGTTACAGTACTATGCAAGTCTTTGTGTAATACGGACTTATTGTGCCAAATATGTACTCTCGTGACCACGATGAATGCTTGTCAGGGTTAATTCATTTGCCATATCGACCGGGTCGTGTACCCTTTCGTTGACCGGTCGGATGTGACCGGTTGAGGGCCTCAGAACGGTAAATTAAGCCGCAAACGAGGGGGTAGGATTTGGGCCGTGACGTCGGGTACCGTCGGGGGCGCGGCCGGGCTGACGAAGCTCGCAATGTCGCGGACATGACGCGGCCAGTTGCCGCGTGGCCTTCCGTACGATCTTCACTGTCTGTCTCGCTGGGTGTTTGTGTGGCGGCGCTTCTGGCGGCCACGCCGATGAGCGTGACCGCTCGACCGTTGATTTCCAGCAAGATGGCGGCCACGGCGCTCCACGACGGCAATAGTCCCATCCTTCGCTTCGTAGCCGCCGAGACCAAGGCGTCGCGCAAGACGGCCAGGCGGGCCGGTAATGGCTCGCGAAAGCATCGCTCGCGCCGCCGACGGCTGGCGGAACAGACGGGCGCCGGCGGGCTGAACGACGAGCTGGTCCATCTGCTGAAGACCCACCCGCAGCTGCTGGCCGGGCGCGAGCGCGTCAAGGCCGCCTCGGCCGGCGTTCGCGAGGCCTGGGGGCCGTACTTCCCGCAGGTCAACGTCAACGGCAATATCGGCCACGCGCGGGTCGACAGCCCGGCGCGGCGCTCCACGGTCGGCAAACCGTTTCGCGGCGGCACCAATTCGGTCGGCGGCGAGCTGCGCCTCAATGTCTTCGACGGCTTCGGCAAGGATGCGAATCTGAGCCGCTCGCGGCTTCAGAAGATCGCCGCCGAGCTCGAACTGGAAGCCCAGCGCCAGCAGACCCTGTTCCGGGGCGTCACCGCCTATATCAACGTGCGCCGCCAGGGCGAGCTGCTGACACTGGCGCAGCGCAGCGAGCGGACCATCATGCGCCAGCTGCGCCTCGAGGATGAGCGTGTGCGCCGGGGCTCGGGTCTCTCGGTCGACGTGCTGCAATCTAAGTCGCGCCTGCAGATCGCCAAGCAGGTGCGCGTTCAAGTCGAAGGCGACCGCTTTACGGCGATCTCGCGCTATATCCAGGTCTTCGGCCATTCACCGCACGTCAACCGCATGCGCGATCCGCAGCCGCCATCCGCGAGCCTGCCCGAATCGCTCGAGCGTGCGTTGAGCGAGGCCAAGACCGACAATCCCCTGCTCAAGAAAGCCTCGCGCGATATCGACATCGCCGAACAGCGGCGCCGGGCCGCGCAGTCGCCGCTCTTCCCGCGCATCGATCTGGTGATCGAAGGCCGGCGCGACAGCAGCGTCGACGGCATTCCCGGTATCCGCCGGGACTACACCTTCCTGGTCAAGATGACCTGGGAGCTTTTCAATGGCTTTGCGACCCAGTCGCGGGTGATCCGCGCGGCGCGGCTGCGCTCCGCGGCGCAGAACGATCACCGCTATGTCTACCGGCAGGTCGAGGACGAGGCGCGCATCGCCTGGCACAAGCTGCGCACCGAACGCCAGCGCGAGGCGCTGTTGGCGAACGCGATCAACATCGCCGAGGCGGTATTCCGGGCCCGGCAGCGCCTGCGCTCGGCCGGCAAGGAAACGGTGATCAACGTGCTCGACGCCGAGAACGAGGTGAACCGGGCGCGGATCCAGCACACGGCGGCGCGATACGATGCGATGCTCGCCGTCTACCGCCTGCATTTCACGCTGGGACAGCTGACCCCGGCGACGCTCGGCCTGCCGAAGTCCAAGGCGGAATAGCCTGGCTTTGATCTTGTCCGGATGCCGGAGCGCCTAGGGATCTTGTACGGGCGCCGGAGCGCCTAGGCGGCCGGCGTCTTCACGCGCTTCTGGAAGATGTCGTAATAGCCGTCGAGCCGGCCGTCTGCGACGGCGCGGCATTCTGCAATCAACTCTTCGAGCTGCGCCCATTTCTCGTCGCGGGCAGCGGTCAGCATGTCGTGGTTGCGCGCCTTGAGCTTGGCGAATTCGGGCGATGCGGCATAGCTCTCGTCGCCGAATAGTCCGAAGATCCGCGACGCCTCGGTCTTGCCCTTCACCTTGACGAGATCGAGCTCCATGGTCGCAAGCTTGGGCACGAGCGCTTGCGTGTTCTCGCCGATGATGATCTCGACGCCGTATTCCTTGGTGGCGCTTTCCAGGCGCGCCGCGAGGTTCACCGCGTCGCCCAGCACCGAGTAATCGAAGCGCTGCATCGAGCCCATATTGCCGACCGAACAGGGACCGGTATTGATGCCGATGCCGATCCTGATGGGAATATGCGGGCGGCCGCCCGTAGCGGCGCGCTTGGCATCCTCCTCGTTGAAGGTCTTCAACGCGGTCAGCATGCCGAGCGCGGCGCGGCAGCTGTGCTCGGCGTGCTGCGGGTCGTTGAGCGGGGCGTTCCAGAACGCCATGATCGCATCGCCGATATATTTGTCGATGGTGCCGCGGTTCTCCAGGATGACCTCCGACATCGGCGTCAGATAGTCGTTGATGAGGCCGGTGAGCTCGGCGGCGTCGAGCCCTTCGGAAATCGTCGTGAAGCCGCGGATATCGGAGAACAGGATACTGAGCTCCTTGGTCTCGCCGCCCAAGACCAAGCGGCCGGGCTGTTCCGCCAATTGCTCGACCAGGGCGGGGGACATGTAGCGGCTGAAAGCGGAGCGGACTTGGCGTTTGGAGCGTTCCTCGCCGACATAGTTCATATAGGCGAGCACCGCATAGACCGCGAAGGTGGCGCTCGCCGGGAAGGTCACGTCGAGTAGTAGCCCCTTCTGGTCGAAGGCGTACCAGACCCCGCCGGCGCTCGCCGCCACGCCGATGAAGCCGATGATCAGCGAGCGGATCGGGCCGAGCAGCGGCACGACGATGATCAGCAGAAGCGATATCAGCACGGTGAAGATGATCTCCGCGCCCGTGGTCCAGAACGGCCGGGTGAGGAAGGTCTTGCTGAGGATGTTTTCGATGACGAAGGCCTGCGCCTCGACCCCGGGGATGGCGGCTTCGAGCGGCGTCGCCTTGATATCGCGCAAGCCCACCGCCGAGGCACCGACCAGGACGAGCTTGTTGCGAAGCAGAGCGGGCGGCGCCTTCACCGCGAGCACATCCTTGGCCGAGATATAGCGGTCGCGTTCGCTCTTGCGGAAGTGGATCCAGAAATGTCCGTCACGATCGGTGGGGATCTTCACCTGGCCGCCGGTGCCGCGCATGATGATCCCGGTGAGGCCCGACGGACCGGTCTGAGTGGCGTAGGCGCCGCCTCCTGTCGCAATCCGCAGCATTTCGATGGCCAGCGACGGAAAGACATCGGGACCCACCCGGCTCACCAGCGGCACCCGCCGCGTGACGCCGTCGAGCTCGGGCTTCACGGTGATCATGCCGACGCCGCGAGCGGCATCCTCCAGCGGCGCGATGTTCCGGATCAGGCCCGGAAAGTTGAGGAGATAGGGGTGGGGATCCTCGCCGAGCTCGCCGTGCGGTGCCTTGCGCGGCGGGCGATCGGTTTTGATTCCAACGCGTTCGAAGCCCGACTGGCCCAGCACCACGAGGGCATGGCGCATCGCCGTCGCCATCACCGCGTCGTTGTCGGGCAGTCGTTTCAGGAGCTTGACGAGCTCGGGGTCGAGACCGCGTATGGTTTTGATGAACAGGGTTGGCGAGGTCCGGTCGGGCTCGGGAAAGAGCACGTCGAAGCCGATCACAATGGCGCCGGCGGCGCGCAGCTTCAGGATCAGATCGGCGACCACCGTGCGTGGCCAGGGCCATTGGCCGATGCTCGCAAGGCTCTCCTCATCGATCTCGACGATCGTGACCCTGAACTTCGGTGTCGCGGCGGGCTTTAGGATTTGGGCGACATCGAACTGCTTGTAACGCAGGACCTCGACGGGGGCGGGGTCCCAATAGCGGATGGCGAGCGCCAGGAGCAGGACGGCGAGCGCCCACAGCCGCTCGACCAACCTGAGTGTCGCCCCGGCGCCCCAACCGCCCAGCCTTGGGAACCGCATCGCCCCCCGAACCTCCCAGCTTCTATCTCGCCATGCACCGCCCGTGCATCGATCGATGATGCCCGTGCCGGCGCTTTGTTACAATGCTGACGCCGGCCGGCTTCCCAGATCGGCCGTGGAGGCGCTCCCGCAAACGTGATATGGCCCGGCCCGGCTATGTGCGCTTTGATTGACGGTCATCGATTGAGGACTAGCATTGACCCATGGATTTGCCTGACCTTGGACTATCAATGGTGAGCGGGCGATGAAGCCGCCGCGCGCGACGCGGCGCCGGGCGCCGGCATTGGTCCCGGTCATGCGGAAGGAGCCCGCGCCCTCGCCGCCGGTCGAGCTCCACATGCGGAACCGGTGGTCCTATCCGGTCAACCCGATGTCGGTCGGCATGGATTGGGGGCGGCGCGGCTTCACCTGCGACCGCATCGCCGATCCGCCGGACAAAGAATGGCGCGACTTCGAGCACGAAACCAACGAGTTGATCGTAGTACTTGATGGCCGGCTGGAGATCGAGATCGAGGTCGACGGCGTGACGCAGCGCCTCGATGTCATGACCGGCGACGAGGTGTTCGTGCCGGCCGGCGCGAATCACACGGTGCGCAACCTGCATACGGGCGTGACACGGTGGCTTTACGGGTATCAGGCGAAAAATCGCGGGTTCAGGTCGTTCTGACCGCCCGCACTGTGCCTACCTTCCGCCCATATTTCGCCTTAGCCTGTTGTCATAGCTGGCCACCTGCGCTCAACTGTTAAGGGGAAGTCGTGATGCTCATGTCCAGGCAGACAAGGGACTTACAGACGGAATTACTATGACCGACAGCAGTGACTGGGAGTTCCCCGAGGAAGTGCGGCCGCGCGCCGAGGGCCTCGAATATGACCTCGAGGCGGCGCTGTCCTCGGTGCTCGAATTGCGTGCGGAGATCCCGTCGGACGCGTTCACCGCATCGATTCTCGGCACCGAGCGCGCGGGCAATGCCGTCGCCATCGACGACAACGGCCTGGTGCTCACGATCGGCTATCTGATCACCGAGGCCTCGCAGGTTTGGCTGGTCTCCAATGACGGTGCGGCGGTCGGCGGCCATGTCGTCGCCTATGACTACGATACGGGGTTCGGCCTCGTGCAGGCATTGGGCCGGCTCAATGTTCCGTCCCTGCCGTTCGGCACCGCAAGGAAGTGCGGCGTCGGCGACGAGGTCGTGGTGGCGGGGGCGGGCGGCTCGCGCCATGCGTTGAAGACCAAGGTCGTCTCCAAGCGAGAATTCGCCGGCTACTGGGAATACGTCCTCGACGAAGCGATCTTCACCGCGCCGGCGCACCCCAACTGGGGCGGCACCGCGCTGATCAGCCCGTCGGGTGAGCTCCAGGGCATCGGCTCGCTCTTCGTGCAGAATGCGCGCGGCGGCGAGGCGCGGGTCGATGGCAACATGATCGTGCCGATCGATCTGCTGCCGCCGATCCTCGACGATCTCTTGAACGGTTCGGCCGCCGACCGGCCGGCGCGGCCGTGGCTCGGCTTCTATGTCGCCGAGGCCGAGGAGCGCCAGGTCGTGGTGGGTCTGGCCGAGGGTGGCCCGGCCGACCGCGCCGATGTGCGCGTCGGCGATGTCGTGGTCGAGGTCGGCGGTGCGCCCGTGGGCGATCTGGCCGATCTCTTCAGGAGCATTTGGGCCCTGGGCACGGCCGGAAGCGAGATCGAGCTCACCCTATGGCGCGACGGCGCGCCGGTCCGGGTGGCGATATTGTCGGGCAATCGCAATGACTTCCTCAAATCACCGCGCATGCACTAAGCGCCGGAGGCGGGCGGCCGCGACCCTCGCGATCGCGGCGGCGCTGTTGCTCGCCGCGGCCGCGATAGGTCAGGGGCCGGCCGAGGCGGCATCGCCGGGCCTGCGCCGGGACGGCGTTCCCTCGCTGGCGCCGCTCGTCAACCGGATCACGCCGGCGGTGGTCAACATTGCCACGCGCGGTCATGTCCGCGGCTCACCGATGGGCGAAGGCACCGACCGCGGTCCGTCGTCGGGGGGGACCACGACCCGCCAGGTCACCGGCATCGGCTCGGGCGTCATCGTCGATGCGCGCAACGGCTATGTGCTGACCAATCACCACGTGGTCCGCCGCGCCGACCAGATCCTGGTGCGCCTGAAGGACCGGCGTGTGGTGCGGGCGCGTGTGATCGGCTCCGACGCGGGCACGGACATCGCGGTGCTGCAGATCCGCGCCTCCGGACTGGTGGCGTTGCCGCTGGGCAATTCCGACGACCTTCAGGTCGGCGACTATGTGGTGGCGGTCGGTAATCCGTTCGGGCTCGGCCAGACCGTGACCATGGGGATCGTCAGCGCGCTCGGCCGGTCGGGCCTGAGCCCGCGCGGCTACGAGAGCTACATCCAGACCGACGCCTCGATCAATCCCGGCAATTCGGGCGGCCCGCTGCTTGACCTGCACGGCCGCATCATCGGTATCAACGCCGCGATCATCGGCCGGCGTACCGGGGGCACCGGCATCGGCTTCGCCATCCCGGCGAACATGGCCCGGCGCGTGATGAACCAGATCCTGCGCTACGGCAATGTCCGGCGGGGGCGGCTTGGCGTCGTCATCCAGGACCTCACGCCGTCGGTCGCCAAGCGAATCGGCGTGCCCATCGGACCTGGGGCGGTGGTACGCGAGGTTCAGCCCAACACCGCCGCGGCGCGGGCCGGCATCCGCCAATGGGATCTCATCGTCGCGGTCGATGGCGCGCGGATCCGCGATGCCGGCGGGTTGCGCAGCCGCATCGGAACGCTTCGGGTGGGCGACCGCGTGCAATTGCGCGTCGTGCGGGCCAAGGTGCCGCGCACCATTTCGGTGGTGATCGGCCCCGCCCCGCGGTAGGGCGGCTCAGCCGCCGGCCCGGCTCTCCTTCAGCTCTCTCAGCATCCGCTCGGCCTCGGCGCCGTCGGCGATGCCCTGTTTGCGGTCGAGCGGCACCGGCTCCTTCTGGTCGGCGCGCGGCAGCTTCTCGGGCGGATAGACGGCGAGCGGCCGGACGCTTCGTTGCGCCTTGTCGAGATGCAGGTCGCGTTCGTTCGTGCCCGCCAGCGGCCGCACGACGTCGTCGCCCACACGCTCCAGATCGAACCACCAGCGCTTGGTCGGATTGCGCACGCCATATTTCAGCTTGTCGTCGAGCCAGATGAGGACGCGGTGCGTCCACTTCCACTTGATCGCCGCCCACATGGCGATCCGGTGTTGCATCAGCCCTTCCTTGTTCCACGGGCACATCTTCATGCAGCGCCCGCAGGCCGAGCCCTTCTGGTTGGTCACCCGGTAGGTGACGCATTTGCCCACATCGGGCTTCCAGATCTCGTAACCGTTGTAGAGCACCTTGGGGCCGTAGGGGATCGCCTGGGCCGGGCATTCGCGCGCGCATTTCTGGCATTTCTCGCAGAAATTCTGGAGGTTGAAATCGATCGGCTTGTCGGGTTCGAGCGGCAGGTCGGTGGTGATCACCGCGGTCTTATGACGGGGACCTAAGAACGGGTTCAGGATGACCTCGCCGATGCGGCTCAGCTCCCCCAGCCCTGCCAGCAGCATCAGCGGCACCTGCTGGACATCGCCGTCGGCGTTGGAGTGCGACTGCGCCTCGTAGCCGAGGCGGCGGATGTAGTCCGCCGTGACCGTCGTGATTGTCGAGCCCTTGAGATAGGCGCGGTAGCTCTGGGCACCGGAGATCCAGTCGTCGCCCGACGACGCTTCCATCGTGTCAAAGCCTTGGTCGAGCGCGACCACGATCGCGTATTTGTGCCGCGTCGTGATCGGATTGCCGTCCATGTCGTGCGAGAACCAGGCCCAGTCCGGCATCTCGCAGATGCCGACGAGATCGGCATCGAGGAAGTAACAGAGCGCCTTGATATGCTCCGATAGCGCCTTGGGATCGTTGGGGATCGGCGCCTTGCCGGGAGCGGGTTTGCCGCGGTGGAGCGGCACCTGCTTCCAATGCACCCGGCCCATCGCCGCGCTCAGCGGATACTTCATCACGAAGCGCTTGATCTCCACGCTCGCGCGCTCGCCGACATCGCCGTAGAACGCGCGCACGAAGAAGCCGGCGCGCTTCGGTACGGCTTTCACCTGATCGGTGATCAGCGTGGTGGTCTTGTCCACCCGCTTGATCTTTTCCATCGGGAAGCGGCCGAGATGCATCGGCCGCTTTCTGCGCGAGAGGAGTGACAGCATGTGAGGGATCCTCGTTACCGCAATGACGAGGGCGTCAAAATAGTATCATTTGATACTAATTGCAACGTGGTAGGGACATCACGGGCGACCCGGTTTGAAGACCCACCCGGCACACGGCTCTTCCGCTTTCCGGCGATGCCCGTGCCCGGCCCAATGATTGGAAAGCTTCGCGCGTGCAAGGTCGGCGGTTGACGGTGCCGCTGCATTGAAATTCTTCAGCTGTGCGGAATGGTCTAAGATCGACACATTCGCAGCCGGTTCGGCGCATGACTTGGCGCCCTACCGAAAATGCGTAGCTCGTGGGGAGGATCAAAACATGGCGGATACTTATAAGGGCAGCTGCTTTTGCGGTGACGTTGAGGTTGAAGTGACCGGCGCGCCGGCGGCAATGGGGTATTGCCATTGCGAGGACTGCAAGTCCTGGTCGGCCTCGCCGATCAATGCCTTCAGCCTTTGGCCGACGGATGCTGTGCGGGTCACCAAGGGTGAGGACAGTATCGCTACCTTCAACAAAACCGAGGCGTCTTTCCGCAAATTCTGCACACGTTGCGGCGGCCACGTTATGAGCGACCATCCGGGCATGAAGCTCGTCGATGTTTATGTGAGTATTCTGCGAGATTTCCCGTATCAGCCGGCACTTCACGTCCACTATGGCAACAAGATGGTCTCGGTGAAGGACGGTTTGCCCAAGTTCAAGGACATGCCGGCCGAATTCGGCGGCTCGGGCGAGACGCTGCCCGACTGACCGGGCCCGCGGCGGTCAGCCGCCAAGCGCTCCGATACGCGCGGTCAGCTTGGCGAGCGCCTTGTGCAGCGCGGCGCGTTCGGGCGGGTCGAGCACGTCGATGATCTCGCGGTAGCGCGCCGTCGCGCCGGGCTCGACCTTGCGGTAGAGCGCCTTGCCCGCCGCCGTCAGATCGAGCGTATAGCGCCGGCGGTCCCCTTCGTTCACGGTCCGGCGCACACGGCCGTCGCGTTCCAGACGCCGGGCGGCGCGGCTCACGGCCATCTTCTCCATGCCCCAAAGCTCGGTGATTTCCGAGGCCGTGGCGCCCGGATGATGCATGAG
>CAZBRE010000126.1:0-11966 GCA_964494065.1 uncultured Alphaproteobacteria bacterium
GAAGCCCGCCGCAAAGCGGCTGAAGAAGCCCGCCGCAAAGCGGCTGAAGAAGCCAAGCGTCGTCAGTCCGAAGAGGCGCGCCGCCGTGCGGCCGAGGAGGCTCGCAACCGTCAGGCCGAGGAGGCGCGTCGCCGCCAGGCCGAAGAAGCGCGCCGTCAGGCCGCCGAAGCCGCGCGCCGCCGGCAGATCGAGGCCGCCCGCCGCCGTCAGGCGGAGGCAGCGCGCCGCAAGGCCGAAGAGGCCAAGCGCAAGGAGCAGCTTGCCGGTTTGTCGGGGACGCGCATCCGGGCCGCGATCGGCCGCAAGATCCTCAACTTCCAGCGCGCCTTCGGTCCGGCGGACCGGCAATTCCGCCTCCGCTTTCTGCCCGGCGGCCGCCTCGCGGGCGCCTTCGTCGAAGAGCGGACGGGCGGCTTCGTGGAGTCGACCGAGTCGGGCAACGACACGGGAACCTGGACGCTGAGCGGCAATCGTCTCTGCCTGCGCTGGCAGTCGTGGCGCGACCTGAACGGCTGCTACACGCTGAGCGAACGCAACGGCACGGTCTATGCGAGCGGTGGCGGCGGCATGCTGCCGCGGAGCTTCACGCTGCGTTAAAACGATGGACGCCCGCAGCGGGCGCCGCCGCGGGCGGGTTTGAACCCCGTCCCTACAATTAGGTCACCGACAGAATTGGCCGCCGTGCTGCCTAGAACTTGAGCGCCTTGGCCTGGGTGATGTGGGGCAGGGCGGCGACTTTATTGAGCACGTCCTCTCCCACGGTCTCATCGACGGCAATGAGCGCGATGGCGTTGCCGCCGGGTTTGTCGCGGCCAAGGTTGAATGTGGCGATGTTGAGCCCCGCCTCGCCGATCGCCGAGCCCAATGCGCCGATGAGGCCGGGCTTGTCGTCGTTCCGGGTGAACAGCATGTGCGGGCTGAGTTCCGCCTCGAGCTCGATGCCCTCGATGTCGATGATGCGGGGCTTGTCGCCGCCGAAGAGCGTGCCGCAGACCGAGCGCACGCGTTTCTCCGTGGTCACGGTGAGCTTGATCCGGGTCTGGTAGTCGACTGCCTTGGCGTGCTTGATCTCGGTCACCTCGATGTCGCGCTCGCGGGCAATGACGGGCGCGTTGACCATATTGACCGTCTCCAGCACCGGCGAGAGCAACCCCTCGAGCAGCGTCGCGGTGAGGGGCGTTGTGTTGAGGTCCGCGGCCTCGCCCTGGAACTCGATCGAGACCTTGAGCAGCCCCGATTCGGTGAGCTGGCCGGCAAAGCTGCCGAGCAGATTGGCAAGCCGCATATAGGGGGCGAGCTTTGCCGCCTCGTCGGCCGACATCGAGGGCATGTTGATCGCATTGACCACGGCGCCCTCGAGCAGGAAATCGGCGATCTGCTCGGCGACCTGAACCGCGACGTTCTCCTGCGCCTCCTCGGTCGAGGCGCCCAGATGCGGCGTGGCGACGAAATTCTCGGTGCCGAAGAGCGCGTTCTCCTTGGCCGGCTCGTCCTCGAAGACATCGAGCGCGGCGCCGGCGACATGGCCCGACTTGATCGCGGCCTGGAGGTCCTTTTCCACCACGAGGCCGCCGCGGGCGCAGTTGATGATGCGCACGCCGGGCTTCATCTTCTTGATCGCCGCGGCGTCGATCATGTTGCGCGTGGCGTCGGTGAGCGGCGTGTGCAGGGTGATGAAATCGGCGCGCCGGTAAAGCTCGTCGAGCTCGACCTTCTCCACGCCGATCTCGCGCGCGCGGTCGGGGGCGAGGAAGGGATCGAAGGCGATCACCTTCATCTTGAGGCCGATCGCGCGCTCGGCGACGATGGCGCCGATATTGCCGCAGCCGATGATGCCGAGCGTCTTGCCGGTAAGCTCCACGCCCATGAAGCGCGACTTTTCCCACTTGCCGGCCTGGGTGGAGCGGTCGGCCTCGGGGAGCTGGCGCGCCAGCGCGAACATGAGCGCGACGGCGTGCTCGGCCGTGGTGATCGAGTTACCGAAGGGCGTGTTCATGACGACGATGCCCTTCGCCGTCGCCGCCGGCAGGTCGATGTTGTCGACGCCGATGCCGGCGCGGCCGATCACCTTGAGCTTGCCGGCAGCCTCGATGATCTCGGGCGTGACCTTGGTGGCCGAGCGGATGGCCAGACCGTCATAGTCGCCGATGACGGATTTGAGCTCGTCGGGGCTCATGCCGGGCTTCACGTCGACCTCGATGCCGCGCGCCTTGAAGATCTCGGCGGCGCGATCGCTCATCTTGTCGGAAATCAGGACTTTGGGCATGGGTTTGCTCAACAGGCGGGAGTTATCTGGGGCTGCTTCGTCCTTCGAGACGGGCCTTCGGCCCTCCTCAGGATGAAGCTCCGTTTGTAGTGGCGTGCACTAATGTTTCATATCGACTTCTGATTTCATCCTGAGGAGGCGCGCAAGCGCCGTCTCGAAGGATGGCCATCCGGCTCTTTCTACGTGTGGGCTCAGGCGGCGTCGGCCTGGGCGCCCTTGACGCGGGCATAGGCCCAATCGAGCCAGGGCATCAGCGCCTCGATATCGGCGGTCTCCACGGTGGCGCCGCCCCAGATCCGCAAGCCCGGCGGGGCGTCACGGTAGGCGCCGATGTCGTAGGCGATGCCTTCGAGATCGAGATGGGTCGCGATCGCCTTGGCCGCATCGGCCTGTTTGGCGCCGGTGAGGCTCTGGAACCAGGGATCGGTGACGGCAAGGCAGATCGAGGTACAGGATCGCGTCGCCGGATCGGAGGCGAGGAACCCGGCCCAGGGACTCGCCTCGACCCATTGGGCGATGGCCGCGAGATTGGCTTCCGAGCGCGCGATGAGGCCGTCGAGACCGCCGAGGTCTTCGGCCCATTTGAGCGCGTCGAGCGCGTCCTCGACCGCGAGCATCGAGGGGGTGTTGATGGTCTCGCCCTTGAAGATGCCTTCATTGAGCTTGCCGCCCTTGGTCATGCGGAAGAGCTTGGGCATCGGCCAGGCGGGGCTGTGGCTTTCCAGGCGCTCGACGGCGCGCGGCGAGAGCGCCAGCATGCCGTGCGCGGCCTCGCCGCCCAGGACCTTCTGCCAGGACCAGGTCACGACGTCGAGCTTGGCCCAGTCGACCGGCATGGCGAAGACGGCCGAGGTGGCGTCGCAGATCGTCAGGCCCTGGCGGTCACCTGCGATCCAGTCGCCGTTGGGGACGCGGACGCCCGACGTCGTGCCGTTCCAGGTGAAGACCACGTCGCGGGTAAAATCGACCTGGGTGAGATCGGGCAGGCGGCCGTAGTCGGCCTCGATCACCCGCGTGTCTTCGAGTTTGAGTTGCTTGGTGATGTCGGTGACCCAGCCTTTGCCGAAGCTCTCCCAGGCGAGCACGTCGACGCCGCGGGGGCCCAGGAGCGACCACAAGGCCATCTCCACGGCGCCGGTATCCGAGGCGGGGACGATGCCGAGGCGGTAGTCGTCGGGCATGCCGAGGATGGCGCGGCTGCGGTCGATGACCTCGGCCAGCTTGGCCTTGCCCGGCTTGGCGCGGTGCGAGCGGCCGGTCAGCGCGTCCTCGAGGGCGGCGACGCTCCAACCCGGGCGCTTGGCGCAGGGGCCGGAGGAAAAGTTGGGGTTACGCGGACGCGTGGTCGGCTTCATGGCGCCTGGTTCCTGATAGACAGGGCTAGGATATGGGATTGGCGGGTCCGGATTTCTCAGCCCGGACAGGCCAATGGAGCCGGGACTTTATGCGCCATGTTGCACTGCGTCAATTGCGACGGAGGGACGCGGGGGCGCGGCCGGTCCGCCATGCTCACTTGATCCCGTAATACCACGGCGCGAAGAGCGAGAAGACGATCCAGATCACGAAGATGAGCGGCAGGCCGGCGCGGGCGAAATCGAGGAAGCGGTAGTGGCCGGGCGCCATCACCAGCAGGTTGGTCTGGTAGCCGATCGGCGAGGCGAAGGAGCAGTTGGCGGCGAAGACCACGGCGACGGCGAAGGGATGCGGGTCGACGCCGAGCTGCTTGGCGATGCCGACGGCGATGGGGGTGAAGAGGACGGCCGCGGTCTTGGTCGAGACGAGGTTCGAGAGCAGCGCCACCATGAGGAAAAAGGCGGAGAGAACGTAGGCCGGCGAGGCGTCGCCCATCGCGTGGGTCATGATATTGGAGAGGAAGCTGGCGCCGCCGGTCACCTGCATCGCCGCCCCCAGCGCCAGCGCCATGGCGATGGTCAGCACGATCGAGCGGTCGAGCGCGGCGGCAGCCTGGCGGATGTTAAGGCAGCCCGTCGCGATCATCACTGCCACGCCGGCCACCGTGGCGACCACGATGGGGACCAGGCCGCTCGCCGCCGCGGCGACGGTGAGACCGAAGATCAGCGTGGCGCGGCGGCTGTGGTGGAAGCGCGGCAGGTCGGTCGCCGACCATTCGATCAGCAAGGCGTGCGCGTTGCGGCGGAGCGCGCGCACGTCGTCGCGCCGGCCCTGGATCAGCAGCACGTCGCCGGCTTCCAGACGGATCTCGTTGACCTGGGCGCGGATCATCCGCGAGCGCCGCTGGATGCCGAGGACGACGCAGCCGAAGCGCTTGCGGAAGCCGGCCTGCTCGAGGCTCTGGCCGATGAGGCGCGAGGACGGCGTGACCATCACCTCGCCCAGCATCTGCACCGCCGACTTGCGCGGCGCGTCGTCGGGATCGTCGGTCTCGAGGCCCTCGAGCCCGGTGAGTCCGGGATCGCGGTGCAGCACTGTGGTCAGCGCCTTGCGGGTGGCGGCGACCAGCAGGATGTCGCCGGGCGCGATCGCGAAATCCTCGTCGAAGGGCGGCAGCTCGCTTTGCTCGCCGCGCAGGATCATGCGCACGGTGACGTCGGGCAGCTCGGTGAAAAAGCCGCCGACGGCTTGCGCGCCGACCAGCTTGGCGTCGGGCTGGACGGTGAGCTGGGCGATGAACTGCTTGCCCGCGCCCTCGATCAGCTCCTCGGCCATCGGGCCGCGGCTCGGCAGCAGGCGCGGGGCGATCAGCAGGCTGTAGAAAAAGCCGACGCTCGCCAGCACCATGCCGGGCACGGAGAAGTCGAAGAAGCCGAAGGGCTGGAGCCCGAGCTCGCCGATCTCTCCGGAAACCAGCAGGTTGGTCGACGAGCCGATCAGCGTGCCCATGCCGCCGAGCACGGCGACGAAGGAGAGCGGGATCATCACCGAGCTTGCGGCGCGGCCGACGCGGGCGGCGAGCGCCTGCATGATCGGGATGAACATCACCACGACGGGGATGTTGTTGAGGAAGGCGCTGATCACCATGACGAGGAAAAGCACGACGGCGATCGAGCGGGTGGCGCTGCCGCCGATGGCGAAGACGACCTGGGCGGCCTGGTCGAGCACGCCGGTCTGCTTGAGGCCCTCGCCGATGACGAGGAGGGCAAGGACGGTGATGAGCGCGGGGCTGGCGAAGCCGGACAGCAAATGACCCGGCGAGAGCTGGTTGGCGCCGCCCTGGTCGATGGCGGGGAAGACATAGAAGAAGACCATGAGCGCCGCGATCACCACGAGCGCGGTCAGCTCCATCGGCCAGGTCTCGCGTGCGAAGGCGACGAGCGCGGCCAGGATGAGCGCGAAGACCGCCCACATCTGGATCGTGGTGTCGATGATGAACATGGTTTGGTGGATCCCCTTCGCGCATGCAGGCTTGCCGGGCCTGGTCGGCCATGCATTGGCCGGCCGCGCGGGCGGCGCGATCACTCCCCAATATCCGTCCCCAACGGGCAAGCCTAGCACAGGGTGCGAATCCAGCGAAGTGGTGTGCGCGGGGCGGGACCGCTAGGATCGCTGCCGGTATCGCTTTGCAAAATGGGACGAAACCGTCAAATGACGCGGACACTCTACGATCTCCTGGGCGCGGATAACCGCCGCTACAGCCCGTTCTGCTGGCGCATCAAGATGGCGCTGGCGCATAAGGGGCTCGATGCCGAGGACGAGCCCTGCGGCTTCACCGAGATGGAGAAGGTCGCCTTCAGTGGCGGGCGGACCGTGCCGGTGCTGGTCGATGGCGACAGCCAGGTGCGCGACAGCTGGGCCATCGCCGAGTATCTGGAGGAGACCTATCCCGAGGCGCCGAGCCTGTTCGGCGGGGCGAAGGGACAGGCGCTGGCGCGGTTCGTCTCGCATTGGTGCGATACGGTCCTGCATCCGGCGATCTTCCGCCTCATCATCGGTGACCTCTTCCAGGTCGTGCGGCCCGAGGATCAGGGCTACTTCCGCGAGACGCGGGAAAAGCGGCTCGGCATGTCGCTTGAGGACGCAACGGCCAAGCGCGCCGACTGGTCGCGCGGCTACGCGCCGGCGCTGGCCCCGCTGCGTGCGCAGCTCGGCGCGTACGAATTCGTCTCGGGCGCGGCGCCGGCCTATGCCGACTTCATCGTCTTCGGCGCATTTCAGTGGGCGCGTTGCTCGAGCCCGCAGCCGCTCCTCGCCGACGAGGCGGCGATCGCGGCCTGGCGGGAGCGCATGCTCGACCTCTTCGATGGGCTCGCACGGAAGGCGCCGGCGCTGGAAGAAGCGGCGTAACCAGCCCAGATCCCTAACCCAATTTCCCTGGCTTGTCGGGGTCGGCAGGGCGCTTGCGGATGATGTGCGTGCAGGTGCAGTCGATCACCGTTTCGTCGCGCTGATTGATGGCGAGATGCGTCATGGTGAGGCTGCCGAGGCCGGGGCGCGATTTGAACTCGCGGGTCTCGATCACCTCGAAGACGGCGCGGATGGTGTCGCCCGGCATCACCGGCTTCACCCATTTGAGCGACATCTCGGCGCCCGCATAGGAGCATTTGCCGATCACCCCCGACTGCGCGAAGAGGCGGAAGAGCAGCGAGAGCGTGTGCAGGCCGCTGGCGAAGACCGTGCCGAAGGGATGCGCGCGCCCGACCTCGGCGTCGATGTGGAAGGGCTGGGGGTCCCATTCGAGCGCGTAGTCGATGATCTTGCTTTCGGTGACGGTGACCCCGCCCGTCTCGAAGCGGTCGCCCGGCTTGAAGTCTTCCAGGTAGAGATCGTAGCTCATGGTCCCGCTCGTTCCCCCTCATGCTCGGTGCGGCGGGGGATCGTCTAGCGCACTTTCCCGGGGATCGCGAGTGGACGAATGCGCGCGGATCAACTCAGATCAACAGAGCGTGTGAGCTCGAGCTCGCAGTAACGCGCGCCGGGGATGGGGTTCTCGTAGTAGGGCGCGATGTCGTGGAAGCCGAGCGAGCGGTAAAGCGCCAGGGCCGCTGTCATCCGGGGAAGGGTGTCGAGGCGCATGGTGCTATAGCCGATGCTGCGGGCTTGCACGATCACCGCCTCGGCCAACTGGCGGCCGGCCTTGAGCGCGCGGTGGGCGGGACGGACATAGAGGCGCTTCATCTCGCAGATGCCGGGTTTCAGCGGCCGCAGGCCTACGCCGCCGACCGCGGTTTCTCCGCTCCGCGCCAGAAGCAGGCATCCGGCAGGCGGCGCATAGGCGCCGGGCAGGCTCGCCAGCTCCTCGTCGAAGCCCTGGAAGCAAAGGTCGAAGTCGAGCGAGCGGGCATATTCGAGGAAGAGCGCCCGGATCTCCTCGATATCGGCCGGTGTCTCCGCCGGGGTTATGGTGATGCTTGCTGTCCCCACGGCGCTCATAGATTGATCGTGCCGATCATATAGGTGACCGCATTGCCGCCGATGCGCACGCGCGCGCCGTCATGGCCGCAATGGATGGTGCCGCCGCGGGCGGAGATCTGGCGGGCCAGCATCTCGGTCTTGCCGAGCCGCTCGCCCCAATAGGGGATCAGCGTGCAATGCGCCGAGCCCGTCACCGGATCCTCGGGCACGCCCATCTTGGGCGCGAAGAAGCGCGAGACGAAATCGCACGCATCGCCCGGCGCGGTGGCGATGAGCCCCATGCAGTCGAGCGCGGCCACCGCGTCCATGTCCGGCGTGAGGGCCGCCACGGCAACCTCGGTCTCGAAGACCGCAAGCCCGTCGCGGGAAGACAACACCGCTTGCGGTGCGGCGCCGAGCGCAGTGGCGACGTCGCCGAGAGTGTCGGTCAGCGCGGGCGGGCGCGCCGGGAAGTCCATGGTGAGGCGCCCGCCGTTGCTGTTTTCGCGTTTCACCGTGAGTGTGTCGCCGAGGCGCGTCGTGAAGGTGACCGCGTCACGGCTTGGTTGGAGAGCGCTGAAGATGACGTGTGCGGTCGCGAGCGTCGGGTGGCCGGCGAGGTCGATCTCGTCGACCGGGGTGAACCAGCGGATGGCGAATTCATTCCGGTCCGGGACGAAGAAGGCGGTCTCGGAGAGATTGTTCTCGGTCGCGATTGCCTGCATGACCTCGGCCTCGAGCCAGGTCTCGAGCGGGCAGACGGCGGCGGGGTTGCCGGCGAAGACGCGGTCGGTAAAGGCGTCGACCTGGTACCGGTATCGCCCCAATTGCCATTTTTCTCAGATCTCGATTTCGCCCTGGGCGTAGAGCACCGCCTGGCCGCTGATCGCGACGCGCTCGCCGCGGTCCTCGCAGACGAGCCTGCCACCGCGCTTGGAAAGCTGTCGCGCGTCCAGCCGGGTCTTGCCGAGGCGGGCCGCCCAGTACGGCGTCATCATGCAGTGGGCGGAGCCGGTGACCTGGTCTTCGGGGAGGCCGGCGCCGGGGGCGAAGACGCGTGAGACGAAGTCGCAGTCTTTGCCGGGCGCGGTTGCCATGATCCCACGGCAGTCGAGCGCTGCGACGGCCGCCATGTCGGGGGCGAGCGCGCGGATCTCGTCCTCGTGCTCGAAGACCGCCATCCAGTCGAGGCCGGTGAAGAGCGCCTGCGGCCCGGCGTTCAACGCGGTGGCGGCGGCCGCCAGCGGTCCGTCGGGTTCGGCCGGCAGGGCGGGGAAGTCAAGGGTGAGGAGATCGCCGTCGCGGGCGACGGTCAGCAGACCGGCCTGGCCGTCGAAGGTCACTTCGTCGCCTGGAAAGCCGAGCGCTTCGAATACGACGAAGCCGGCGGACATGGTCGTGTGGCCCGAAATGCTGACCTCCTGCGTCGGCGTGAAGACGCGGAGGTCGAAATCGGCCTCGCCTTGTGACGGCACGAAGAACGCATTGCCGGGCTTGGCGTTCTCGCCGGCGATGGCGAGCAGGGTTTCGTCGTCGGGCCAGGCCTCCAGCGGGCACACGCCGGCCGGGTTGCCGCCGAACAGACGGTCCGTGAAGGCGTCGACCTGATAGTACGGTATGGGCATGGCTCAGCCCGATTTATACCGGCGGGCGGCAGGTCAAGTCCCGCGTTTTATTGCACCCTAACAATGGGTTATGCGGCGTCGGTTCGTTACATTTCGCACGCCGCAAGGAACGCATTCAAGCCGTCACCCCCGCGAAAGCGGGGGTCCATGGCCGCCAATTTGCGAGATCTCGCCCGTCTCCTTTGGATTCCCGCTTTCGCGGGAATGACCAAGAAGAGCCAATAGGCTAAGTGCACCCCGATCGCTAACGACGCGGACGTATCACCCGCCGCGCGCGGCGACCTTGTATATGAAGCAGGTCGACTGGCCGCGCGCATAGACCTTGCGGTTGTCCACGCCCGTCACCTCGGCGGTGGAGATGCCGATGTTGCTGCCGCGATGGACGACCGTGCTCTCCACCCGCAGCAATCCTGTCGTGTCGGTGATCGGCCGCAGCATGTCGACGGAGAGGTTGACCGTGGCGTAGAGCTCGCCGTTCGCCAGGGTGGTGTGGACGGCGGTGCCGGTGGCGCTGTCGATCAGCGTCGAGACGAGCCCGCCATGGACGATGCCGATGGGGTTGTAATGGTGCTCGCCGGGCAGGCAGGTGAAGACAGTGCGGCCCTCGTCGACCTCGGTCAGCTCGAAGCCGAGGGTGATGCCGATGGGCGGCGGCGGAACGGTGCCGTCACGGACGGCGCGCAGGAATTCCAGGCCCGTCATGGCGGCGGCGACCTTGGCCGAGGGGCGCGGATCCTCCCAGGCGGTCTCGCGTCTGCGCGTGGTCGGTGTGTCGTCGGACATGGTGTCGGGATCTCCCTGGGCCCCTGGGTCTAGGCGGTCATGGATAGAAGCCGAGCAGCCGGCCCCACAGATATTGGAGCGGCAATATGACCAGCACGACCGCCACGAGATAGGGGAAAAGAAAGCGCATGGTCTGCGAGATGGTGACGCCGCTGAGCGCGATCGCGGCCACGATGGGCGGCGCCAGATGCGGGAAGGGGATCGCCATCCAGGCCGGGACCTGGGCGAGCAGAACGGTCTTGAGCGGCCAGCCGCTCGCCGTGGCGATGCCCTCGGCGAGCGGTGACATGACGGCGGGCGCGGCGGGCAGGGTGGTCACCGTGCCGACGCCGATGCCGAGCCCGACGATCGCCGCATAGTTCGAGAAGCCGGCGCCGGGGCTGAGGGGGAGCACGCTCAGCAGGTGCTGGGCAATCAGCTTGCCGAGGCCGGCCTCGGTGGCGACGGCGCCCATGCTGATGATGCCGGTGACGAAGAGCCAGGGGCCGAGGTCGAGCTTTTGGACGATCGCCGTCGGCGGCAGGATGCCGAGGCGCGGCATCAGCAAGAGCACGGCCGCCCCCATACCCACCCAGGCGGGCGAGATGCCGTGCAGGAAATCGGTCGCCCACAGCGCGATGGCCAGGAGAAGCACGAAGAGCAGGATGCGTTCGTCGCGCGTCCAGCCGGCTTCACTCGCGGTGTCGTCGGCCGGCTGCGGGCGGTCGGCGAAGCGCGCCGAGACGAGCAGCGGGATCAGCGCCAGGCCGATGACGCCGATCACCGGGAAGTTGAGCGCCAGATATTCGCCGTATTCGAAATGGATGCCGTAGGCGCTCTCCGCCGCGCCGATCAGGCCCATATTGGGCACGTTGGCGGGCAGGATGCCGAAGGTAGGGATCGTAGTCCCGGCGGCGGCGGCGAGGACGAGGCCGCCGCGGCCCCGCGAGCCGGGCCTGAAGCCGATCCGCTCGGCGAGCGCCAGGACGATCGGCACCAGCAGCGTCACCCGCCCGACGGCCGAGGGAATGACGAAGCCCATCGCCGCGCCGACATAGGTGACCGCTGCGACGGTGCCGAAATAGGAGCGGGGGAAGTAGGCCAGCATGGCACGAACGGCGCGCGTGCCGAGCCCGGACTCGCGCACGCCGAGGCCCATCACCAGCCCGCCGAAGACCAGCCAGACGGCGCTCGAATGAAATCCGGAGAAGACGACGCTCTGCGGCGCCACGGCCAGCAACACCGCCAGCAGCATATAGGTGATGGAGGTGTAGTAGCCGGGGATCACGCCGGTCGCATAGAGGCCGAGGGCGAAGACGGTGACCGATGCCGCGCGCATGGTGACCGCGGTCGCCCCGGCGGGGACGGGCAGCGCGAAGATCAGGATCGCCGCGAGGATGGCCAGCCCCGCGATCAGGTGTCGCGGGCCCAAGCGCGTCTTATCGGTTGCGGCGTCCGCCATGGGAGCGCGTCCTAACGGGGGCTGTTTGATGCGGCCATGCCCCTGCGTCCTAGACGATCGGCGGCGCGGACGAAAGGCGGCGCGTGCTGGCGCTGCCATGACGGTTGCGCATGGCGCGGCGCTTGCCGCTCAGCGTTCGAGGGCTATGCCGAAGGCGTTGGAGAAGCGGCGCAGGCCAATCTTGGGGTAGTAGTCCATCGCGGCGGGGGCGGAAATCAGCAGCAGCATGACTTCGTCGCCGCCGGCGGCTTCCTGGGTTTTCCGCACCAGCTCGCGGCCGATGCCCTTGCGCTGGAGCTTTTTGTCGACGGCGAGATCGGAGAGATAGCAGCAGAGCGCGAAATCGGTGAGCGAGCGCGACAGCCCCACCAGCTTGCCCTTGGCGTCGCGCGCCGTGACGATCAGGTTGGCATAGCGGCACATCCGCACCACGCGCTTGCGGTCCTCGAGCGGCCGCCGCTCGGCCAGGGTCGAGCGCTCGAGAATGTCGACGAACTCATCCGGGTCGAGAACCTTCTCGACCGCGTATTTTATTTTCATG
>CAZBRE010000126.1:12066-13394 GCA_964494065.1 uncultured Alphaproteobacteria bacterium
CTAGTCCTGGAAGTGGAGGTTGACCCGGCGGTTCTGGCGGCCCTTGTTCTCGATCTTGCCGACGCGGACCGGGCCGATCTCGCCCGTGCGCGCGACATGGGTGCCGCCGCAGGGCTGCAAATCGACGCCCGCGATCTCCATCAGGCGCACCGAGCCGGCGCCGGTCGGCGGCTTGACCGACATGGTGCGGATGAGCTCGGGCTGGGCGGCGAGCTCGTCGTCGGTGATCCAGCGCGCGCTCGTCGGGTGGTCCTCTTCGATCAGGCGGTTGAGCGCCTCGCCGAGCACCTCCTTGTCGAGCTTGGTGTCGGGCAGGTTGAAGTCGACGCGGCCCTTGCCGTCGCCGATCTGCCCGCCGGTCACGTCGCCGTCGATCAGCGCCAGCAGCAGATGCATGCAGGTATGCATGCGCATGAAGCGGTAGCGGCGGTCCCAGTCGATCGTCGCGGTGACGGCGTCGCCGACCTTAAGGCCGTGCGCCTCGTCCTCGGCGATGTGGAGCGAGGCGCCGCTCGCCTTGTCCTTGGCCGTGTCTGCAATGCGGATGGTGCGGCCGTCGCTCGTCGTCAGCGTGCCGCTGTCGCCGGGCTGGCCGCCGCCGACCGGGTAGAAGACGGTGCGGTCGAGGCTGATACCGGCGCCGTCGACCGCGGTCACCGTGGCCTCGCAGGATTTCAGATAGGCGTCCTGGCGGAACAGTTCCTCGGTCATCGTTCGGTCTCGTCGCGGGTGCGGATTGGGTGTCGCCGAAAAAGGGGTGCGAAGGTTAGCCGATGTGGGCAGCGAGCGCGACTGTGCGGCGGCGAAAAAACCTATTCTTCCCCGTTCGCGAGCACGCGGCGGTAGACCGCCGCGTCGACATTGCCGCCGCTGAGCACGACGCCGACGCGTCGGCCCAGCATGCGGTCGCGTTCCTTCAAGAGCGCGGCGAGGCCCGCGGCGCCCGCGCCCTCGGCGATGTTGTGGGTGTCGGTGAAGTAGTGCCGCATCGCGGCCTCGATCTCCGGGTCCTCGACCTCGATGATGCGCTCCACGCCCGTGTTGATGCGGGCAACCGCCTCGGCCACGGGGACGCGGCAGGCGAGGCCGTCGGCCATGGTGTCGGCGGCGTTGGTCGACACAGGCTTGCCGGCGCGGAAGGACAGCGCATAGCTCGGCGCGTTGGCGGCCACAACGCCGACGATCTTTGTCTTCAGGTTGAGCGCATCGCGCGCGGCGATGACGCCGCAGATCCCCGAGCCGAGCCCGATCGGCACATAGACCGTGTCGAGCGCGCCCGCGCCGTCGAAGAGCTCGAGCGCATACGATGCGACGCCGCGAATGAGGAG
>CAZBRE010000127.1:0-10585 GCA_964494065.1 uncultured Alphaproteobacteria bacterium
TGGCAATTCGTTCGCGGACGCTTTTCGGTTGCTCTTCGACGGCTTGCGCGAGGTTGCGCAGGGTGTGCCGCAGCCCGTAGACTTGGTCGACTAGCCGAAGAATCACGGGCAGGGCGTCGTCATTCACATTCAGATCATGCTTGAGCTCACAAACGAAACGCAAACGCGCGACGTCGATCTCGTCGTAAACGGGCCCGCCCTCTGACATTTGCGGGGCAACCCAGCCTTCCGCGACCCAGAGCTGGAGGTGCTCGACGGTGAGCTCCTCGATCAAGGCGACGACATTCTTTTCCGACAGACTCATAATGTGCTCTTGAGGTTCCCGCGGGGGTCGTAGGCGTGGTCATCACGCCATTTGCGGGCGAACGCCTCGAGCTCGGGGTCGATCTCCTGCGGCATGGCAATCGACAGTCGCACGAGGTGATCGCCCGCGGGGCGGCCGGTCGCCTTGACGCCCTTGCCTTTGAGCCGCATGACGCGGCCGCTGCTGACGCCTGGCGGGATAGTGAGGATGACCCGGCCCGAGACCGTCGGCACCTCCACCTTTCCGCCGAGCACCGCTTCATCGAGGGTGATCGGAAGGTCGATGAGGATGTCGTCGCCTTTACGCCGGAACAGGTGGTGGGGCAGAACCGCGATCTCGACCAGCGCGTCGCCGGAGGGGCCGCCGCCGAGCCCCGGATGGCCTTTGCCCTTAAGCCGTAGCACGCTCTCGTTCCGCGTGCCCGCGGGGATCGTTAGATCGATCGTCTTGCCGTCGGGCATGGTGATGCGGCGCTTGGCGCCGTTCACCGCTTCAAGAAATGCTACCTCCATCCGGTAGTGAATGTCCGGACCCCGGGCGCGCATGGCGGTGCGGGACCCGCGCGCCCCATCGCGCCGGCCGACCAGGTCGGCAAATATGTCGGAGACGTCCGCGAAGTCCTGGAAGCCGGCCGTCGAGTGATACCGCCCCGCCTCCCCTGCGTCCGCGTATTCGCGGTAGTACCGTTGCTGAGGCTTTTCGGCGCCGGATGCGTCGATCTCGCCGTTGTCGTAGCGTTTGCGCTTTTCAGGGTCCTTGAGGAGCTGATAGGCCGCGGAGAGTTTCTTGAACCGCTCCTCGGCGTCGCGGTCGCCAGGATTGAGATCAGGATGCAGCTCCTTGGCGAGCTTGCGGTAGGCCTTGCTGATCTCGGCCTTCGATGCGTCCTTGGCGACGCCGAGGGTCTTGTATGGATCGTCGCTCACGACTTCGCTCCGCTGCCGGCGCTTCGAACCGCATCCTTTTGCACGAACGTGCCGATAAAGAGCGACACGATCTGCCATGGCCAGACAAGACAAGGAGCGATGTTCGATTCCATGGTTCAACGGTATTAGGAACGCGTACCGTCGCAATCTGCCTTTACCAAGCAACCTGGGCGCCGCGAATACCGCCAGCCGAGCCCCGTCCGCCTATGACGCTGCTGCGAACATTGGCATTGCCTGCGGGGGGACGCGGACAGGTTACTTTTCGTCCTGCAACCGGCCCAGGGTACTCTTAAGCGATCTCTTCAGCTTGCCAGCCGCACCCTTTACCGCTTGGTCCAAGGTCGCTGCCACGTGCGTGACGGCAGTGGGCTGACGTCCCTCTAGTCGGACTTCAATCATGCAGTGTTTGTCATATTGCCCGGCCTTAGCGCCATTCGCGTCTGAGAGATGGACTTCCACCCTCGTAATCTGACCGCTGAAATGGATGAGAGCGTGCTGTATGATCCCTTTGGCGTGGCCTATTAGGCGATCACTCCCGCTGATATTCCTGTCCGTACTAATTTCGATATGCATGCTCAGTTCCTTTGAGTCCTTCCCTAGCACGTTGCAGCGTTTGCGCGCCCAGGATTTGAACCTGCGGCAAGTGTGAAAAATTGCGGTTCCATGATGCGCGAATGACGCACCATCTCGGACAGGGCCGGTCACGCACCAATCTCACGATGCATATATTGATCGCTGGTGCACTGTTCGTGGCTGATCCACGTTAGTGCGCGGCGCTCCAAGTGCTCCGATAGTGCGAAAATTGAAGTGCCGGAATGACGGCAAACAGCGCCCCAGTTTACGCGGCGGCTCTGTTTACCGGTTGGTTCGGTACACTCCTCCCCATACCGTCACTTTCTCGGGCCGGCTCTGCCGGCCCTCTTTTTTGTCCTGCGCGGCGGGGCCGGGACACCCGATGCAGAGCCTCTCCCTTTGCTGTCGCTGTTGCTTCAGAGACGCCAGAGCGGCCTGGCGTTTGCACCTCGGCGACGGCACCCGATCATTCGACGATCTTGGCCCAAGGAATCGGTTGATCGAAATGGTCGGCGTCGTATCCGGCCAGCCGGCTGTCGCGCCAACGGAGGCGTTCACCATTGGGCGCGGTTTGTCGGATTCCGATTGGGCGGGCGAGCAAGCGCCACAAACCAAAGTTGGCTTCGCACCCATGCGCGAAGAGTTTTGGGGCCGATCAATAATTCCGATAGCTCGAGTCAGGACGATCGACCCATGTCGGGTGCCGGTTCCGTTGACTGGGCCTATTCCTCTGGGCGCGTTGGCGCATCCGCTCTTTTGTTATGCCTGCGACCGCATCCTGCTTTATCGAATTGCCCGATCCGGCATCATCGCCGCGTTCGCCGCCTACAACTTCGACCTGACTGCCGCGCATTACGACGACCACCGCATTTGGCGTCGTAGGATTGACCTTTAGATACTCGTAGACGACGCGGAGCGGTTGCTCTTCTCCGTCCAATCCAACGTCGTCATCGCCCTCGCCGCTTGTCGCTTCGTTCTTTTTCGGCGGCAACTCGATCCTTACGCGGACGAGGCCCTTGGGTGGCTCGAACTCATGGCCCTTGCGCCCCTTGAGCGCAATTTCGAAGAAGTCGCGCACCACCGGCGCAGCCGCAATCGATCCCGACTCGCCCGGGCCAAGGCTGCGCCCCTGATCAAAACCGATCCAGACCGCCACGACCGTACGATGGGTAAAGCCGACAAACCAGGCGTCGCGGAAGTCGTTCGTGGTACCGGTCTTGCCGGCGATCGGCTTGCCGAGCTGCCCGACTGTATAGCCGGTGCCCTGCTGAACCACGCCGCGAAGCATAGAGATGATCTGATATATGCTGCGCGGATCGGCGATCGGCTCAACCGAACCGAGGATCGGCGCACCGGCGGCCAAGCCAGCGCGGAAATGTCCGCAATTGGCGCAGGCCGGCACGCTGTGGCGGAACAGCAATTTACCGTCGCGGTCGCGGATCTCGTCGATCAGGGCCGGCCGGATATACTTGCCGCCATTGGCGAGGGCGCCGTAGGCCGCTGCCAGGCGAAGCGGCGTCGTCTCAACCGCGCCCAGCGCCATGGCGGGCACGGCCAGCACCGAATCAGCGATCTTCACGCGCTCCGCCAGCAGGGCGATTTTTTTCAGTCCGACATGCATTGCGACACGGATTGTCGGAATGTTGCGCGAATGTTCCAGTGCCGTGCGAATGGTAATCTCGCCCAGATATTTCCTGCTGAAGTTCGTGGGCCTATAGATTTCCGTGCCGGACACCGTGATGCTGAGTGGTTCGTCCGCGACAATTGTCGCCGGATTGAAGCCGTTCTCCATGGCCGCCAAATAAACGAAGGGCTTGAACGCTGACCCTGGCTGTCGCCAGGCTTGTGTGGCGGCATTGAACTGATCGCGCCAAAAGCTGAACCCACCCGAGAGCGCCAGCACACGGCCGGATTGTGGATCGATCACGACGATTGCGCCCCGCACCTCGGGGATCTGCCGGAGGCCATATTGGCGTTCTGCTTTTCCGCGACCGGCGGAAGAACTGTTTTTGCCGTTGCCCGCCACCGCGCCGGTCGGCAGTCGCTCTACGAGAATGATGTCGCCTTCTTTTAATACATCGCCTGGCCTGCTCACCGGCTTGCCGGCGGTCTTGAAATAGAGCCCGTCGTTCGGGCGCATGGTGACCTGCGGTCGGGCCCAATTTAATTCGTTCAAGGCGATGCGGCCGCGATGTCGGTCGGCGACGCCAATCTCTGCGTCGATCGGCGTGACGGTAAGCACCACGGCAAGCTGCCAGGCCCCGGTGCCGCGCGGGCGCGCGACGTGCGACAGGAGCTCCGGCCACTCGGTTCGCCAATTGGCGCGTCCGGAAATATTTCCGATTAGACCGTGCCAGCCGTGACGGCGATCGTAGTCCACCAGACCCTTGCGCAGAGCGACGATGGCGAGCTTCTGAACCGGCCGTCGCAACGTGGTCGATACACGGAAACCCGCCGTCTCGAAGGCTTGGGTGCCATACCGGTCCGCCAGGCGGCGATAGACCTCTGTCACGAAGTATTCCGTGCCGGGCGCGATCGCGGGGCCGCGCTTGGGGTCAACACGCAAAGGTGCGGCCTTCGCAATCCGAGCCTGCGCATATGTGATGTATCCGTATTCGAGCATACGATCGATGATGCGGTCCCGTCGGTGCCTCACCCGATCGGGGTGGACGGCGGGATCGTATCGGCTCGGCGCTTTCGGTAGGCTCGCCAGCGTGGCAGCTTCGGCAACGGAAAGCGCATCGAGCGGCTTGTCGAAATAAGCCGGCGCCGCCGCGCCAACGCCGTATGCACCGCGTCCCAGATATATGTGGTTAAGGTAGACTTCGAGAATACGATCCTTGGAGGTGGTACGCTCCAACTGTATTGCGAACGCCAACTCCTGGATCTTTCGATGAAGGGTCTTCCGGGGGGTCAGCAGTAGGTTTTTGATTACCTGCTGCGTGATCGTGGAGCCGCCGACGATCACGCCGGGGCCATCATAGAGGTGAAGGTTCGTCAAGATCGCGCGAAAAGTAGCGCGATAGTCTATGCCGGCATGCCTGTAAAATCGCCGATCCTCTGCCGCGATAAAGGCATTGCGAACGGTTTGCGGAATTTTCTCCAAAGGAACGAAGTGCCGGTTGACGGCGCCGTGGCGGCCAATTTGGCGACCCCCGGCATCATATGCGAGGGTCGCGAGCTCGGGCTGATACTGCGTGACCGCCCGCAACCGATGGGAGTTCACGGCGTCGCTCAGAAAGGCGACATAGAAGCTCGCCATCGCCAGCAGCAATCCGTTGCACGTGAACGCGAAGAAAGCAGAGGCCACGCCAGCCCAGCGCCCGCACAACAGCCTCCCGAATGATTTCAAGCGGATCGCGCGAACTCGGCCGCCGGTTACTGCAATGGAGTGCTGGAATTTCTGGCCATCTATGTGACCAAACGGCCTTTCGGGACTGTCTTCCGCCTCGTGGCCCCGCTCGATGGCATCCCCAACCGGCGTAGAGTCGCAGCGCGTTCGGCTATGGCGGGCGCCGTCCGCAAGCAATGGATTGCGGATATGCCGGCAAATTACTGGAGTATTTGAATGTGGTGCCATCGCACGCCATCGCTTTCAAACGCTTGAATAGATCGGTTGTCGCGATGCTAGGGCCGGCGGTGGCTAGGCTTGCTAACCTGGCTTAGTGAGAACGGGCTTTACTGCCCGTGCCGCCTGCGGTCTGTGACGTCGGCATTGCTAACCTATGATCGTGCCGTCCTCGGACTGCCCCGATATGGTGCCGGTCATGACGGCTCCCCCATGGGCATCAATCCGGAGGACGAACATGACGAAAATGATTACTGGAGCAACGGCGCCCGCGATTGTTGGTTGCGGAGTCGCCGACTGCGGGAAACCCGCAACGTGCCACGCCTCGACTCGATGATCCGCTCGGATTTCCGCGGCCCGGAAGACAAACGGCTCGGCGAGATCGAGGATATCGCCTGGTCAATCGGGCGGTTCAGTTCCGCGCTTGCCACCCCTGGCGGGTTTCTGGGAATCGGCGAGGATATACCGGCGTTTCCCGGGGAGTGTCCGCGCATCGCCGTTAAGCGCAACAAGGTCAAGCATCAACCCTAAATTGAGTCAGTCGCGCTATCCGAACCGGACGGGCGCATATCCAGAAACGATCGAAACGGAGGATCTCATGGTCACAACCAAAACAGCGGGCTCCAATGCCGGCGAAGACCTCGAAGCTCTGAAACGCGACTTTGCAGCGTTACGCAAAGACATGGCGGCGATGATGTCG
This sequence comes from uncultured Alphaproteobacteria bacterium, assembly GCA_964494065.1. GTDB lineage: Bacteria > Pseudomonadota > Alphaproteobacteria > JAPULJ01 > JAPULJ01 > DATKZM01. The sequence goes on from CAZBRE010000127.1 coordinate 6,072, forward strand.
TCGATGGGCGACGCCGCCAATTCCCAAAAGCAGCGGACATTCAAGGCCGCCGGCGAGAAGGCGGAGCAGCTCAAGGAAAAGGGCGCCAAGATCGTGCGGTCGGTCGAAGGCGAGATCGAGGCGCGGCCGCTGACCTCGGTCGGGATTGCTTTTGGCGCCGGCTTCCTGCTCGGGAAACTGCTCGACCGCCGGTAGCGGCATCCATGACCTCCACTGACAAGAACGGCGCTTCGCAGATCGAAGGCATCATCGCATTGTCGCTTGCGGCGGTGATGAGCCGGACGGTTGCGCCGCCGCTCCGGCAGTTGGTGTGGCTTGCGGCCGCGATTTTCGCGGCCGTCATGGGCATCATTTTCTTGATTGTGAGCTCCTATCTGGCACTGACGACCTCGCTTGCCCCGCACTGGGCGGCGGCGATCGTGGGCGGCGCATCGGTCGGGTTTGCGGTGCTCTTGTGGGCCGCCGGGTATCTGCGCCGCGCTATGACCGCCGCGCGCCAGCCCGCTCACTCTGCTGACAGCCAGGGCCTGTCTCCGGTCATCGACGCGGTGGTGCGCGAGATCAAGGCCTCGCCCAAGGAGGCCGCCGCGATCGCCCTTGCCCTCGGTGTCGTCACCGGTTCCAGCCCGGATTTCAGGCGATCAATACAGCAGCTGCTTGATCGATAGGCGCAGGCGAACCCAAGTCCCTAACTAAGTTTCGGAGGCCCACGGGGCTACGTGCCCGCCGGGCTTCCCATCACACGACGGAATAGGCGAATCGGCCAGCGCGGCCGGTCCCGATCGTCATCGCCGGTGCCGCCGCGCGCGCCGAGCCATTCGCTCACGGCAGACAGCTCGTCGACATGGTCGCAGACAACCTTGAAGGCCACGAGGATGGGGATGGCGACTAGCAATCCCGCAACACCCCATAGCCAGCCCCACACGACGAGGCTGACGATGATGAGCACCGGATTGACTGCGAAGCGGCGCCCCATCACCAGCGGCTTCACGATCTCGCTCTCAACCGCAACGATCGTGAGATAGATCCCGGCGGCGACGAATCCGGCAGCAACACCGCTGAAATTTGTCATGCCGATCAGCAGGATCATAGCGATGACCGTCAGCGGACCGAGGTACGGGATGAAGTTGAGCAAGCCGGCGGCGATGCCGATCATCAGAGCGTTGGGTATGCCGAGCGCGAACATGGCGAGGCCGATCACGACGCCCAAAGCAATATTGATCACCGTGATCGCGAACAGGAACTGAGAGGTCTGGCGCTCGATCTGCAGCAATATGGTGGATAGACTCGCGCGCCGGTCCTCCGACCGGATCAGGTTCACAGCCTTTTCGGCCAGAAAATGTCCCGATGACAAGAGGTAGTAGAGGAGGATCAGGACCAGCACGAGCTGGACGGTGGCGATCTGCACCCCGCCCAAAAACTGGCTCAGCAACCCGGGCCGCTTGACGACAACTTCGGCAGACTTGCTTTCATCGCCGCCACCCTTGGCGGCCGTTTCGGCCTTCTCGACGGCCTTGCGGATCTCGTCAATCGGCTTGGTGATCGCGTTGAGCTTGTATTCGAGAATCCAAAGGTTTCGGGGCAGGCTTTGCACCCAGCTTGCGACCGGTCCGTATACCAACGTTGCGCCCGAGGCTGTCGTCACCACCAAGCCAATGACTACGATGCCTGCCGCCGTGGTCCGCGATCGCACCAGCCGCGTGATGAACCGGGTAAGCGGCGACAGAACCAAGGCAAGCATGACCGCGAGCGCGATTGGAATGAAAAGGTCGCGCGCAAGATAGAGCGTATAAAAGGCGGCCAGCACCAGAAGGGCGTAGATCGCCAAGTTGCGGCGTCGGCTCGTCCTTGCGGGATCGGCCGTGCCTGTACCGTGCCGGCCGCTGGCGGGGCGTTCGACGCCGGCGCGTTCAATACTGACCGGGTTGATCGGGGCCTTCGAGGTCATGGTCTACCGCTCCCCCGAAATGAGGTTCATCAGCGATTGTCGGGATTGGGGCGGTCGAACCAGCATCCTGATGGGCCGCCTACCCCACCGCATTATCCAACCGCCGAACGCAGCCCACGATCGTTATCCGTGCTGATCGCGGCCAGATTGTCCGCCACGAAGTTCCAGTTCACCAGATGGTCGAGGAACCTGGCGACGAAATCGGCGCGCCGGTTCCTGTGGTCCAGGTAGTAGGCGTGCTCCCAGACGTCGCAAGTCAGCAATGGCGTTGTGTCGCCGATCAACGGGTTCTCGGCGTTACCGGTCTTTTCGATTGACAGCGACCCGTCCGGTTGCGCTACCAGCCAAACCCATCCACTCCCGAATTGCCCGGTTGCCGCTTCGACGAACGCTTCCTTGAAGCCGTCGAGTTCACCGAACGCCTCGGCCATTTGACGCGAAAGCATTGTATCGGCCGGTGCCCCGCCACCATCGTCCGCGGTCATCGATTGCCAGAAGAAGTCGTGGTTCCAGGTCTGCGCAGCGTTGTTGAACACCGCGCGGTCGTCCGCATTGCCATGTGCCACGCGAATGATCTCGGGCAGTGTCATCTCTGCGTATTTGGTGCCATCGATCAGGCTGTTCAGCTTGTCGACGTATTTCCGATGGTGCTTGCCGTAATGTACCAACAGAGTCTCTGTCGACATGTGCGGCGCAAGAGCGTCCGCGGCATAGGGCAAGGGCGTTAGCTTGAAAGGGAGCTTGCGCGTTTTCACGTCAATGACTTCCTTGGTCTTGGGCACCGAAATCCTCCCTTTTTGTTGTGATCCGAGAGATGGACAGGCTGCGCGTGACGCGCGGTCAAAGGTCGGTTATCCGGGAGCACCGACCGGGCTGGTGGCCACGGCCGGCGTCCGGAACAGCGCCAAATTGGAGATTTGATACAAGACGGGTGGGTTAGTTCACCCGCTTGGCGCGGCGGATCTCGGCGTCCTCGGCATCCAGCCAAACCCTGTACTGCTGCCCACCGCGCATGGCGAGGGCAACGTAGAATTCGCGCTTGCCGCGGTCGACGAAGTGAAGGTTCTGGATCTTCCTATAACCGGCCGCCCGCAAGTTGTGCCGCACATCGGCAGCGCTCGCGCGGTCGTTATCCAGCCGCACACGACGGTAGGGCTTGCCCGTGTCGGCTTCGGCGAAGACCCGGTAGTCGTGGCCGCCCTTGGACGCGTGGCTTACCCAGTATTCCTTGGCGCCGCGGTCGACGAAACGCAGGTTGCGGATCTTCGCGTAACCATGATGCCGCAGGGTTCGGCGTACATCCTGCTTGCTGGCGTGCTCGGGGGTCAGGCGCTTCGTGCGCTCGACTTTGCCGCTGCTCGCATCAATCCAGACACGGTAGACGACGCCCGCCTTGCGCGCCCGCACAACGTAGAAATCGTCGTTGCCGCGGTCAACAAAGCGAATGTTGCGAATGCGATTCCAACCCTGGCGGGCCAGACGGCGTTCGATCTGCTGCTCGCTCAGGCGCTGCGGCTGTGCGCCACCGCGCCCGATCACGCGGACCGAAATCAGATTACCGGAGTCCGCGTCGAAATAGAGCGCGAACTGGCGGTTGCCGCGCGCCGCAATGGCGCGATAGAAGCCGCAGCGATGAGCGGCATTGAATTTGCGCCCGTGATAGGCAATGGCGCGAACGTGGCGATAGCCCGCGGCGCGTGCGTTCTGGCGCACCGAGTAGTGGCTCGCCCGCGGTTTATCATCGAGGCAATTCGGCAAGAGCTTGAACTTGAGGTCGCCGTTGCCCCAATTGAATTTGACAATCTGGGCCTGCGACGCGGTGGCACCGCCTATCGCGATTGACGCGGCGGCCAGGCAACCGACAAGGGTTGCATGCAGTGGTCGGTGCATTGAAATCTCCTTTAGGGAATAGAACTAAATGCGTTGTTCTCGCCCGATCACTCGATCGGCGCGCTGGGATCACTATCGATGATGGGCCGCCCCGCCGCCCTCACTTAGGTTAGTCCGTGCGGAGGTTAGTCTTTGCAGGGCCTACGGCGTATGGCGGGACTGAATGTGTTCGGCAATTGATTGTCTGGGGTGCCGACAGCAATCAGACGAGCGCCATGTCCGGCGAAACGGTCGTAGTGGCGCGGCTATTGCTCAACGAACAATTTGGACCGCTGGGTATCGGTATAGGAAATCCGGGCCGATTGAATTATTCCCTCGCGAGTGGGCACATGCGTTTCGGTGTGTGGCGGAATGCCAAATCCAAATCGTCTGAAGGCAAACCGTAGGGTCGAGGTACGATACATCGCTCGGGAAATCCGATCTCATTTTTGTCGGCAGTGGCGTAACATCGGATAACCCGCAACACGGTTGATTGCCGGTCGATATCCCCTATGGGTCACAAGCCGACACCGTTCATGGTGCCACTAGTGCCCGCACCGCATCATAAGCGGATATGAGCCGCCGCCTGCGGCATGCCCGCCTAGCGCCCTAAGTCAGACATCGTTGGACATCGCCGTCGTGTCCGTAGATTGCCAAGGTGAGACAATAGGCCTGGGTGGTGGTCGTGCCGGCGATT